>NZ_JAMYMA010000002.1:0-506067 GCF_040318275.1 Mesorhizobium sp. M1217 | reverse complement strand
ATCGGTCGAGCGGCGAAGTGCCGCCCACAAGCTTGGTGCCTAGAAAAGCCTCCGCCAAGCTCAACTGGCCCGTCTGCTTCACTGCCATCGCGATTCCCTCAGAGCGTCCACCTCAGAGAATCACAATCAGCGAATTACGCAACAGGCCCACAAGGAGAGAAGGCAAGACCGCACGAACGCTGGTTCTTTACGTCGCTGTGTTAGGTGGTGAACGTCCCGGACGAGGACTTTACTTGCACTTGGCGATCGAGGCCAGCGCCGCCGAGATGCCCTTCAGCGAGAAGACGTAGGTGGTGGTGTTGCCGCGGCCGGACTTGGCTGACACCTTCATGTCGGTGCCGGTCTTCATCGCGGCGATCAGCACCGGCTCCTCGGCGGCGTTCTCGACCCAGGCCGACTTGCCGCGCGTGAACATCGAAAAAGACTTCTTGTCGATGGTGACGGTGGCCTTGGAACCTTCCTGGAAGGTATAGCCGGCGATGAATTGCGGCTCGTAGGACACTTGCTGCCCCGGCCGCTGGCTGACGAAGAAGAACATGTCGCCATGATCGAGCGTCGGCGGCTGCTTGTCGGTTGGCACGGTCAGGACGTAGCAGACCTTGCCGCCGCCCGACGCCTGGTAGCTGTAGGTGCCCCAGGCATTGTGCTGGCCGATCTTGGTTGCCGACTGCGCCAGCGCGGGCGCCGTCAAGGCCACCAGGGCCAGGCTGGAAACTATAGCAATCAATCCGCGCATCGCTTTTCCCGTATTCCACTGGTGCGGCGGCAGGCCGGCTCGGCGTCCTGCCCGTCGCTTCATTTTGATTTAATCTGGGTTACCAAACGGTGAATTTCCCCTGAGAAAAGGATGTTCACGCCAGGAAACCGCCGCCGTCTTCGCGCTGCCGCTTGAAAAAGCGGCTAGCGCAATGTCCCTGCCGCGACTTGGAGGCCACGAAAACGGCAAGAGTTTGACTTTTCAAGCAGCTAGGTCTTGCAGCGATTCTCGCTTTTCTGAGAGCTACGTGACGAATTTCCCGCCAGGCGGTATATGTCTGCGTTCGGCTCCACGGCACTCGGCCAGGGTGCCCTCCTTGGCGGCTTACGGGAGATTTGGCCATGGCCATTTCCGAGACAGTTCTGATCCTGGCGGGCGGCACAGTCGTCCTGGCGATCGTGTTCGGCATTCGTGTCGCCGTCCGCGCGGTGGCCAGCGGCGCGGTGCCCCGGTCGGATGGACCGGGCGCGCCCGACGTGGCGGGGGTCATTGCGCTGCCGCCTTTGATCTTCCTCGGCTTCCTGGCGGCGGCAACCGTGCTCGAGGTGCTCGCGCCGCTCCCGGTCATGGCCGGGCAGGCCCTCGCCCGCTATCTGGCCGGCGCCGTGCTCGCGGTGTGCGGCTTCGTGCTCATCTTTATGGCGGCGGGCCGCTTTCAGGCCGCTGGAACCAACATACCACCGACCTTGCCAACGACGGCGCTGGTCGTCGACGGTATCTATCGGTGGACCAGAAATCCGTTCTATCTGGGAGCGACCCTTATCTATCTGGGCCTCGGTGTCGCGGCCGGAAGTCTTTGGGGTATCGCGCTCGTCATTCCCTTGCTGTGGGTGATCAATACGGGCGTCATCGCGCCGGAAGAGCGTTATCTCGAGCGTAAGTTCGGAGACGCCTATCGCGCCTACAAGACGCGGGTGCGGCGGTGGCTTTGACGGCCGGAAAGTCGGTTCCCGCGCGATTTTTTGCGCCGTACCGGCTCAGCTCTTGTCGGCGATGGCCTGCCTGGCGGCGAGCCGGTGCGCCGGCGTGATGTGGGCGCTGACGGTTGTGATCGCCGCGGTCAGCACAGCGATGTCGTCGGTGAAGCCAAGCCCAAAGATGAAATCGGGGATGACGTCCGTCGGCAGCACGAAATAGCCGAGCGCAGCCAGCAATGTGCCCTTGGCGCGCAGCGGCGTCTTCTTGTCCATGGCGCAGTAATAGGCGGCGACCACCTCCTCCATGAACGGGATCTGCCGGGCAGCCTTCTTCGCCGTACGCCAGAACTTTTCGCGCACTTCGCTCTCATTGCCCGGCTTGCTGCCGAGGCCGAAGAAATCAAAACCGGATTTTTGCGCCATCAACCTCTCCTTGCGGCCGTCGCGTGACTTCACGCATGGCCGCGAGGCAAAATGTGGTGAAAGCCGAACCTCGCTGCAAGATGCAGATAACGTCAGGTGCCGAAATAGCGGTTCATCTTCCTGGCCAGATCGAAATCGAGCGCGGTCAGGCCGCCGGCGTCGTGTGTGTTGAGGGTCACGTTTACCGTCTTGTAGACGTTCGACCAGTCGGGGTGGTGGTCCATCTTCTCCGCCGCCAACGCCACGCGGGTCATGAAGGCAAAGGCTTCCGAGAAATTCTTGAAAGTGAAGCTGCGGCTGATCGAACCACCATCCTTGGCCAGCGACCAGCCGTCGAGGCCGCCAAGTTCGGCGCTGATCGCCTCTTTTGCTAGTTTCTCCCTGGCCATGTCCGTCTACCGCATGATCCGCGAAGCGTCGGCGGCGCCGGCCAAACGGCTGGCGACGCGGTTGTCGGCACCTGAAAGCGGCCAAGCCTCTTCGACGACGTAAGGCCCGCCGCCGACCGAGTCGCGCGACGACATCAGCACGAAGCGGCCGACCCGGAACGGCAGCGTCGAAAAATTGCCGCGCGCGGACAGATACTGGGCGACGTCGAGCGGGCTCGAATTGCGCAAGCGGGCCAGCGTCACATGCGGCATGAACTTGCGTGGGTCGGCCGGGATGCCGAGCCGCTGGCAGATGCGCTCGATTTCGCTTTGCAAAGCGGAAAGATCGGGCGAAGCGGCGACGCCGGCCCACACCGCATGCGGCTTCTTCTGGCCGAAGGCGCCGACGCCGGACAGCGTCAGCGAGAAGGACGGGCGGTGAACGCGGTCGAGCGCGTTGGCGATTTCGTCGGCGACATGGCCCTCGACATCGCCGATGAAGCGCAGCGTCAGATGATAGTTTTCGACGTCGATCCAGCGGGCTCCGGGCAGGCCGCCCCTGAGCAGGGACAGCGAAAGAGCGGCATCACGCGGTATTTCGAGGGCGGTAAAAAGACGCGGCATGGCAAGCCTCCTGTCCTCGAATCGAACTCTTGCCCTAGCGAATCATCGATATTCAAACGGGGCAAGGGGTTTGTTGGTCGCAGGCCTGCCTAAAAGCTTCCCCTGCGGAAGGTGTTGCGGCGGCGAACCCTCGCCTTCAGGAATTGCCCCGGATCGCTTCAATGGTCTTCTCCACGCTGGGCAGGATACCCTCGACGATGCGGTCGACGCCTCGGGCGTTTGGATGAAGACCGTCTTCGAGCTGCAGGACGGATTGGCCGGCGATGCCCTCGAGAAAGAACGGATAGAGCGGCACGCCGTATTTTTCAGCCAGTCTCGGAAAGGTCGCGTCGAAGGCCCTCTGGTAATCGGCGCCGAGATTCGGCGCCGCGCGCATCCCGGCCAGCAACACGGCGATCTTGCGCTGCTTCAGCTTTGCCAGCATGGCGTCCAGGTTCTTTTCCGCTATGGCGGGCGAAACGCCGCGCAGCATGTCGTTGGCGCCGAGCTCCAGGATGACCAGCTGCGTGCCGTCCGGCACCGACCAGTCGAGCCGCGACAGGCCGCCGCTCGTCGTATCGCCGGAAACGCCGGCATTGGCGACCGTGACATCGTAGCCCTTGGCGCGAAGCGCGGCCTGCAGCTTTTCGGTGAACCCCTGACCCGGCCCAAGGCCATAACCCGCCATCAAGCTGTCGCCGAAGCCAACGATGGTGAAGGGCTCGGCGCGCGCCGACGAAATGGCGCTGCAGATCGCGAGGAAAAGGGCGAAGGCTGCGGCAAAAGTGTGTTTGAAAGCCATGCGGCAGGCCCCATATGACCAGGAACATCTGTTGGCGAAGGCAGGTTTTCGTCTTTGTCGAGCATCGGATGCTCTAGCCCTCTTTCCCCCATATAGGACGATTTGATTTTGGAAGAAGCCGTCATTTCGCTGAAAGACGTATCGCTGACGCTCGGCGAAGGCGCATCCTCGGTGCATGTGCTGAAGGGCGTCAGCCTCGATGTGGCGAGCGGCGAAGCGACAGGCATCGTTGGACCTTCGGGTTCGGGAAAGTCGACATTGCTGATGGTTTTGGCCGGGCTTGAAAGGGTCGATTCGGGTGCGGTACGAATTGCCGGCGAGCTGCTCAACGGCAAAAGCGAAGACCAGATCGCATCGTTTCGAGGGCGAAACATCGGCATCGTGTTCCAGTCGTTCCACCTCATCCCCAATATGACGGCGCTGGAAAACGTCGCCGTCCCGCTTGAGCTTGCCGGCCATGCCGATCCGTTCGGCGTGGCGGCGCGCGAACTGGCGGCGGTCGGCCTTAGCGATCGCATCACCCATTATCCCGGCGAATTGTCTGGCGGCGAGCAGCAGCGCGTGGCGATCGCCCGGGCGCTGGCGCCGTCGCCACGCATCCTGATCGCCGACGAGCCGACCGGCAATCTCGACCAGGCGACGGGACGGCACGTCGCCGACCTGCTGTTCGCCAAGGCGGCCGAACGCGGCATGACGCTGGTGCTGGTCACGCATGACCCGGTGCTCGCGGCGCGCTGCTCGCGCCAGGTGTCGATGCGGTCGGGGCTGATCGAGGACGCATCCAAGCCGGCCTCCAGGGCCGGCAAGGTGACCGCCTGATGCCGCTGTCGCAAACGCTGAGGCTGGCCTTCAAGTTCTCGCTGCGCGAAATGCGCGGCGGGCTGTCCGGTTTCCTGATCTTCCTTGCCTGCATTGCGCTCGGCGTCGCGGCAATCGGCGGCGTCAATTCGGTGGCGCAGGCGATTTCCGCCGGTGTTGCCGACCAGGGTCAGACGCTGCTCGGCGGCGATCTCCGCTTCCAGATCAACCAGCGCGATCCGACCAGAGCCGAACGCAGCTTCCTCGGCCGGCTTGGCACGGTTTCGCACAGCGCCAACATGCGCTCGATGGCGAGGCTCGAGGACGGCTCCGACCAGGCGCTGGTCGAGGCCAAGGCGGTCGACGGCGCCTATCCGCTCTATGGCGCGCTGGAGACCCAGCCGGTGCTGTCGCGAGAGGATTTGTTCGGCGAAAAATCCGGTGTCTTCGGCGCCGCCGCCCCGGACCTTCTGTTCGAGCGGCTGAACCTTGGCATCGGTGACCGGTTGAAGCTCGGCAGCGCGACATTCGAGCTGCGCGCCAAGCTGGTCAACGAGCCAGATGCGGTGTCGGATGGCTTCGGTTTTGCGCCGCGGCTGATGGTGTCGACCGACGGGCTTGCCGCTTCAGGCCTGATCCAGCCGGGCAGCCTGGTCGAGAACGCCTATAAGGTCCGCCTGCCCGGCGGCACCACTGAAGTACAGATCAAGGCGATCCAGGAGCAGGCCGCGAAAGAGTTCCCGCAGGCCGGCTGGTCGATCCGCACGCGCAGCAACGCAGCGCCGGCGCTGTCCTCGAACATCGAGCGGTTCTCGCAATTCCTGACGTTGGTCGGGCTGACGGCGCTGGTGGTCGGCGGCGTCGGCGTGGCCAATGCGGTGCGTGCCTATCTCGACGGCAAGCGCGGCGTCATCGCCACCTTCAAGAGCCTGGGGGCTTCGGGCGGGTTCGTCTTTGCCGTCTACCTGGTGCAGATCCTGATGATTGCCGCCCTCGGTATCACGCTGGGCCTTGTGCTTGGCGCGCTGATGCCGTTCGCGGCCAGCGCGGCACTCCAGTCGGTTATTCCGGTGCCGGCGGAAGGTGGGTTCTATCCCGGCGCCCTCGGCATGGCAGCGCTGTTCGGGCTGCTGGTGACGCTGGCCTTCGCCCTGCTGCCGCTCGGCCGTGCTCGCGACGTGCCAGCGACGGCGCTGTTTCGCGAAATGGGTTTTGAGGGCCGCGGTTTTCCCCGCCCGCTCTATGTCGCCGCGGCAATGGCCATCGCGCTGCTGCTCGCGGTGCTGGCGATCCTGTTTTCCGGCGACCGCCGTATTGCCTCGATCTTCGTCGGCGCCACGGTCTTTTCGTTCCTGGTGCTGCGTGTCGTCGGTACGCTGGTGCAGTGGGCGGCGAAGAGAAGTCCGCGTGTGCGCTCGACGGCGCTCAGGCTCGCCATCGGCAACATCCATCGGCCTGGCGCCTTGACGCCGTCCGTGGTGCTGTCGCTGGGTCTCGGGCTGACGCTCCTGGTGACGCTGGCGCTGATCGATGGCAATCTCAGGCGGCAGATTTCCGGCAGCCTGCCGGAACGGGCGCCGAACTTCTTCTTCGTCGATATCCAGAGCGGCGACGTCGATGCCTTCTCCGCGCTGGTCGGCAAAGAGGCGCCGCAGGGCACGCTGATCAAGGTGCCGATGCTGCGCGGCCGGGTGATGGCGCTCAACGGCGTCGATGTCGACAAGGTCAAGGTTCCGGCCGAAGGCGCCTGGGTGCTGCGCGGCGACCGTGGGCTGACCTATGACGCACAATTGCCGGAGAATGCAACGCTGACCGAGGGCAGCTGGTGGCCGGGGAATTATTCCGGCGAACCGCTGGTCTCGTTTTCCGCCGAGGAGGGCAAGGAGATCGGGCTGAAGCTCGGCGACACCATCACCGTCAACGTGCTCGGCCGCAATATCACGGCCAAGATCGCCAATTTCCGCCAGGTCGAATGGGAAACCATGGGCATCAATTTCGTCATGGTGTTCTCGCCCAACACATTCGCCGGGGCGCCGCATGGCTGGTTGGCGACGCTGACCGAGACGAATGCGTCGGCGGCCGACGACGCGCATCTTCTCAATGCCGTCACCCGGGCTTTTCCCGCGGTGACGACGGTCAGGGTCAAGGACGCGCTCGACATCGTCAACCGGCTGGTGGTGCAGCTCGGCACCGCGATCAGGGCCGCGGCGGGCGTGGCGTTGATCGCCTCGGTGCTGGTGCTGGCCGGGGCGCTCGCCGCCGGCAACCGGGCCCGCATCCACGACGCGGTGGTGCTGAAGACCCTGGGTGCGACCAGGAAAACGCTGATCGCGGCCTTTTCGCTGGAATACATGCTGATCGGCCTTGCGACCGCGATCTTCGCGCTGGCGGCGGGCGGTGTGGCGGCGTGGTACGTCGTCGCGCGCATCATGACGCTGCCATCGCACTTCATGCCCGAGGTAGCCGTGGCGACCATCGGCTTTTCACTGGTGGTCACGGTGGGTATCGGCCTGGCCGGCACGTGGCGGGTGCTGGGCCACAAGGCGGCGCCGGTGCTGCGGAATCTTTGAGCCAGAGCCGGTTTTGATTAAATCTCGTTAATGTTTCGACCGGCAAGGCCAATAAAACCGGATCTCCGGCACTTCACGGAGCATTACGTCCGGTTACGGTCTTGTCCTTTACGCCAAGAACCATCATATTTCGGCGCAGGCATGCTGGAGCCCCGCCAGCGGCGCCTGGGTTCAAAAGGACCTGACACCGGACGGGGCAGAAGCAATATGAGGATTTCCATGGCTGATCCCGTTCGCAATTATCAGACGCGCGCCGTGCCCGGCGCCGGCGTCGATGCTGCCATCGACCAGGGCCTGCGCGCCTACATGATCAAAGTCTACAACCTGATGGGGCTTGGCCTCCTCATCACCGGCCTTGCCGCGGTCGGCACAATCATGCTGGCCACCACCAGCGATCCCGCCTCGGCGGTTGCCACGTTGCCAAGCGGCGAGATGCTGACCTCGTTCGGCTACGCGATCTTCGGCTCGCCGCTGAAATGGCTGGTGATCTTTGCCCCGCTGGCAGCGGTGATGTTCCTGTCGTTCCGGGTCCAATCGATGAGCGTTTCGGCGGCGCAGACGACGTTCTGGGTTTACGCCGGCCTTGTCGGCCTGTCGCTGTCGTCGATCTTCCTGGTCTACACCACCGCCAGTATCTCGCAGACCTTCTTCGCCACCGCCGCCGCGTTTGGCGGGCTGTCGCTCTACGGCTACACGACCAAGCGCGACCTTTCCGCGTTCGGCTCGTTCCTGGTCATGGGCCTGGTCGGCCTGATCATCGCGATGGTGATCAACATCTTCCTGCAGTCGTCGGCGCTTTCCTTCGCCGTTTCGGCGATCGGCGTGCTGATCTTCGCAGGCCTCACCGCCTATGACACGCAGAACATCAAGGAGATGTATTTCGAGGGTGACGAGACTGATGTCGCCGGCCGCAAGGCGATCATGGGCGCACTGAGGCTCTATCTCGACTTCATCAACCTGTTCATGTTCCTGCTGCAGTTCATGGGCGACCGTCGCTAGTACGGCGTTCTTTGTTGACCATGATCTGTTCCGAAAACCGGTTTCCACTTTTCGGGATCATGGTCTGACTGGACCAGCGAGTTTGGAAAGGGCGGCCCAATGGCCGCCCTTTTCTTTTGTGCCGGCTTTTGCTGTGATATAGGGCAGATGAACGACGTGCATAAATTATGAGCAGCATCACCTTGCGGGCCGCGACGTCGGCCGATCTCGACCGGATCACGGAAATCTATGCCGACGCGGTGACAAACGGCACGGCGAGCTATGAACTCGACCCGCCAAGTCGTATCGAGATGGGAGCGCGCTTCGACAGTTTGGTAGCGGGTGGCTTTCCCTATCTCGTGGCGGAAAAAGGCGGCATTGTGCTCGGCTATGCCTATGCCGGCGCTTTCCGGCCGCGCCCGGCATACCGCTTCGTGGTTGAGGATTCCGTCTATGTCGCGCCCGACGCCAAGGGGCAGGGCGTCGGGCTGCTCCTGATGCAAAGGCTGATCGAGGCAGCCAAGGCGGCGGGCTTTCGCCAGATCATCGCGGTGATTGGCGATGGCCGGCCCGACAGCGCCTCGGTGCGGTTGCACGAGAAGCTCGGCTTTCACCATTCCGGCCGCCTGGAAGGCTCCGGCTACAAGCACGGACGCTGGCTGGACACGGTGTTCATGCAACTGCCGATCAACGGTGGAGCGTCGGTCCCGCCCGATCCGCAATCGCTGCCCGAGCGGAAGTTCCGCAAACAAAAATAAGGGGTTACGCCTCGACCAGCTTCAGCGTTCGGTCGAACACGCCAAGCACCCGGCCGAGTTCCTGGCCACGCTTGAGGATGCGTCCGCCGGCGGCGATGACGGCGAATGCGCCTTGCCGGCGCGCCAGCTTCGGATCCTTGACGATCTGGAAAAGCGGCACTTCGCTGGTGCGACGGAAGACGGAAAAAACGGCGCGGTCGGTGAGATGGTCAATAGCATAGTCGCGCCATTCATTGGCGGCGACCATACGGCCGTAGAGCCTGAGGATCTGGTCCAGCTCGCGGCGGTCGAACCGCACCGGCTGGTCGAGGCGTTGGTGTCTTGCCTCGTGCAGCGGGATCAATATTGCGGATGCGTCCCCATCCTCCGTCCCGCTGCTGCGATCAGTCATGCCTGGATCCTCGCAATGAATCGTACGCCGACCAAAGTTGGCGCTTTCGTTGCCGAATTGCAAGGCCCGGCCGGGCAACGGCAGCACCGTGCGGTTTCTCCAACGTCCAGTCACGTTTGCGAAACGCCTGTTGGAATTGGTGATGCTTCGCCACAATCCTGCCTTTTTTTATCCGTGCTCATGCCCCAATGTCCGACGAATTTACCGGCGTTGCCTGAGACGGTTCGGTCCGGCACCGGCTCGTAAACCCCAAGCCCCCCGCCCACGGGTCTGCGTCGGATCGAACCAACCTCGGTCTTTCCTTGGAAAGATCGGGTGCGACGATCCCAAAACCTAAATGACCGGCGTCAGAAGCAAGCTGACGCCGGTTTTTTATTGGCTGAGCCGTGGCGGCGCGATCCATCCGGATAGGCTGTCGTCGGAGGCTTGAGCGCGGCTATCCCTTCTCCCCTTGTTGTGGGAGAAGGTGGATCGGCGCGCAGCGCCGAGACAGATGAGGGGTGTTGGACGGAGTGAGGCGTTGGCGTTCCCTGGAACACCCTCATCCGTCGCCTTCGGCGACACCTTCTCCCACAAGGGAGAAGGGAGAGCGCTCCATCTAAGGCTTGCGGATAAAGGCTGCACCCAGGATCGGACCGGGCACGCCGTCCTTGCCGACCGACTGCAGCAGCACGGCGCAGCCGCCCTTCTTGGCGATCTCGCTCATCGGCAGTTCGTAGCGCTGCGCCTTGCCGTGCCACATGCCGGCGGTCTGGATGCTGGAGACGGCGTTCCAGTAGGTCATGCTGCGGCCGGTGTTTTCACCCTTGCCGATCTTGATCGTCTGCGGCGGGTTGAAATAGACGATGACGACATGCGCGTCGGCGGGGCCGGTCACGGCGTCGCCGGCATCGATCATGACGCGATCGCTGGTCCGGCTGACCTTGATGCCGACGCGCATGCCTTCGCCGACCCTCTCCATGCGGGCCAGCGCGCCGTCGACTTCCTTGCGGCTGGCGCCATTGACATGGCTGCGGCCGTTGATGACGGCTTGCGGGGTGTAGACGGAACGGCTGCCGAAGGCGCGCATATACTCATATTGCCGCTCGGTATTTTCCTTGCGGCTCAGCGTATCCTGCCAGCCGAGGTAATCCCAATAGTCGACATGATAGGCGAGCGCGACGATGTTCTCCTTGGCGGCGAGCTCAGCGAAGAATTCGTCGGCCGGCGGACAGGAATTACATCCCTGGCTGGTGAAGAGCTCGACGACGCCTAATGGCTTGTCGGCCTGCTCGGCGAAGGCGCTTCCGGCAAACGCCGAGAGAGCCAGCGCAACGGCCGCAAGCCGCAATGGTCTTCGAGATGACATGGCCGTTCCGATCCCGCCGGTGATGCCGGCTTTGTTCTGATTGTCGAAATATGTGGCAGAAGCGGCAGTCAACGGGAAGTCACGTTGCGGTGAAATTTTGCCGTTGCAACCGCTGGCAAGGGCGCAATAGGTGGACGCGCACTTCACGATGGAAGCGATTCGGGCGGCAATCAGCATGTGGCAATCTCTCCTGGCGCCGGTCGACCTCTATTGCGAACGGACGGGGCCGGAATTCTGGGCTGAACCGCTCAATGCGCTGAGCAATCTGGCTTTTTTTGCCGCCGGGCTATGGGGTGTCTGGCAGGTGCGCAAGCGCGGCACCGGCGCCTTCGCCGAAGTGTTGGCCTGGTGGGTGGTGGCGATCGGCGTCGGCTCGTCGCTGTTCCACACCTTTGCCACAAGGGGAATGATCCTGGCCGACGTGCTGCCGATTGCAGGGTTCACGCTGGCCTACACGCTGTTCAACCTGCGACGTTTTCTCGGCATGAAATGGGGCAAGGCGATCGTCATCTTCGTCGCCTTTTACGCCGTTGCCGGGCTGGTGACCTTTGCCGTGCCGGACTGGCTGCGCCAAGCGTCGAACGGCACGACCGGCTACCTGCCGCCCTTCCTGGCGCTTGCCTTCTTCGGCGCCTGGGTGGCGGCCAGCGGCAATCGTGCCGGCTGGTACAATCTGGCGGGTTCGGCGATCTTCGTCGTGTCGGTCGTCTGCCGGATGATCGATCCGCTGGTCTGCGGCGGCTTTCCGCTCGGCACGCATTTCCTGTGGCACATCCTCAACGGGCTGATGCTCGGCGTGCTGCTGGCGGCGACAGCGCGGTTTGGAAAGCCAAAGTAGGGCAGTAGGGCAGTAGGGCAGTAGGTGCTTGTCCTTGCTTCCCCTACTGCCCTACTCCCTTATTGCCCTACTCCCTTAAGCCGCAAGATCGCGCAGCACGTATTGCAGGATGCCGCCATTCTTGAAGTAGTCGAGCTCGTCCAGCGTATCGATGCGGCAGATGATCGGAACCTCTTTGACGCTGTTGTCGCCATAGGTGATCCTGGCGATCATCTTCTGCCGCGGCTTGATGTTGCTCAGTCCGTCGATCTCGACCAGTTCGTCGCCCTTGAGGTTGAGCGAGGCCCACGAGGTGCCTTCCTCGAAGACGAAGGGGATTACGCCCATGCCGACCAGGTTGGAGCGGTGGATGCGCTCGAAGGACTGGGCGATGACCGCGCGGACACCGAGCAGATTCGTACCCTTGGCCGCCCAGTCGCGCGACGAGCCGTTGCCATATTCGACGCCGGCGAAGATGACCAGCGGCACGCCCTCCTTCTTGTAGTGCATGGCGGCGTCGTAGATCGATTCCTCTTCCTTCGACGGGTAATGGATGGTGTAGCCGCCCTCGCGGCCGTTCTCGCCCAGCATGTGGTTGCGGATGCGGATGTTGGCGAAGGTGCCGCGCATCATCACCTCGTGGTTGCCGCGGCGCGTGCCATACTGGTTGAAATCGGCGACGCCGACGCCGTGGTCGGTGAGGTACTTGCCGGCCGGGGAGGCCGCCTTGATCGAACCGGCCGGCGAAATGTGGTCGGTGGTGATCTTATCGCCGAACAGACCGAGCACACGCGCGCCCTTGATATCGCCGATCTTGCCGAAGCCTGATGTCATGCCGGCGAAATAGGGTGGGTTCTGCACATAGGTCGAATTGTCGTCCCAGGCATAGGTCTGGCCTTCCGGCGCCTTGACGTTCTGCCAGTACTCGTCGCCCTTGAAGACGTCGGCATATTTGCGGGCGAACAATTCGCGCGTGACATTCTTCTCGATGAATTCCTGGATCTCGACCGAACTCGGCCAGATGTCCTTGAGATAGACCGGATTGCCGTTGCGATCCTCGCCGAGCGGCTCGGTGGTCAGATCCTTGGTCACGGTCCCGGCCAGCGCGTGGGCGACGACCAGCGGCGGCGAGGCGAGATAGTTCGCCTGCACGTCGGGCGAGACGCGGCCTTCGAAATTGCGGTTGCCGGACAAGACTGCCGCAGCAATCAAGCCCTTATCGTTGATGGTCTTGGAGATCGGCGCCGGCAGCGGGCCGGAATTGCCGATACAGGTGGTGCAGCCGAAGCCGACCAGGTTGAAGCCGATCTGGTCGAGCTCCTTCTGCAGACCGGATTTCTCCAGATATTCGGCGACGACCTGGCTGCCCGGCGCCAGTGAGGTCTTGACCCACGGCTTCTGCTTGAGGCCGAGCCGGTTGGCGTTGCGCGCCAACAGCCCGGCGCCGATCAGCACGCTCGGGTTCGAGGTGTTGGTGCAGGAGGTAATGGCGGCGATGACGACATCGCCATGGCCAAGATCGTAGTCCGTGCCCTCGACGGCATAGCGCTTGTCGATTTCGGCGGCCTTCTTGTATTCGGTCTCCATGGACTTGTCGAAGCCGGCCGGAATGTCTTCAAGTGCCACGCGGCCTTCCGGCCGCTTCGGGCCGGCCATCGACGGGACGACACTGCCGAGATCGAGCTCGAGCAGATCGGTGAAGACCGGATCGGCCGAGCCGACGTCGCGCCATAGGCCTTGCGCCTTCGAATAAGCCTCGACCAGGGCGATGCGGCTTTCGTCACGGCCAGACATGGTGAGGTAGCGGATGGTTTCGCTGTCGACCGGGAAGAAGCCGCAGGTGGCGCCATATTCCGGCGCCATGTTGCCGATGGTGGCACGATCGGCCAGCGTCATGTTGGACAGGCCCGGACCGAAGAATTCGACGAACTTGCCGACGACGCCCTTCTTGCGCAGCATCTGCGTGACGGTGAGCACCAGGTCGGTGGCGGTGACGCCCTCCCTCAGCCTGCCGGTGAGGCGAAAGCCGATCACTTCGGGCAACAGCATGGAGACGGGCTGGCCGAGCATCGCGGCCTCGGCCTCGATGCCACCGACGCCCCAGCCGAGAACACCAAGGCCGTTGATCATGGTGGTGTGCGAATCGGTGCCGACGCAGGTGTCGGGATAGGCGGTGGTCTCGCCATCTTCGCTGTTGGTCCACACGACCTGGCCGAGGTACTCAAGGTTGACCTGATGGCAGATGCCAGTGCCGGGCGGCACGACGCGGAAATTGCGGAACGCCTGCTGGCCCCATTTCAGGAATTTGTAGCGTTCCTCATTGCGCTCATACTCAAGCTCGACATTGCGGGCGAAAGCCAGCGGCGTGCCGAATTCGTCGACGATGACCGAATGGTCGATGACCAGATCGACCGGCACCAGCGGGTTGATCTTTTGCGGGTCGCCGCCGAGCGAGGCCATGGCGTCGCGCATGGCGGCAAGGTCGACCACAGCCGGAACGCCGGTGAAATCCTGCATCAGCACGCGGGCCGGGCGATAGGCGATCTCGACGCCGGCAGTGCCCCGGTCGGTCAGCCAGCCGGCGACCGCCTGGATGCTCTCCTTGGTGACGGAACGGCCGTCCTCGTTGCGCAGCAGGTTCTCCAGCAGCACCTTCATCGAATAGGGCAATTGAGCGATGCCGGTGAGGCCGTTCTTTTCGGCCTCGACAAGGTCATAGTAGATGTACTCGGTGCCGCCGGCGGTCAGCGTGCGGCGGCAATTGAAGCTGTCGAGTGATTTGGACACGTGCGATCCCTAACTGTCGGTTGCCGGGGAGGGAACGGACGCCAGTGGGCATGCAAATCACGCGCAAAGGTGCGGGTACGGCCATTTCCGCTATCCGTTCCCAAGCGTCCGGGCCGTTCAAGGCGGCACGCGCGCTGGTTCGGCGCAAATTCGGTTCCCGTGCCGACCGCTGGCACGGATGATGCGGATATAGAGAATTTTCTGGAATAGTTCTAGACACGGAATTGCCATTTTTGCTGCGGCGCACCGAAGCCGCGCTTGAACTTTCGGCGAAGGGGAACGGATGCGGCTGATCGCCGAAAATCTGGGCGGCGAACGCGGCGGCGAGACGGTATTTTCCGGCATCGAATTCGCGCTGGGGGATGGCCAGGCGCTGGTCGTCATCGGGGCGAACGGCGCCGGCAAATCGACGCTGCTCAGGATCATCGCCGGACTGTTGCCGGTGGCGGCAGGCCGTGTGCGGTTCGAAGGTGGTGGCGAAGACTTTCCGTCGGCCGCCTCGGCCTGTCACTATCTCGGCCACCTCGACGCAATGAAGAGCGCACTCACCGTTAAGGAGAATCTGTGCTTCTGGCGCGATTTTTCGGGCGCGGGTTCCAGGGGTGTTGAAGAGGCGCTGGAGACCGTCGGGTTGGGCGGCATCGGCCATCTGCCGTTCGGCTATCTCTCGACCGGCCAGCGCCGCCGCGCCGCGATCGCAAAACTGCTGGTCAGTCATCGGCCATTGTGGCTGCTCGATGAGCCGACGGCGGGACTGGACAAGGCTTCGGAGGAGAGATTCGGCGGGCTAATGCGGAAGCATCTCGATGGTGGGGGGATCGTGGTTGTGGCCACGCATTTGCCGCTGGGGCTGGAGGGGGCGAGGGAGCTTGTGATGGGGATGGTTGGATGATGCCGGCGCTCTGTCGCACCCCCCTCTGTCCTGCCGGACATCTCCCCCGCAAGGGGGGAGATTGGCGGTTTCAACGACTCGCCCTCTCTTTCACGTTGAAGACTGACGAAAGCCGAGGCGACATCCAATCTCCCCCCTTGCGGGGGAGATGTCCGGCAGGACAGAGGGGGGTGCCTGGGCGAAAGCATCTCACATCATGCTAGCCCTCTTCCTGCGCGACATCCGCTTAAGTATCCGCGCCGGCGGCGGGGCGCTTACCGGCGTGATTTTCTTTCTCGCCGTTATCGCGACCATCCCCTTCGGCGTCGGTCCCGACCTGAAGCTGCTGGCCCGCATCGGCCCGGCGATCCTGTGGATCGCCGCCTTGCTGGCCTGCCTGCTCGGCCTCGACCGGCTGTTCCAGGCTGACCGCGAGGACGGCTCGCTCGATCTTCTGGTGCTTGGCAACGACCGGCACATGCTGGCCCTGACCGTGCTGACGAAATGCCTGGCGCATTGGGCGGGTAGCGTGTTGCCGCTGGTCATCGCCGCTCCCCTGCTCGGCCTGTTCATGAACATGGAGCCCATCGGCATCGGTGCCACGGCGCTGACGCTTCTGGTAGGCACGCCGGCGATCACCTTCATCGGTGCCGCCGGTGCCGCGGTGGCGGTAGCATTGCCGCGCGGCGGGCTGCTGATCTCGGTGCTGGTGCTGCCGCTGACCATTCCCGTGCTGATCTTCGGCGTATCGGCAAGCTATGGCGCGGTGGCGGACCCCGATCCCTTCCTGCAGCCCTTCCTCATTCTTACCGCGCTGACCCTGTTTCTTGCCGTGCTCGGGCCGGTGGCAGCGGCGCTGGCGCTGCGGCACGGAACGGATTGATGTGGCCGCTGCGCATAGAGAACCCGATCTTTCTCCAGACCATCTACGGCAACTACCCCGATCTGTCCTCCGTCGAGGTTACCGGGGCCAAGATGGACCGCAACGGGCCTAGCATGCACCTTTCCTTCATCTCGACCGTCCTCCCCTACCGGCCTCCCGCCAAATGGGCGGCGTTCAATGCCGTGTCTTTCGGGCTTGAGTTCATCGCGGTCGAATCCATTAGCCTTCGCAAGTTCCAGAGCCATGGCTCCAGTGCAATCAGGATGTGGGATGACGCCGGTAGAATCCTGCTTACCTGCGAAGGAGCTGTCAGGCTGTCCCTGACGTGCCAATACATGCGTATCAAAAACATATCAGGTGTTTTGCTTTCGCAGTGACCTTCGGCTTGCGATAACCGCAAATCTGCCGCAGACCCGTTCATTGCGGCAAACAGCCGGTGAGGCTATGAATTTCGCCGTGAGAAGCCTTGGATCGGGAAAATGAGCGTGCACGCCCTTTATGTCACCGCCGCCTATGCCATTACGGCCGTGGTGCTGGCCGGGCTGGTTGGCTGGATCCTGCTCGACCAGCGCGGCCGCAAGCGAGAGCTCGCCGAGCTGGAGGCGTCCGGCGTGCGCCGGCGCTCCGACAAGGCAGCAAAATCATGAGCACGGAAACGGAAACTCCGGCGCGCCGCCGCCTGATCGTGCTGCTGCCGCTGCTGGTCTTTCTCGGGCTGGCGGGATTGTTCCTGGCGCAGCTGTTGTCCGGGCGCGACGTTTCGGAAGTGCCGTCGGCACTGATCGGCCTGCCGGCGCCGCAGACCAATCTGCCGGCGCTCGAAGGCACCAATTTGCCGGGCCTCGATTCAAAACAGTTCGCCGGCAAGGTGACACTGGTCAACGTCTTCGCGTCCTGGTGCGCGCCGTGCCGGGAAGAGCATCCTGTGCTGCTGGCGCTGTCGCAGGACAGACGCTTCGTCATGGCCGCGCTGAACTACAAGGACCAGCCGGAAAACGCTCGTCGGTTCCTTGGCGATCTCGGCAATCCGTTCCAGGCGATCGGCGTCGACCACGCTGGGCGCACGGCGATCGACTGGGGTGTCTACGGCGTGCCGGAGACCTTCGTTATCGGCAAGGATGGCAAGATCGCCTACAAGCATGTCGGGCCGCTGACGCCGGACTCGGCGCAGACGCTGCTGCTGCCGGAGATCGAGAAGGCGCTGACGGCACCGGGCTGATGCCCGCCGATCGTGATAGGTCGACCGAAGACTCAGCCGTAGATCTGCTTGTGGACCTGATAGAGCATTTCTGAGCGGTCGGCGCGCATGTCGGCGAGGTCGCGGCTGCTGAAGCTGTCGATTTCGGCGACGAGGCGGTTGTAATGCCGGCGCTTGGCGATGCTGGCGCGAGCGCGGCTCATAAGGCTGTCGATGATCATAGCGAGTTTCCTTTTGCGCCGCATTTCGCGGCCAGTTGTTCCTCCCTTGATCGATACGAAGCATGACATAGTTATGGTGCGTTGCAAAAATAAGATGTTGCAATGCACCATTGCGCTGGGCGCATAGCCGGTTAACGGGATGTGACCTGCCGTCCGGCCCAGGATTCGCTTGCTTCTGACGCATCATCGATCTTGCCATATCGATCGCAGGCTGGCTTGATCGCGGCTCGCCAAGCGACTGATACCGGGAGGAACCATGGCCAGCGAATTCTACGAAGTTCTCGATCCGCGCTTTTCGCGGCTGTTCAACGGCAACGCACAGGTGGACAGGCTGTTTACCGGCTGCCGATGGGCGGAGGGGCCGGCCTGGTTTGCGGCCGGGCGCTATGTGGTCTGGTCCGACATCCCGAACAATCGCATGCTGCGCTACGACGAGACCGACGGCAGCGTCAGCGTGTTCCGTCAGCCATCCGGCAATTCCAACGGCAACACCGTCGACCGGCAAGGACGGCTGGTTACTTGCGAGCATTCCGGCCGCCGCGTCAGCCGCACCGAGCATGACGGCTCGGTCATCACCATAACCGACAAATGGCGCGGCAAGCGGCTGAACTCGCCCAATGACGCGGTGGTCAAGTCCGACGGCTCGATCTGGTTCACCGATCCGAGCTACGGCATCGATACCGATTACGAGGGCGACAAGGCCGAAAGCGAGATCGGGGCCTGCCATGTCTACCGGGTCGATCCCGGCACCGGCGAGACCGAGGCGGTGATCACCGACATGGTCAGGCCAAACGGGCTCGCCTTCTCGCTCGACGAGAGCAAGCTCTATGTCGCCGACACCGGCCGCACGCATGGCGCCCAAAACCCGGCGCACATCCGGGTGTTCAATGTCGGCCAGGGCGGCAAGACGGTGTCCGGCGAAAAGGTCTTTGCCGACTGCACCGCCGGCCTGTTCGACGGTTTCAGGCTGGATGCGGACGGCCGCATCTGGACCAGTGCCGCCGACGGGGTCCATTGCTACGATCCAGACGGGACGCTGATCGGCAAGGTCAAGGTACCGGAAGTAGTCGCCAATTGCGTGTTCGGCGGCAACAAGCTGAACTGCCTCTACATCGCCGGCACGACCTCGCTCTACATGGTCCGGCTCATGGTCAACGGCGCCAAGACATTTTGAGCTGCCGCCAAGCATATCCAAGGGAGGGCACCATGCTATTCGTAAACATCCGCCTGGTCAAGGAGGTGATTGCCGACGACCCGGCCGGAAAAAAGGCCGCGATCGCCGCCCAGGTGACGGCGGCCATCACCGGCGCCACCGGCCTGACCAGCAACGATGTCTGGGTGGTGTTCGAGGAAGTCGCTGCACGCGACTGGTTCGTCGGCGAGACCGACGTCGAGACGCGGAGACGGAAGGGCTAGTTCCCGGCTCAGATTGGCCGCAGCCCCTAGCGTCGTCATCCCAGGGCGGAGCAGGAGCGAAGCTCCGTCGCGGAGACCCTGGGATCCATGCCGTGACCTACCAGTAGAACAGCGGTGCGGTTCTGTTGTGCAGCGCGCCGGTGTAATGTCCAACGTCAGGCCTCCGGCGGCCTTCCCGAACCGCTGCATCTCCGACGAATGTCACGGCATGGATCCTAGGGTCTGCGCCGCGTCGCTTCGCTCCTTGCTCCGCCCTAGGATGACGAAAGCACGGCCCGACGTTCACCGCGAGCGGATGAACTCCGCGAAGGCGGATAGGGCATCGCGCATTGTCTGCCTACTTGCCGGTTCCGCCAGGATTTTCTCCACCTCCGGCGGCTTCTTGCCGAGCAACGCGATTTCGAGCGCTGCTTCCTCATAGAGCGCGAAAGACATTGTCCGCATGATCTCGGCCAGTGCGGCGCGGGCAAACAGCGAGCGCGGCGAGGCATGTACCAGCATGGCCGGTTTGCCGACGGCTGCATCGCGCGACACCAGCCAGTCGAGCGCGTTCTTCAGGCCGCCTGGCACACCATGGGCATATTCCGGGCAGGAGACGATGACGCCGTCGGCGGCGGTGACCGCGTCGATCAGCGCCGCTGCTTGCGGCGGCGTCCGCTCGCCCTCGTCGTCGGGGTTGAAAATCGGCAGCCGGGCAAGCCCATCGTAGACGGAGACGTGACAGTCCAGCGGCGCGTTTTGCGCGAGTGCCGCGACCAGGGCCGAATTGGTCGAGGCGGCGCGCAGGCTGCCGGAGATGGCGAGGATGCTGAGCAAAGGAATGGAAACCGGCTTGAGCGATTCGTCGCCGGGCACACTACCACATGGTCTCTCTGTATTCCTCTTCCAGCCAGCGGTCGGTCGCCTCGGCCGAATCGGCGAGCGCCAACTGGTCGCGCAGGATCTGGCCGAGCGTCGGCAGCGTCGCGCGGTCGTACCAGCTCTCCGGCTTCCACAATTCGGAGCGCATGAAGGCCTTGGCGCAATGCATGTAGGCGGCCTTGACCGTCACCACGACGACGCTTTGCGGTGCCTTGCCGTCGACCGCCAGCCGCTCACGCAATGACGCATCGACCGTGATGCGGGCATCGCCATTGACACGCAGCGTTTCGTTCATGCCGGGAATGAGGAAGAGCAGCCCGATCGAGGGATTGAGAAGGATGTTCTCCAGCGTGTCGAGGCGGTTGTTGCCGGGCCGGTCGGGGATGGCGATGGTCTTCTCGTCGAGCACTGTTACGAAGCCCGGCCTGTCGCCCTTCGGCGTCACGTCGGCATTGCCGGCGCCGTCGGACGAGCCGATCAGCACGAAGGGGCTCTTGCCGATGAAGGAACGGCAGTGGCCGTCCAATGCCTTCAGTTCCTTGCGGATCGAACCGTCGGTCGGCCGAGGCGTCTTGTAGATCGTCCTCAACTCGTCGCGCGTGGTGATGAATTCCATGCCCCTCTCCTCCTATTCTGACGCAATTCCGGACGGAAAACCGCTACACACTTTTCCTGGAATTGCTCTATTTGCCGGCTTTCTCTTCCTTGGCGGCCTTGTCCTCGAGCGAGTGGCGCAGGATCAATGGCATTTGGCTTAACGTGAAGACAAGGGTAATGGGAATCGTGCCCCAGACCTTGAAATAAAGCCAGGTTTCCTCAGAAAAATTGCGCCACACGACCTCGTTCAGCACAGCCAGAAAAAGGAAGAAAAGCCCCCATCGGAAAGTGAGCTTGCGCCAGCCTTCGGCGTCGAGATTGAAGGCGGAATCAAAGACATAGCCCAACAGCGATCTGCCAAACGCCAACCCGCCAAGCAGCGTGATGCCGAACAGGCTGTTGATGATTGTCGGCTTCATGAAAGCGAAGGTCTTGTCCTGCAGCCACAGCGCCAGCGCACCAAACACAAACACGACGATGGCCGAGACCAGCGGCATGATCGGCCAGCTGCGCGTCAAAATCCACGAAACGCTGAGCGACAGCGCCGTCGCCACCATAAAGAACGCTGTGGCAATCAGGATAGGCTCGCCGATATGGCTGAGGATCGGGAATTTCCCGACAAGCCACGCGCCGCGGATGGTGGTGAAAAAGAACACCAGACCAGGCCCGAGTTCGAGCAGGAATTTCAGGCCGGGGTTCAACGCCTTGCGTCGCGGATCGGACAGGTCGCGTTCGAGGATGGGTGGGTTCATGGGATCCTTCTTACGCACGATCCAATCCAAAAAGTCTGCAACTTTTCGGGATCATGCTCGTCAAGCCACGCCAGCGATCGCCCTGGCGAACTCGCTTGCGGAAAAGGGTTCGAGGTCGTCGACCTGTTCGCCGACGCCGATGAAGTAGACCGGCAATTTGTGCTTTGCCGCGATCGCCACCAGAATACCGCCGCGCGCCGTGCCGTCCAGCTTGGTCATCACCAGGCCGTTGACGCCGGCGACATTGCGGAAGATCTCGACCTGGTTGAGCGCATTCTGGCCGGTGGTGGCATCGACCGTCTGCAGCACGGTGTGCGGCGCTTCCGGATCGAGCTTGCCCAGCACGCGGACGATCTTTTCCAGTTCCGCCATCAGTTCGGTCTTGTTCTGCAGCCGCCCGGCGGTGTCGATGATCAGCACGTCGGAGCCGGCCTCCTTCGCCCGCTCGAAGGCGTCGTAAGCGAGGCCGGCGGCGTCGGCGCCGAGCTTCGAGGCAATGACCGGCGAGTTGGTGCGCTCGCCCCAGATCTTCAACTGCTCGATCGCGGCGGCGCGGAAAGTGTCGCCGGCGGCGAGCATCACCGAGAGGCCGCCATCGGTCAGCTTTGCGGCGAGCTTGCCGATGGTCGTGGTTTTCCCCGTGCCGTTGACGCCGACGACCAGGATGACATGCGGCTTGTGGCTGAGGTCGAGTTCCAGCGGCATGGCGACATGGGTCAGCACCTTCTCCACCTCCGCCGCCATGATGGCGCGGACTTCCGTCTCGGAGACATCCTTGCCGTAGCGGCTGGCGGAGAGCGCGTCGGTAACGCGCAAAGCCGTCTCCATGCCGAGATCGGCGCGGATCAGCACATCCTCCAGGTCCTGCAGCGTGTCCTCGTCGAGCTTGCGCTTGGTGAAGACGCCGGCGATGTTGCCGGACAACTCCCTGGAAGAGCGGGCAAGCCCGTCTCGCATGCGCTGGAACCAGGAGCGCCTCGGCGCCGGTTCGGGCGCTCTTTGCGGCTCGGCCTTCTGCTCGACCTTCTTGGTTACGGTCACCTTGCCGGGGGCAGGTTTTGGCTCCGGCGATGGTTGCGGAATGGCCTCTGGTTCGGGCGCAATCTCGGTCAAGACCGGTTTCGTTTCGACCGGGGCGGGCTGGCGGAGCGGAGGCGGGATTTCGGCCGGCGGCGCTTCGGGCGCTGCGGAGGGGCTCTCGGCGGGCGGTGCGGTATCTTGCAGAGGTTCGCGCTGCCCCTCACCCTTTCCCGTTCCGGGGCGAGCCGCTTGTCTCGCCGGTCCTTCGGACCCCCGTGAAGGACGGAGAGAGGGGGACGTCAGCGTTGCAGCTTCTTCTTCATCGCTTTCAAAAGGAGGCTCGGCCTGCCGATCAGCCCCCTTCTCCCCGTCACCATACGGGGAGAAGGTGCCGGCAGGCGGATGAGGGGCAGCGCCAGCTTCCGATGACCGAGGCTCAGTCTGGACAATCTCCGGCTGCTCCGGCTCGGGAATAACAAGCTCGGCCGGGATTTCTTCCGGCTCCTCAGCAGGCGTTTCCGACTCCGGCTGGATCTCTGGCTCGGGCGGAATGGTTGGTGCGGGTTCGAGCGGTGGCTGCGGCGCGGGCGGCGCTTCCGTCTCGACAGACGGCGGAGGCGCAGTGTCTGCCTCGGGCCGCGACTCTTCGCGTTTCAAAAACTCCGGGACGGCCTGCTCGGCCGCCGGCTTCAGCGCCTCCAGTTCGTCCCATTTGATCGGCGGCAGCGGTGCGGTCTCGTCGGGCCGCTCCTCGACAACTTCCTTCTTGCCGAACGAAAATATCTTCTTGAAAAACCCGGCCATGTCTTGCGCTCTCAGGCGGCGCGGGCGGCAAGCGGCGCGGCGATCAGTCTGATACCGTCATTGCCGGCGATATCAGCCTCGACGATGTCGCCCGGCGCCCCGGCTGACAACACGGCCAGCGTAAACCCTTCGGTGCGGCCGAGCCCATCGCGCTCGACCAGGATCGACTGGCGTGTGCCAGCGAGCGAGGAAAGGTGACGGCGGTAGGCGACCTCGCCGGCGGCGCGCAACCGTGCGGCGCGCTGCTTGACCATTTCGCGGCGAAGCTGCGGCATGCGCGCGGCGGGCGTGCCCTGGCGCGGCGAAAACGGGAAGACATGGAGATGCGTCAGGCCGCATTCCTCGACGATCTCCAGCGAGTTTTCGAACATGGCATCCGTCTCCGTCGGGAAGCCGGCGATGATGTCGGCGCCGAAAACGATGCCGGGGCGCAGTTTGCGCACATCCTCGCAAAAGCGGATCGACTGGTCGCGGCTGTGCCGGCGCTTCATCCGCTTCAGGATCATGTCGTCACCCGATTGCAGCGACAGGTGCAGATGCGGCATCAGCCTCGGCTCGGTGGCGATGGCGTCCAGCAGATCGTCGCCGGCCTCGATCGAATCGATGGAAGAAAGCCGCAGGCGTTTCACGTCTGGCACCTGCTTCAGGATGGTCTTGACCAATTTGCCGAGCTTCGGTGCGCCCGGCAGATCGGCGCCAAAACTGGTCATGTCGACGCCCGTCAGCACGATCTCGGCATAACCATTGCCGGCGAGTCGCTTGACCTGCTCAACCACGGCGCCCATCGGGACCGAGCGCGAATTTCCGCGACCGTAGGGAATGATGCAGAAGGTGCAGCGGTGGTCGCAGCCGTTCTGCACCTGGACAAAAGCGCGCGCCCGGCCCTCGATGGCGTCGACCATGTGGGTGGCCGTTTCGCGCACCGAAAAGATATCGTTGACGCGCGCCTTTTCGGTGTCGTTGACGCCGAAATCCGGCAGCGCGCGATATGAATGCGCCTTCAGCTTCTCCTCATTGCCGAGGACGAGATCGACCTCGTCCATGGCGACGAAATCCTGCGGGCCGGTCTGCGCGGCGCAGCCGGTGACGATGATGCGGGCGGCCGGGTTCTCACGGCGGGCTTTTCTGATCGACTGCTTGGCCTGGCGCACCGCCTCGCCGGTGACGGCGCAGGTGTTGAAGATGATAGCGCCGCCTTCGAGCCCGCCGAGGCCCGCACTTTCGGCTTCACGCCGCATCACCTCGGATTCATAGGTGTTCAGCCGGCAGCCGAAGGTGACGACGTCGATACCCCTGTTGCCACGAGGAGCCATCAGGCGGCGCTTTCGGTGTCGCGCGCCCACGCCCCGGTCGACGGATCGAAGCTGCCGGAAAATTCCCATTCGGCGGCACCGGTCAGGATGACGTGGTCGTCGTCGCGCCACAGGACGTGCAGCGAGCCGCCGCCGGGCGTCATCAGCGTGACGCTGCGGCCGGTGCGCCGGGTGCGGGCCGCGGCGACCACGGCGGCGCAAGCAGCCGAGCCGCAGGCCTTGGTCAGGCCGGCGCCGCGCTCCCAGGTGCGGATGGCCATGGTCTCCGGCGAAGTCACTTGCGCGATGGTGATGTTGGCGCGCTCAGGGAAGATCGGGTGGTTTTCGAGCAGCGGGCCGAAGCGCTCGAGTTCATAGGACCAGACGTCGCGGTCGACCCAGAAGATGGCGTGCGGATTGCCCATCGAGACGACCGACGGCGAATGCAGTACCGGCGCATCGATCGGGCCGATCTGCAGTTCGATCATGCGGGTGTCGCGAAACTCCTCGGCCAGCGGGATGTCCCGCCAGCCAAAGCGCGGCTTGCCCATGTCGACCGAGATCATTCCGTCGGCATGTTCCTCGGCATTGAGGATGCCGGCGACTGTTTCAAAGGCAAATGTCTTCTGGCCGGTCTCGGCGGCGAGCGCCTGGACGACACAGCGCATGCCGTTGCCGCAGGCTTGCGCACTGGTTCCGTCGGAATTCAAGATGTCGATGAAAAAGGCGGTGCCCGGCGTCCTGGGATCGTGGATCGCCATGATCTGGTCGAACCTGGTCGCGGCGTCGGCATTAAGCGCGACGGCTGCCGCAGGCGTTACGCGATCGGCACGGCCACGCATATCGGCAACGATGATTTCGTTGCCGATACCGTTCATCTTGGCGAAAGGGGCCGCGCTTGCCATGGATCGAAAGGTCTCTTGCCGATTTGGCGCCTATATGGCGGATACCGGCCGAAATTACCAGTGCGGCATGCTTTTCAGGTCACCGCGAATACGCCAAGCACGATCAGCAGGAAGATGATCAGCACGATGCCGATGAGGATGCGGGCGCCGGTTGCGGCGGCTCCAGCCAGTGCCGGCATGCCGAGCAGGCTTGCCGCGGCCGCGATAATCAAAAGAATGATGATCCACCTGATCATGAGAGACACCTCGCAGCCGGCAGGTTTGAACACCTACAAACGCTTCTGCGAGGGCTTGGGTTCCCTGCGGTGGCTGGGCGGGTCGAGGACCCGGCTGTGATATGCAGCTACGGATGCAATGTTGTCATAGTGTTGAATGAACGCTACCGTTGTGTCGATTTGACGTCCGGGAATGGATATTTCGCTGCTAAGCAATCTTGGATCCCTTTTTTCGTCTTACCCAAGATCTTCACCGCACCGAGACCGTAAGCTGACGACGTGTTTGGCGGGCCGGCGATAGAGTTTTCCAATGACTGAGCGTTGGGACACGATCATTATTGGTGGCGGCCAGGCGGGGCTCGCCATGAGTTACTATCTTCACCAACATGAACGTGAGCATGTCGTGTTGGAACGCGCGCGTATTGCCGGACGCTGGCGGACTGAGCGTTGGGATTCGCTTCGGTTTCAATTCATCAACCAGGCAATAGAGCTTCCTGGGGTTTCTTATCAGGACCCTGAACCGGAAGGATTCGCCCACCACACCGCCATCACGCGGTTCATCGAGCACTATGCGGCAAAAATTGCAGCTCCGGTTCGCGAGGGTGTGGAGGTCACGAAGCTCCGACACAGGGATACCGGCGATTATGCGTTGGAGACAAACGCCGGCAGCATGACGGCCCGCAATGTCGTTGTGGCGAGGGGCCCTTTCCAGCGTTCGATGGTACCGGCGGCGGCCAAGGATTTGCCTCGATCCGTTTACCAGGTTCACGCTTCGAGGTACCGCAACCCCGACGAGCTTCCCCCCGGAGTGGTGCTGGTGGTGGGCAGTGGTGCATCCGGTAGCCAGATTGCGGATGAACTCCAGCAATCCGGGCGCGATGTCTATCTTTCGGTCAGTCCGCATCGTCGGGTGCCGCGGCGCTATCGCGGCCAGGATGTCTTGTGGTGGTTCGACAAAATGGGACGTTTCGAGATCACTATCGATAGTTTCCCGGAGCGGCGGTATCCCCCCTCGACCGTCGTAACCGGTGTCAACGGCGGTTACGATATGAACGTCCGCCGTTTTGCACGCGATGGTGGAGTGGTGCTGGGACGTGTACTCGGATGCGCCGATGGAAAACTGTTGGTGGCCGGGGATGCCTCGCAGATATTGGCTGAAGCCGATAGGTCCTATGACGATTTTGTCTCCGCGGCAGAGGCGCTGGCAGAGAAACCTGAAGTCGCGGACCACATCAGCGATGGCAATGAACGCTCAGCAACGCCAATCCTGGCGGAAGTTGGCGGCGCCCGGTCAGTGGATATCTCCGGTGAGAACGTCGGCTCGGTCATCTGGGGAACGGGATATCGCTTCGACTATAACTGGATCGATTTACCAATTTTCGATTCGCGCAACGCACCTATTCAACAGCGTGGCGTGACAGCCTTTCCCGGCCTGTACTTTCTTGGCCTTCATTGGATGCATACCTTCGGCTCCGGCCTTCTTTCATATGTGGGCCGCGACGCCGCCCATATAGCCAGGCATATGGAAGCTTTGCAGCCGCCTTCGCCGTCAGGCCGGTCGCCGCGCTAAACCGCCGGCACGTCCCAGACTTCGCCCGGCTGCAAGGCACGGAAACGATCCCGCGGCAGACCGGCGGCTCCAAGCGCTTCGCCGAGCTTTCTGGCCGGCTCGTCGATTGGCTCGTTGGTGAGTCGGAACGTGCCCCAGTGGCAGCCGGTGGAATAGGCAGCGTTGCACAAAAGCATGCCTTGCACCGCCTCCTCCGGATCCTGGTGATGCGGCGCCATGAACCAGCGCGGCTTGTAGGCGCCGATCGGCAGGATGGCGAGGCGGAAGCCGCCATGCTTTTCAGCCATCAGCCGGTAGTTGATACCGCCGTGGAAGCCGGTATCGCCGGCAAAATAGATCTTTGCACTTGGCGTTTCGACGACGAAACCCGCCCACAGCGCCATGCGCCGGTCGCGGGTGCCGCGGGCCGACCAGTGGTGCACCGGCTCGACATAGACGGCAACCCCATTGCCGATATCGACCCGATCGCCCCAGTCATGCGCGGAAAGCCGCATACCGGGAACGGCAGCGCCGATGATGGCGTCGTTGCCGAGCGGCGTCAGCAGCAGCGGGTCGTGCCTTGCCTTCAGGCGCTTCAGCGTGGCGAGGTCGAGATGGTCGTAATGGTTGTGGCTGATCAGCACGAGGTCGATCGGCGGCAGATGGGAAAAGGCGATGCCCGGCGGATTGACGCGTTTCGGCCCGGCGAACGAGATTGGCGAGACACGCCGCGACCAGACCGGATCGGTAAGGATGTTCAGGCCGGCTGTCTGGACGAGCAGCGAGGAATGGCCGACCATGGTGAGGCGGAGCGCTGCACCATCGATCCGCTCGACCGGTCTTGCCGGTGGAAACGGACTCGGATTCGCCGCCGGCCATTTCGAGCGCTCGCCGCTCAATTGCCATTTCAACAGATCGGCAAAGCGACCCGGCGGCCGGCCGTCGGGATTGAAGAACAAGGTGCCGTCGAAATGATCGCTGGGCGGGCCGCTGTAATAGCGGTTGGCGGCTCTCTTTCTCGCGGCCAAGAAATCGGCTCCCTGCAGTTTGCTGATTGCCAAGAGATAATGCCGGAGCCAGCTGGCGCAAGCATTTGAGGTGAACGTCAAGGATTTGGAGCCGGCGCGCCGTATCGCACCGACCCGGAGGTATCAGCCAGGCAATGTGCATTTTGCGATAAATTTGCAACATTAGCGGCGCAAACCGTATTTTAACCATATCGGGTTGAAATTTCGCCACCTTCTCCATCTTGGTGAGAGGGACATTGCGCGGACGGCACCCCCCAGCCGGATCCGACGGAGGTTGAAGAATGAGATTTTCGAAAACCGGCCTGCTGGCCGTATCGCTGGCCGCGCTCGTTGCGAGCGGCTGTTCAACCTCGCGGTTCTCATCAATGGACGAGCAGCAGCCGGCGCCGCTGGAAGCTGCGCCCGCCGGCAAGGTGACTGCAAACCAGCTGCCGCCCCCGGCGACACCCGGCCCGGCCGATCCGTCGAAATTTCCAACCGCGCCGCAGAACACCCAGGTCGCCTCGTTGCCGCCCGACGGGACGGCGCCGGCCGGCGCGGCCGACCTGACCGCCTCCAGCGTCGCCGGCGTGTGGAAGGCAAGCGTGTCCGGCCAGAGCTGTCAGGTGGCGACGCCGCAGACCAAATTCGGCTCGGGCTATCGCGCCGGACCGCTGCATTGCCCGGCGCCGCTCGACGGCATCAAATCCTGGAACGTCGCCGGCAAACAGCTGACGCTCTTTGACGAGAACGGCGGCACGCTGGCACGGCTGTATTCCTCGGGCGGCGAGAAATTCGACGGCCAGACTTCCAACGGCCTGCCGATCTCGCTTACAAGGTAATCGAACCGCCCCTATTGTTACGCAATTCCGGACGGAAAACCGTTATACACTTTCCTGGAATTGCTGCAGAACGACGTGACCGATGCATCTGCGTGACGGCCTCCAGACCCATGCGACCGTCAAGCAGCGCTACGACCATCTGGTCGAGACGGGCGCCATCGGGCGCGACCCGGCGCAGGAGCGGATCGCCGCTGCGCTCGACCGGCTGATCGACGAAATATCGGCAAAGCGGCTGGCGCATAAATCAAGCGCACTTGGGTGGCTGTTCGCCCGCAAGCGCGAAGTGCACGAGGCAGTCAAGGGCCTCTACATCCATGGCGGCGTCGGCCGCGGCAAAACCATGCTGATGGATATGTTCTTCGAGCTGCTGCCGGTGCGGCGCAAGCGCCGCGTGCATTTCAACGATTTCATGGCCGACGTGCAGGATCGCATCCAGAAGCACCGGCAGGCTCGCAAGAACGGCACGGCCAAGGAGGACGATCCGATCCCACCGGTGGCGCGCGCGCTGGCCGAGGAAGCCTGGGTGCTGTGCTTCGACGAGTTTTCGGTCACCGACATCGCCGATGCGATGATCCTGTCCAGGTTGTTTTCGGCGTTGTTTGCCAATGGCGTGGTGCTGGTCGCCACTTCCAATGTCGCGCCGCAGGAGCTCTACCGTGACGGCCTGAACCGTCAGTTGTTCTTGCCGTTTGTTGCTATCTTGGAGCGCCACGCGCAGGTGCTGGCGCTGGACGCCGACAAGGATTACCGCCTCGACAAGCTCAGCCGCATGCCGGTCTACGTCACCCCGGCCGATGCCGCCGCCGACCATGCGCTCGACGACGCCTGGGCGGTGATGACGCATGGCAGGCCGACGGCCGAGACGATGCTGATGGTGAAGGGCCGGCATGTCGTAGTGCCGCGTGCTGCCGGCGAGGCGGCGCGGTTTTCCTTCGCTGATCTCTGCGAGAGGCCGCTCGGCGCCCGTGACTATCTTGCCATCGCCGGCCGTTTCTCGACCATCTTCATCGACCATGTGCCGGTGCTCGGCGAAGGCAAGCGCAACGAAGCCAAGCGCTTCATCCTGCTGGCCGATACGCTCTACGATCATCATGTGCGGCTGGTGATGAGCGCCGCAGCACCGCCGCCGCAGCTCTATACGGCCAAGCGCGGCAACGAGGTCTTCGAGTTCGAGCGCACCGCATCGCGGCTGATCGAGATGCAGAGCCACGACTGGCTGGAGGATTGGGCGGAAAGGCAGAAGGCGCGGGGATCATCGACAGAGGCGCGGCAGGCTTAGGGCTAGGAGCCCGATGCCCAGCAGGCTGATCTGCAGCGCTCCTTCACACCTGTCCAGCCATCGTTAAAAGGGTCCGTCCCGCCGCGTCTATAATCGATAAACATACATCACAAAATCCTCCGCCGGCCCATGCGGCACCTTTCGCGACTCGTAAAGTGCGCGAGCAGCAACATTGTCCGGCTCGGTGCCGACCCAGGCCTCCTCACAACCATGCTCGCGACCGAGTGCGAACATGGCGTCGAGCATCCTCGTCGCAATGCCCTGGCGTTGAAAGGCCGGCGCCACGCCGACCTCGTCTATGTAGAGTTCGCTCACCTTGTCCGGGTGCCGGTGGACGATCGCGGCGCATTGGCCGATAACGACGCCGTCGGCGAGGGCCACGATCATGAAATGGCCGGGCGCCGCGAGATAGGCAGAGAGTCGATCCGGCCTGACCGGCTCATCGAAAACCTCGTCGGCAACCCGCATCACAAGGGCGTCATCGCCCGGAAATAGCCTTCTGATTTCAAATGCCATTGTGTAGAATTCCTCTAGCCGGCTTCAGAACTTTTACGTTTACGTAAGTCCCATTGTTTCTAACCGATTGAAATTACTCACTCCAAAATAATCGTTTGAATTTTTGCACGGCCGGGGCTATTGCGTGCGGCGAATTTCGCGGTTCCGCAGCATTCCGGCCTCTTCCTCCGACGCCGTCATCAAATCGTCAAGGATTTGGGCGCCGTCATAGTCAAAGGGAAAACATCCTGACATGGCACGCAACAAGATAGCGCTCATCGGCTCGGGCATGATCGGCGGCACCCTCGCCCACATGGTCGGCCTCAAGGATCTCGGCGACGTCGTGCTGTTCGATATCGCCGAAGGCATCCCGCAAGGCAAGGGGCTGGACATCGCGCAGTCGTCGCCGGTCGATGGGTTCGACTCCAGGCTGACCGGCGTCAACGACTATGCCGGCATCGAGGGCGCCGACGTCTGCATCGTCACCGCCGGCGTGCCGCGCAAGCCCGGCATGAGCCGCGACGATCTTCTGGGCATCAATCTGAAGGTGATGGAGCAGGTCGGCGCCGGCCTCAAGAAATACGCGCCGAAGGCCTTCGTCATCTGCATCACCAATCCGCTCGACGCCATGGTCTGGGCGCTGCAGAAGTTTTCCGGCCTGCCGAAGAGCCATGTCGTCGGCATGGCCGGCGTGCTCGACAGTTCGCGCTTCCGTTATTTCCTGGCCGAGGAATTCAAGGTCTCGGTCGAGGATGTCACCGCCTTCGTGCTCGGTGGCCACGGCGATTCCATGGTGCCGATGATCCGCTATTCCACCGTTGCCGGCATCCCGCTGCCCGACCTCATCAAGATGGGCTGGACCTCGAAGGAGCGGCTCGACCAGATCGTGCAGCGCACCCGCGACGGCGGCGCCGAGATCGTCGGCCTGCTCAAGACCGGTTCGGCCTTCTACGCGCCCGCCGCCTCGGCCATCGCCATGGCCGAAGCCTATCTCAAGGACAAGAAGCGGGTGCTGCCCTGTGCTGCCTTTCTTTCCGGCCAATATGGCGTCAAGAACACCTATGTCGGCGTTCCCGTGGTGATCGGCGCCGGCGGCGTCGAGCGTATCATCGAGATCGAACTGGCGAAAAGCGAACAGAAGATGTTCGACAGTTCGGTCGCCGCGGTGCAGGGTCTGTGCGACGCCTGCGTCAAGATCGCTCCGCATCTCGCGGCCAAATAAGCCGGCAACCAAGCCCGCCAAACAAGCTGGAGACATAGCGCATGAACATCCATGAGTATCAGGGCAAGGCGCTGCTGAAAGGTTTTGGCGCACCGGTGGCCGAGGGCGTGCCGGTGTTCAAGGCGAGCGAGGCGGAAGCCGCCGCCAAGGCGCTGCCCGGCCCGCTCTATGTGGTCAAGAGCCAGATCCATGCCGGCGGCCGCGGCAAGGGCAAGTTCACGGAGCTCGGCGCCGATGCGAAGGGCGGCGTCAGGCTGGCGAAGTCGGTGGCCGAGGTCGTCGCCAACGCCAAGGAGATGCTCGGCCATACGCTGGTCACCAAGCAGACCGGCCCGGCCGGCAAGCAGGTCAACCGGCTCTACATCGAGGACGGCGCTGACATCGAGCGCGAGCTCTATCTGTCGATCCTGGTCGACCGCTCGGTCGGGCGCGTCGCCTTCGTCGTCTCGACCGAGGGCGGCATGGACATCGAGGCGGTCGCCCACGACACGCCGGAAAAGATCATCACCGTCGCCATCGACCCGGAAAAGGGCGTGACGGCCGACGATGTGAACACGCTCAACGCCGCACTGAGGCTCGACGGCGACGCCGCCAAAGATGGTGGCACGCTGTTTCCGATCCTCTACAAGGCATTTGTCGAGAAGGACATGAGCCTGCTCGAGATCAACCCGCTGATCGTCATGAAGAGCGGCCGGCTGCGCGTGCTCGACGCAAAAGTGTCGTTCGACAACAATGCGCTGTTCCGCCACCCGGACGTGCTCGAATTGCGCGACACCACCGAAGAGGACGAGAAGGAGATCGAGGCGTCGAAATACGACCTGGCCTATGTCGCGCTCGACGGTAATATCGGCTGCATGGTCAACGGCGCCGGCCTTGCCATGGCGACGATGGATATCATCAAGCTCTACGGCGCCGAGCCGGCCAACTTCCTCGATGTCGGCGGCGGCGCGTCTAAGGAAAAAGTGACGGCGGCGTTCAAGATCATCACCAAGGATCCGGCGGTCAAAGGCATTCTGATCAACATCTTCGGCGGCATCATGAAGTGCGACATCATCGCCGAGGGCGTCATCGCCGCAGTCAAGGAGGTCGGCCTGCAAGTGCCGCTGGTTGTGCGGCTGGAAGGGACCAATGCCGAGCTCGGCAAAAAGATCATCAACGACAGCGGGCTGAACGTGGTGTCGGCCGATGACCTCGATGACGCAGCCAAGAAGATTGTCGCGGCGGTGAAGGGCTGAGTCTGTGCCTCCGCACAAGATAAACCTCGTCGAGGCGGCGGATACGAAGATCAAGAAGGTCTTCGATCCGCATATTGCCGGCGACGTCAACGATTCCCAGGTCAAGATCGCCAAGTTCGGCGACGTCTTCGATTGGCACGCGCACGACAATGAAGACGAGGCCTTCCTGGTGCTGCGCGGCCGCATCGCCATCGATTTCCGCGACGGCACGGTGGAGCTTTCCAGCGGCGAGTTCATCGTCGTGCCGCGCGCCGTCGAGCACCGGCCGCGCTCGCTGAGCGAAGAACCTGTGGTGCTGATGTTCGAGCCGGCGACGACGCTCAACACCGGCAACGCCAAGAGCGACCTGACCGTCGCCGAGCTGAAGCGGTTGTGACGATGAGCGCGCGGCCTTCCCCGATCAACGGTTTTTGAAAAGGACCACCATGTCCATCCTCGTCGACAAGAACACCAAGGTGCTGGTGCAAGGCCTGACCGGCAAGACCGGCACGTTCCACACCGAACAGGCGCTGGCTTATCACGGCACGAAAATGGTCGGCGGCATCCATCCCAAGAAGGGCGGCGAGACCTGGACCGGCGCCAAGGGCGAGGCACTGCCGATCTTCGCCACCGTAGCCGAAGGCAAGGCGAAGACCGGCGCCAACGCTTCGGTCGTCTACGTGCCGCCGGCGGGTGCTGCCGAAGCGATCCTGGAAGCGATCGAGGCCGAGATCCCGCTGATCGTCTGCATCACCGAGGGCATACCGGTGATGGACATGATCAAGGTCAAGGCGAGGCTCGACCGCTCGAAATCGCGGCTGATCGGGCCGAACTGCCCCGGCGTGCTGACCCCCGACCAATGCAAGATCGGCATCATGCCCGGCAACATCTTCCGCAAGGGCTCGGTCGGCGTTGTTTCGCGCTCGGGAACGCTTACCTATGAGGCGGTGTTCCAGACCACCAATGTCGGTCTCGGCCAGACCACCGCCGTCGGCATTGGCGGCGACCCGGTCAAAGGCACGGAGTTCATCGACGTGCTGGAGATGTTCCTCGCCGACGACGAGACCAAGTCGATCATCATGATCGGTGAGATCGGCGGCTCGGCCGAGGAAGACGCCGCGCAGTTCCTCAAGGATGAGGCAAAGCGTGGCCGCAGCAAGCCGATGGCCGGCTTCATCGCCGGGCGCACGGCGCCGGCGGGCCGCACCATGGGCCATGCGGGCGCGGTCATCTCGGGCGGCAAGGGCGGCGCGGAAGACAAGATCGCGGCGATGGAATCGGCCGGCATCAAGGTATCGCCGTCGCCAGCACGGCTCGGTACGACGCTGGTCGAGGCGATCAAAGGATAAGTGAGTAGCGAGTAGTGAATAGCGAATAGGAAAAACAGAGTAACGGCGCGAACCAGGGAAATCCCTACCCGCTACTCTCTGTTCGCTCTGAAAAGGAGACGGAGCAGGCGCTCCGCGGAAAAAAATGGCAAGACAAGATCAGGCCAACGACCAGTTTTCGCTTACCTCTTTCCTCTATGGCGGCAATGCCGATTATATCGACGCGCTCTATGCCGCTTATGAGGACGATCCCGCGTCGGTCGATCCCGAATGGCAGGACTTCTTCGCGGCGCTGAAGGACGACGCCGGCGACGTGCGCAAGAATGCCAAGGGCGCCTCATGGGCCAAGCCCTCCTGGCCGATGCAGGTCAATGGCGAGCTTGTCTCGGCGCTGGACGGCAATTGGGGCCTGGTCGAAAAGCACATCGAAAAGAAGGTCAAGGACCGAGCAGCCGGCAACGGCGCAGCGCTTTCCGACGCCGACGTGCATCAGGCAACGCGCGATTCCGTCCGCGCCATCATGATGATCCGCGCCTTCCGCATGCGCGGCCACCTGCATGCCAATCTCGATCCGCTCGGCATTGCCAAGCCGCTCGAGGATTATAACGAGCTGTCGCCGGAGAATTACGGCTTCACCGAAGCCGATTACGACCGGCCGATCTTCCTCGACAATGTGCTCGGGCTGGAATTCGGCACCATCCGGCAGATGCTCGACATCCTGACCCGGACCTATTGCTCGACGCTCGGCGTCGAATTCATGCATATTTCCGATCCCGAGGAGAAGGCCTGGATCCAGGCGCGTATCGAGGGCGCCGACAAGGAGATCTCCTTCACCGCCACCGGCAAGAAGGCGATCCTGCAAAAGTTGGTCGAGGCCGAAGGCTTCGAGCAGTTCATCGACGTCAAGTACAAGGGAACCAAGCGCTTCGGCCTCGACGGCGGCGAGTCGCTGATCCCGGCGCTGGAGCAGATCGTCAAGCGCGGCGGCCAGCTCGGCATGAAGGAGATCGTGCTCGGCATGGCGCATCGCGGCCGGCTGAACGTGTTGTCGCAGGTGATGGCCAAGCCGCACCGCGCCATTTTCCACGAGTTCAAAGGTGGATCGGCCGCGCCCGACGAGGTCGAAGGCTCGGGCGACGTGAAGTATCATCTCGGCGCCTCGTCGGACCGCGAATTCGACGGCAACAAGGTGCATCTGTCGCTGACCGCCAATCCCTCGCATCTGGAAATCGTCGATCCGGTGGTGATGGGCAAGGCGCGCGCCAAGCAGGACTATCTGTTCGGCCGCAGCCGCGAGGAGATCGTGCCGCTGGAAGAGCGCGCCAAGGTGCTGCCGTTGCTGTTGCATGGCGACGCCGCCTTTGCCGGCCAGGGCGTGATTGCCGAAATCCTTGGCCTGTCCGGCCTGCGCGGCCACCGCGTCGCCGGCACGCTGCATTTCATCATCAACAACCAGATCGGCTTCACCACCAACCCGCGCTTTTCGCGTTCGTCGCCCTATCCGTCCGACGTGGCCAAGATGATCGAGGCGCCGATCTTCCACGTCAATGGCGACGATCCGGAAGCCGTGGTCCATGCCACCAAGGTGGCGATCGAATTCCGCATGAAGTTCCACAAGCCTGTCGTGGTGGACATGTTCTGCTACCGCCGCTTCGGCCACAATGAGGGCGATGAGCCGGCCTTCACCCAGCCGATTATGTACCGCAAGATCCGCAACCAGAAGACGACCATGCAGATCTATGCCGACCGGCTGATCGCCGAAGGCCATATCAGCCAGGCCGAGCTCGAAAAGATGAAGGCCGACTGGCGGGCGCATCTCGAGCAGGAATTCGAGGTCGGCCAGCACTATAAGCCGAACAAGGCGGACTGGCTGGACGGCGCCTGGTCCGGCCTGCGCTCGGCCGACAACCAGGACGAACAGCGGCGCGGCAAGACCGCGGTACCGGTCAAGACGCTGAAGGAGATCGGCAAGAAGCTGACCGAGGTGCCGAAGGATTTCGAGGCACACAAGACGATCATCCGCTTCCTCGACAACCGCCGCCAGGCGATCGAATCGGGCGAAGGCATCGACTGGTCGACGGCCGAGGCGCTGGCCTTCGGCGCCATCCTGCTCGACGGCAATCCGATCCGGCTGTCCGGACAGGATTCGGAGCGCGGCACCTTCTCGCAGCGCCATTCCGTGCTCTACGACCAGCGCGACGAGACCCGCTACATCCCGCTCAACAATCTGTCGGCGGCGCAGGCCGGGTTCGAGGTCATCAACTCGATGCTGTCGGAAGAGGCCGTGCTCGGCTTTGAATATGGCTACTCGCTGGCTGAGCCGAAGGCGCTGACGCTGTGGGAAGCGCAGTTCGGCGACTTCGCCAATGGCGCCCAGGTGGTGTTCGACCAGTTCATCTCGTCGGGCGAGCGCAAGTGGCTCAGAATGTCGGGCCTCGTCTGCCTGCTGCCGCACGGCTATGAAGGCCAGGGGCCGGAGCATTCGTCGGCCCGGCTCGAGCGCTTCCTGCAGCTTTGCGCCGAAGACAACATGCAGGTCGCCAACGTCACGACGCCGGCCAACTACTTCCACATCTTGCGCCGGCAATTGAAGCGGGACTTCCGCAAGCCGCTGATCCTGATGACGCCGAAGTCGCTGCTGCGCCACAAGCGGGCGGTGTCGACGCTGCCGGAAATGTCGGGCGAAAGCGCCTTTCACCGGCTGTTGTGGGACGACGCCCAGCTGCTGTCGGGCCAGGCCATCAAGCTCACCAAGGATTCGAAGATCCGCCGTGTCGTGCTCTGTTCGGGCAAGGTCTACTACGACCTCTACGAAGAGCGCGAGAAGCGCGGCATCAACGACATCTACCTGCTGCGCGTCGAGCAGCTCTATCCGTTCCCGGCCAAGGCGCTGATCACCGAACTGTCGCGCTTCCGCAATGCCGAGATGGTGTGGTGCCAGGAGGAGCCCAAGAACATGGGCGCCTGGTCGTTCATCGATCCGTATCTCGAATGGGTGCTGGCGCATATCGACGCCAAGCACCAGCGGGTGCGCTATACCGGCCGGCCGGCCGCCGCCTCGCCGGCGACCGGATTGATGTCGAAGCATCTCGCCCAGCTTGCCGCCTTGCTCGACGACGCGCTTGGTGAATAGAACAGAACTGGGCGGATAAAATAGAACCGAAAGAAACGGACAGGCACAATGGCAACCGAAATCCGCGTCCCGACACTTGGTGAATCCGTCACCGAGGCGACCATCGGCAAATGGTTCAAGAAGGTCGGCGACGCGATCGCCGCCGATGAGCCGCTGGTCGAACTCGAAACCGACAAGGTGACGGTGGAAGTGCCGGCCGCCGCCGCGGGCACGCTCAGCGAGATCGCCGTCAAGGAAGGCGAGACGGTTGGCGTCGGGGCGCTGCTCGGCACGATTTCGGCAGGCGCCGGCGCAGCCAATGCTGCCGCCGCTCCGGCAGCGAAGCCGGACGCGGTGTCGCAGGCCTCGGCTCCGACCGCGGCCTCGAGCGTCCAGCAGGCCGCGGCCGAGACGGCCAAGATCGCCGGCGACGCCGGCGCGATTGAGACACGCACAATGCCGCCGGCGCCGTCGGCGGCAAAGCTGCTGGCCGAGCACAATCTTGCGGTCGACCAGGTCTCGGGCTCGGGCAAGCGCGGCCAGGTGCTGAAAGGCGACGTGCTCGACCTGATCGCCAGGGGCGCGCCGTCGCAGCCGGCCGAAATGCCAAAGGCAGCACCTGTGTCGGCACCTGTCGCCGCGCGCGCGCCGTCCTCGGCCGACGATGCGTCGCGCGAGGAGCGCGTGCGCATGACCAAGCTGCGCCAGACCATCGCGCGCCGCCTCAAGGAAGCGCAATCGACCGCCGCGATGCTGACCACCTTCAACGAGGTCGACATGAGCGCGGTGATGGCGCTGAGGAGCAAATACAAGGACGTGTTCGAGAAGAAGCACGGCGTGAAGCTCGGCTTCATGGGTTTCTTCACCAAGGCCGTCACCCATGCGCTGAAGGAGATCCCGTCCGTCAACGCCGAGATCGACGGCACCGACATCATCTTCAAGAACTACGCCCATATCGGCGTCGCCGTTGGTACCGAAAAAGGCCTTGTCGTGCCGGTCGTGCGCAATGCCGACCAGATGTCCATCGCCGAAATCGAGAAGGACATCGGCAGGCTCGGGCTTGCGGCGCGCGACGGCAAGCTATCGGTTGCGGATATGCAAGGCGGCACGTTTACGATTTCCAACGGTGGCGTTTACGGGTCGCTGATGTCGACGCCGATCCTCAATGCGCCGCAGTCGGGCATTTTGGGCATGCACAAGATCCAGGAGCGGCCGGTGGTGGTCGGCGGCCAGATCGTCATCCGGCCGATGATGTATCTGGCGCTGTCCTACGATCACCGCATCGTCGACGGCAAGGAAGCGGTGACGTTCCTGGTGCGGGTCAAGGAAAGCCTGGAGGATCCCGAGCGGCTGGTGCTCGACCTCTAGGGGCGGCCCGAGTGAGCCGGAGAATGGATCTGCGCCACCGGATTGGTTCCTCTCGTTTCCGGTCCGGTTTGTTTGTCACGATCTCCGCACTCGGCGTGCAGACGGTCTCCGCTGCGCTTGCCGCCTGCCCGCTCGAACTGGCCGTCTACGGCGACACTGAAAACGCAGCCGAGATCGATTTCAGGCCAACCGGCGAATCGGCCGCCGTCACCAACAGTTTCAAGATGGTGCTCGACAAGGGCGTCGTTCTCGACGGAATCGTCATGTGGACGGAGGGCGTGGCGCGGCCGCATGGCTCACTGATGTACAAATGCCCGGCCGGCGACGTCACCGGCGACGAGCTCGCCGCCTGCACTGTGTGGGAGGGGGTCATCTATACGGCCGACGACCAGGGCAATATCGCGTTGCTGCCGGGCGAAGGAAAGGATGCGCCGAAGAAGCTGATCCTGCCCGATCTGGGGGCGTCGTTGCAGATGTCGGCGGCCTATGGCGCCAACGGCTTTTCCAAGGTGCCCTGGGACGTCTTTGCCCTGAAAGGATGTCAGGAATGAGCGGAAAAATCCTGCTGGTGACCGGCGGCAGCCGCGGCATTGGCGCCGCTACATGCAGGCTTGCCGCCGAGGCCGGCTACCGCGTTGCGGTCAATTACGCGTCGAATGCAAAAGCGGCCGAAACGGTGGTCGCCGACATCGAGGCCGGCGGCGGAGAAGCCTTTGCCCTCAAGGCCGATGTCGGCAGCGAGACGGATGTGCTGGCCATGTTCGAGGCGGTCGAAGACCGCTTCGGCGGGCTTGATGCGCTGGTCAACAATGCCGGTGTCGTCGACAGCCTGTCACGGGTCGACGAGATGTCGTTCGCGCGGCTCGAGCGCATGATGCGGATCAATGTGATTGGGCCGATGCTTTGCGCACGCGAAGCGGTGAAGCGCATGTCGACCAGAAATGGCGGCAAGGGCGGCGCCATCGTCAATTTGTCTTCGATCGCGGCAAGGCTTGGCGGGGCAGGTCAATATATCGACTACGCAGCCTCCAAGAACGCGATCAACGCCTTCACTGTCGGCCTGGCGCGGGAAGTGGCCGAGGAAGGCGTCCGTGTCAACGCGGTCAGCCCGGGCATCATCGACACGGAAATTCATGCCTCCGGCGGGCAGCCGGATCGCGCCGAGAAAATGGGCCGGGTGGTGCCGATGCAGCGCGCAGGCACTGCCGAGGAAGTCGCGGCCGCAATTCTCTGGCTGCTGTCGGACGAGGCCTCCTATACGACAGGCGCCAATCTGGAAGTCGGCGGCGGCCGCTAAAGCAAAGGGACAGTATCATGGCCTATGACGTCGTTATCATCGGATCGGGACCGGGCGGCTATGTCTGCGCCATCAAGGCGGCACAGCTCGGCCTGAAGACGGCGGTGGTCGAAAAGAACCCGACCTTCGGCGGTACCTGCCTCAACATCGGCTGCATCCCGTCAAAGGCGCTGCTGCATGCGTCCGAGATGTTTGCCGAGGCCGGCCATTCCTTCGACGCGCTCGGCGTCGAGATCGGCGCGCCCAAGCTCAATCTCGGCAAGATGATGGCACACAAGGATGCGACGGTGACGGCCAACGTCAATGGCGTCGCCTTCCTGTTCAAGAAGAACAAGATCGACAGTTTTCGTGGCACCGGCAAGGTAGTTGCGGCCGGCAAGGTGTCGGTGACCTCCGATGACGGCAAGGTCGAGGAGATCGAGACCAAGAACATCGTCATCGCCACCGGCTCCGACGTCGCCGGCATTCCCGGCGTCAAGGTCGATTTCGACGAGAAGGTGATCATCTCGTCGACCGGCGCGCTGTCGCTGGACAAGGTGCCGGGCCATCTGGTGGTGGTCGGCGGCGGTGTCATCGGGCTGGAGCTCGGCTCGGTATGGGCGCGGCTCGGCGCCAAGGTCACCGTGGTCGAGTTCCTCGACACCATCCTGGGCGGCATGGATGGCGAGGTCTCCAAGCAGTTCCAGCGCCTGCTGTCGAAGCAGGGCTTTGAGTTCAGGCTGGGCGCCAAGGTGACCGGCGTCGCCAAGGCCAAGAAGGGAGCGACGGTCACCTTCGAGCCAGTCAAAGGCGGGGCGGCCGAGACGATCGAGGCCGACGCCGTGCTGATCGCGACGGGACGACGGGCCTATTCGGACGCTCTCGGGCTTAAGGAGGCAGGCGTCGACGTCGACGAGCGCGGCTGGGTCAAGACCGACGGCCATCTCAGGACCAACGTCCCCGGTATCTACGCCATCGGCGATGTCATCGCCGGCCCGATGCTCGCCCACAAGGCCGAGGACGAGGGCGTGGCGGTGGCCGAAACCATTGCCGGCCAGGCCGGGCATGTGAACTATGACGTGATTCCGAGCGTCGTCTACACCACGCCGGAAATCGCTTCGGTCGGCAAGACCGAAGAAGAATTGAAGAAGGCCGGCGTCGACTACAAGGCGGGAAAATTCCCGTTCAGCGCCAATGGCCGGGCGCGCGCCATGCTGCACACCGACGGCTTTGTGAAAATCCTGGCCGACAAGGCCAGCGACCGCGTGCTCGGCGTCCACATCGTCGGCTTCGGCGCCGGCGAGATGATCCACGAGGCGGCGGTGCTGATGGAATTTGGCGGCTCGTCGGAAGACCTAGCCCGCACCTGTCACGCCCATCCGACAATGTCGGAGGCGGTCAAGGAGGCGGCATTGGCGACGTTCTTCAAGCCCATCCATATCTGAGCAACGCGGTGAATCGCAAAGCTTAGAGATTGGCTGAAACATCCGCGATTCGTCATCCCAGGGCGGAGCAGGAGCGGAGCGATGTCGCGGAGACCCTGGGATCCATGCCGTTACCTAAGCGGCAGTGTTCCGGCGAACCAGAATCGAGTGCCTCTTCGCATCGGCTGGTAACCGGTGATTCTGCACCACTGCATTCTTCGGCGGATGTCACGGCATGGATCCCAGGGTCTGCGCTCCGCTTCGCGTTCGCTCCGCCCTGGGATGACGAAGCCATCGACGGCTGTTCCCAAAAACAAAACGGCCCGCCTTTCAGCGGGCCGTTCATATATTAAGTCGGCAGTCTGATTACTGAGGGGCCGGTGCTGGTGCCGGGGCCGGGGCCGGGGCTGGCGCGGGTGCAGGTTCTGACGGAGCGGGAGCCGGAGCGGGTGTTGCCGGAGCTGGCGCAGGAGCCGGTTCGGCTGGCTTCATCGGCTCGGCAGGTGCTGGAGCCGGAGCCGGTGTGCTGGCTGCGGGCGGTTCGGCAGGCGCAGGTGCTTCGCTACGTCTTCCAAAAACATAATAGGCGACAATTGCCAGGATAACGACGACCAGGGCAATCAGCCAGCCGCTGCCGCCGCCGCGTGGCCGTGCGGTACCCGGTGAGGTGAATGGGTCGTTCGGATTGGGTGTGTTCGCCATAAAAGTGTCCTCCGTGGATGAAAAACATCAAGTAATAGCCATCAACGTACAATCGTTGAATCGGTTTCACATTAGGCGTTGAAAACGCCGAAAACAGGGCAATTCTGATCCGGAATCGCTTGCAGGCATGCATTTCCACCGCAAAATGGGTTCGATCGAGCCAAACCGAACCTTTTTCAGTTTCTTGGCACGAAGCGCGGGTGGTCCGCCGTCGCGCCACGGCAATGATTCGGTGTGCAACTCCGCCGTGTTGTTCAGTTGACGGCGGTCACCGTGTAGCCGGTCTTGCGGAAACCCTCGACCAAGCCTTGCGCTCCGGGAAGGTGCATGGCGCCTACCGCCATGAAGACATTGCCGTGGGCGAGGATCGGCGCTGCCCGATCGACCATCACCTTGTTGCGGCTGGTGATCATGGTCTGCTCGAATTCGGCGTAACCCGATTGGTCGTCGACCTGTTCGGGAATGACGGTCCGAAACAGCGGTACGTACATGCCAGTGTCGCCACGCCGGTAAAGCACGATCATGGTTTCGTTGACGTCGTTCACCTTGTCGCCAAGCTTCAGCGTATCGACCAGCCCCTTCAGGTGAAAGGCGATCGGCAGCGAAGCCATGGCGCGCAACTGGTCGGCGATTGTCTCCAGCCCCTCGACTGATTTGCCCGAAGCCTCGGCGTCCTTGGCAAGCTTGACGTCGAGCACCGGTGCGCCGCCAGCTTGGCGGGCGACTTCGCATGCAGGCAGCGCCACCATCGCCGACAGCAACCAGGGCTTCATCTTGGCGACGGTCGCTGGCGGGATGCCACGCGCATCGAGCGCCTTGTTGACCACCGCCGCATCCTGCGGCGACAGCAGCGACGAAAGCGTCGTCTTGTCGGTGAACATCATCAGATCCGGCTCTTTCAGCAGTGCGGCCATCATCTTCTGCTTGTCGAGCACTTCGGTGGTCTCGATGATGACGGTGCCAGCCGCATCGAATGCCTTCTGCGCGGCGGGCGGCAGCGTGGTGACGCGCGGGTCGGTAACGTGCATGGTGCCGAACAGGAAAGACGGTTTTTCGCCTGATTTTTCGAGCTTCCACAGCAGGCCCTTGCCGTTCGGCGTCACTGCCGCGTCCGCCTCGATCTTGCGGTAGGTGGCCGGGTCGTCCTTTTGCAGCGCGCCCAGCATATCGGTACCGGCGCAGACCGGGATCTCGGCGCGTGCCTTGCCTGCGGCGAGCAGCGCGATGATGAGGAAGGAGAGGAAAAACAGGGCGTTGAGCGCGACAAGCAGCTTCAGCGACACATGGGTCGCGCGGTCGGCGATGGCGATGAGGCGTTTCATGCTGCGGTTCTAGGCGCAAAAAGCGGCAAAACGGTTAATCGGCGCATCAAAATTGTTGCGAGATGGCCACCAATCAAGCATCCATCACGCACGCGGATGAGCTGCTTCGTAAATCTCGAGCAGCCTGGCGGTGTCGACACCGGTGTATATCTGGGTTGTCGACAGGCTGGCGTGGCCGAGCAACTCCTGGATGGTGCGCAGGTCGCCGCCGCGCCCAAGCAGATGCGTTGCAAAGGAATGGCGCAGCGCATGCGGCGTCGCCGTGTCGGGCAGGTTGAGCGCCGAGCGCAGCTTGGCCATGTCGCGCTGAACGATTGCCGGGTTCAGCGGGCCGCCGCGGGCACCGCGAAACAGCACGCCCTTGGGATCGAGATGATAGGGACACAAGCGGCGGTATTCGGCAATCGCCCGCAGCGCCACCGGCAGCACCGGCACCAACCGCGTCTTGCCGCCCTTGCCGGTGACGCGCAGCACGGTCTCACCAGGCGAGGACAGATCGGCGCCCGACAGGCCGAGCGCCTCGGAAATGCGCAAGCCGGACCCATAGAGCAGGGTCAGCACGGCGGCGTTGCGCGCGGCGATCCACGGCTCCTCCGCCAGTTGGCCTTCCACCGAGACGACGTGTTTTGCATCGCTTGCGGTCAGCGGCTTGGGCAGCGATTTCGGCTGCCGCGGCGCGCGCAAGGCTGCCGCACCTGCCGCATTGGCGAGGCCGCGCCGTTCCAGGAAACGCAGCAGCGAGCGGATGCCGGCTAGGCCGCGCCCGAGCGTGCGGGCGCCGGCGCCCTCGGTACGGCGGGCAGCGAGAAAGCCGCGCAGATCGGCGGGGCGCAGATCGGCGATGTCGGAAATGCCGGGCGAGCCGCCGCAATGGCCGGTCAGGAAATGCAGGAACTGGCGCGTGTCGCGCTCATAGGCCTCGACGGTTTCGGGCGACAGCCGTCGTTCGCGCGCCAGCATCTTCAGCCAGGCCTCGCGCGCCGCCTGTAGATCGGGTTTTGCCGGTATGAGGAATTCCTGCATTGCGCTCTTCCAGTTCTCCGCCATCTTCCGGCACGCGGGTTAGGAAGCGGTGAAGAGCGGCATCATTGAAATGACGACGGGCTGGGGTTAGAGCAAGGCAAAGGATTTTCCGCAGATGAGCAAGCCGCAAAACCCCGTCCAGATGGCCGTGATCGGTGCCGCGCATGGCATCAAGGGCGAATTGCGCGTCAAGAGCTTTACCGGCGACCCGCTGGCGCTGGCCGATTACGGTCCGCTCTACGCCAGGGATGGCCGCGCCTTCCAGATCGTCGATATCAGGCCTGCCAACACGGTGGTGGTGGTGCGTTTCAAAGGCGTCAGCGATCGCAATGCCGCGGAGGCGCTTGCCGGCACCGAATTGTTCGTCGACCGTTCGGTGTTGCCGGATGAGGGCGAAGAGGATGAATTCTACCATGCCGACCTCGTCGGGCTGGAGGTCAAGGATGACACTGGTGCGGTCATCGGAAAGGTCGTCGCCGTGCATAATTTCGGCGGCGGCGACATTCTCGACGTGACGCTGGCGGGGCGCAAAGGCGTGCTCATCCCGTTCACGCAGGCCGCCGTTCCGGAAGTGTCGATCGCCGGCGGCTTTGTCCGCATCGATCCGGCCGCCGCAGGGTTGGTCGAGGACGAGGACGGCGAGCCTGCCGGCCGCGACAGCTTCGACCCCAAAGGCAGGCCGCGCGGGCCGCGGGACGCCGGAGGCAACCGGTGAGTTTTTCCGCTTCGGTGCTGACGCTCTATCCCGAGATGTTTCCCGGCGCGCTCGGCCTGTCGCTGGCCGGACGCGCGCTGGAGACCGGCATTTGGTCGCTCAAGGCGATCCAGATCCGCGACTTTGCCAGCGATCGTCACCGTACTGTCGATGACACACCGGCCGGCGGTGGCGCCGGGATGGTGATGCGGGCGGACGTGCTGGCCAGCGCCATCGACCATGCCTCGCCGCCGGGCGATCTGCGTCCAAAACTGCTAATGAGCCCGCGCGGCAAGCCGCTGACGCAGCGCCGTGTGCGCGAGCTCGCCGGCGGGCCGGGTGCGGTGATTGTCTGCGGCCGCTTCGAAGGCGTCGACCAGCGGGTCATCGAATCGCGAGGCCTCGAGGAAGTCTCGATCGGCGACTTCATCCTGTCCGGCGGCGAGCCGGCGGCACTTGTGCTGTTAGACGCCGTGGTGCGGCTGCTGCCCGGTGTCATGGGCAATGCGGTGTCGGGCGACGAAGAGAGCTTTGAGAACGGCCTGCTCGAACATCCGCACTACACGCGGCCGCAGGAGTTCGAGGGCCGGCCGATCCCCGAAGTGCTGATTTCGGGCAATCACAAGAAGATCGCCGCCTGGCGGCGGGCCGAGGCGGAAAAGCTGACGAAAGAGCGAAGGCCGGATCTTTTGGCCGCTCAGCCCTTGTCGAAATAGTAAAACGCCAGGAACAGGCCGACCGCGATGACGAAGCCGCGCACCGCGTTCTGTGGCACGCGCCTGGCGATCCAGACGCCGGCATAGCCGCCCAGCGCGCCGCCTGGGATCATGATGATCGCCTGCAGCCAGGCGATGACGCCGCCGGAGACAAAGACCAGGATGGCGACCGCAGCTATGACAACGGCCAGCATGTTCTTCAGTGCGTTCAGCCGGTGATAGTCGCCGGACTGGGTGAGGCCGAGCGTCGCCAGCATCATGACGCCCATGCCGGCGCCGAAGAAGCCGCCATAGACGGCGGTGGCGAACTGCGCCAGCGATCCGACCAGCGAACCCACCGCGGCCTCATGCTCCGGCTTGGGCGCCGGCTTCAGCCATGGCCCGGCAGCGAACAACGCCGTCGCCGCCAGCAGCAGCCACGGCACCAAGGCGCGGAACGCCGGGTTGTCGAGCCCTAGAAGGATGAGCGCGCCAGACAGCGCACCGAAAGCCGAAATGAGGCTGAGCAGCAGTGCGCCGCGCCAGAAATGCTTGATGTCGTGCCAATAGGCGAGCGTCGAGGTGATGTAGCCAGGAAATTGCGTCACCGACGATGTCGCATTGGCGACGATCGGCGGCAGGCCGGCCAGGGTCATGGCGCCAAAGGTTATGAACGTGCCGCCGCCGGCAACTGCGTTGACCGCGCCTGATAGAAAGCCGGCGAGAAAGAGCAGAACCGCGTCCAAGATTGGCATGAGGGGTGTCGTCGCTGGAGGAAAATGCTTATCTTCCGGCTTAGAAAGCTTGACGCGCGGGCGCAACCCCCTGGACCACAAGCGATCATGGGATTGCCACAGCGGGCGCCAGTCAAAAGAAGCAGCGCCAAAAAAGAAACAGCGAAGGCGTGACAAAGCGCCGAAATAGCTGTATGTGCGCGCCGAACCGGAAGAAAATCTGCCAAGAGCGATCTTCTGGCCCGTCAACAATGACGGTGTAGTCGCCCCTGCCCGATGTTCTCGAACAGACGTTCTCGAACGAAGGGCATAGCCGAGCGGTCGATGCGACTGCAAGGCGAGTGTCGGACGCTCTGACTGTCGGAAGAACAAGAAGTGGATTTATGAGATGGATATCCTCCGTCAGCTCGAGGCCGAGCAGGCCGCCAAGATCGAAGCCAAGCGCAAGCTTCCCGAATTCCAGCCCGGCGACACCGTGCGCGTCCAGGTCCGCGTGACCGAAGGCACCCGCACCCGTGTCCAGGCCTATGAGGGCGTCGTCATCGCCCGCGCCGGCGCCGGTTTCCAGGAGAGCTTCACCGTTCGCAAGATCTCCTACGGCGAAGGCGTGGAGCGTGTGTTCCCGGTCTATTCGCCGATGGTCGAGGGCGTCGAGATCGTGCGCCGCGGCAAGGTGCGTCGCGCCAAGCTGTATTACCTGCGCGATCGTCGCGGCAAATCGGCCCGTATTTCGGAAAACACCGGCGTGCGCGCCCGCAAGCTGAACGACGAAGAGCGCGATGCGCTGAACGCCGAGAAGGCGCGCATCGAGGCCGAGAAGGTGGCCGCCGCCCAGGCGCTGGCCGCCGAGAAGACAGCGCAGGACGCCGCCGAGAAGAAGGCCGCCGACGAGGCAGCCAAGGCCGCGGAAACAGCTGCCGCCGAATAAGGCGTCTTCAAAACCCATGTTTTCGGAAAGGCGGCTTCGGCCGCCTTTTTGTTTCGCGAGGTGGATTCGATTTTGCCAGTCCCGCAATCGATACGGATCGTTCCGTAATGCCGCCGTTGAAAGCATCGGAAATCCATTTTCGTGCCGAGCGGCGCATCGGAGCGGCTTGCAAGGCGCCTGCGGAAAGCTAAAGTCGGCGCCGGATTTTCCTGCATGCCTCGGCCGATCGAGGCGGTTCAGTTCCTGGGGAGCATAGTCATGATCAATTCGAAACTGCTGCTGGCCGGCCTGCTGGCTTGCCTTCTTGTGCCTGTCGCGGCTATGGCGCAGGTGTTGCCCGACCTCGGCGGCAAGAAAGTGGTGGTGGTGACGGAAAACGCCTATCCGCCGCTGCAGTTCATCGATGCCAAGACCGGCAAGCAGATCGGCTGGGAATATGACGCGATGAACGAGATCGCCAAGCGGCTGAATTTCAAGGTCGAGTACCAGAATACTTCCTGGGACGCGATGATCCAGGCGGTTTCCGACAACCAGTACAACATTGGCATGACCGGCATCACCATCAAGGACGACCGCAAGCAGAAGGTCGATTTCTCCGACCCGTATATGCGCTCGGAACAGTTCATGCTGGTGCGCGGCGACGAGAAGCGCTTCAGCGATGCCAAGACGTTCGCTGCCTTCAAGGACGGGCTGATCGGCGCGCAGGCCGGTACCACGCCGTTCTACACCGCGGTCTACAGCGTCCTCGACGGCAATGAACAGAATCCGCGCATCAAGCTGTTCGAGACATTCGGCGCGACGGTGCAGGCGCTGAAGTCCGGCGACGTCGACGTCGTGCTCACCGACGGCACTGCCGGCAAGGGCTATGTCGATGCGTCCAATGGCGGCCTTAAGCTGATCGGCGGCCCACTCGGCACCGAGGATTTCGGCTTCATTTTCCCCAAGGGCTCCGACCTGGTGAAGCCGGTCAACGCGGCAATCGCCGCGCTCAAGGCCGACGGCACGCTCGACGCGCTCAACAAGAAGTGGTTCCTCGACTACAAGATGGGGCAGTAGGACTTTTGTCGCGGGTGCCGGGTGATGCGCGGGAACTCGTGCTGACTCTGGGCGACTCTGTCACCGGTATTGCTTGATGCCGCCGGCGCCCCCAGCCTCCGCCAAATCCGACTTCCCGTGGTGGCTTGCCGTGGCCGTGACGATCGCCTTGGCCGCCGCCATCTTCATCGCCGCCAGCGACCTCTATGCCCAGGTGTTCGCGACCGTCGCCAAGGGCATCGGCGTCACCATCTTCGTCACCGTGGTCGCCTTCACGCTGGCTTGCGCCATCGGGCTTGGCGTGGCGCTGATGGGGCTGTCGGGCTCACGCTGGCTCAGCCAGATCGCCCGCTTCTACGTCGAGATCATCCGCGGCGTGCCGATCCTGGTGCTGTTGTTCTGGATCGCCTTTGCTGGCGCGCCGGCCTTCGTCGCGGCATGGAACGCGCTGACGGCGCCGCTGCAAAGCGCCGGCCTGTTCGGTGAGCTGCTGGTACGCGACGTGTCGCTGCTATGGCGCGCCATCATGGCGCTGACCATCGGCTATTCCGCTTTCATCTCGGAGGTCTTCCGCGCCGGCATCCAGGCGGTCGAGAAGGGTCAGATCGAGGCGGCGAAGGCGCTCGGGCTGACGCGCACGCAGCGCTTCCGGCTGATCGTCTTTCCGCAGGCGATCCGCACCATCCTGCCGCCGCTCGGCAATGATTTCGTCGCCATGGTCAAGGATTCCTCGCTGGTCTCGGTGCTCGGCGTCGCCGACATCACCCAGATGGGCAAGATCTACGCCGCCGGTTCGTTCCGCTTCTTCGAAACCTATTCGATCGTCGCCTATATCTATCTCATCCTGACCGTCGGTCTGTCGCTGGCGTTGCGGGCGCTGGAGAAGCGGCTGCGGCACCAGCATGGGGAATAGAAGGCAGGCGAAAACGGCGCTACCATCGAACGAATGCGACCGGGGAGAACCATGATCATCGACAAAGCCAATGCGGCGCTAGAAGCAGTCTACACGGCCGACACGCCTGAGGCGCTCGCCAAGGCCTATGCGCAATGGGCTGCGACCTATGACGGCGAAACCGCGGCGCTCGGCTATCTCCTGCCGTTCCTGATCGCCGCCTGGGTGACGCGCCACGTGCCGTCAGGCGAAGGGCCGCTGCTGGACGCCGGCTGCGGCACCGGCCTGTCGGGGCCGTCGCTCAAGGCACTCGGCTACCACGACATTGCCGGGCTCGACCTGTCGCAGGACATGCTGAAAATCGCCGGCAGCCGGCAGGCCTACAGCGAGCTGAAACAGGCGATGCTCGGCGGGCCATTGCCTTGGCCGGACGGGTATTTCCGCGCCTTTTTCTCGACCGGCGTGTTCACCATCAGCCACGCGCCGGCGTCGGGCCTGCATGAACTGGTACGCATCACCAGGACGGGCGGCCACGCCATCTTCACCGTCCGTGACCAGGTATTTGAAAGCGGCGGGTTTCAAGCCGTGTTTGACGAACTGGAGCAGGCGAAAAAATGGCGGCCGGTCGAGGAGAGCCCATGGTTCCGCTGCTATGCGATCGCCGAGCCCGACGCGCTGGTGAAGACCTTTGTGTTCGAGGTGCTGTGAACGCGGAGGACCCCAGGTCCTGCGAAGGCAGCCACGATTGCTGAAAAGCCAAAACATTGATAAGAGCAGCGCCATGGAAGAGCTTTTTGGCGATCCGGCCTATAAGGGTCTCGTGCTGCAGGACAGAAAACGCCTGCCGTCGCGATTTTCGGCGCGCGTCTGCGGGGCGCTGACCAGCCGACTTAGCTAAGGCAGACTCGCCAGGCTGTCTCGCCGGGCCGACCGGCGTCCTTTCCTTTTTTTAAATCGACGGATTTACGCACATGAGCGCACCGCGCACCCTCTACGACAAGATTTTCGACGACCATGTCGTCGACCGCCAGGACGACGGCACCTGCCTGCTCTATATCGATCGCCACCTCGTCCACGAAGTCACCAGCCCACAGGCTTTCGAAGGCCTGCGCATGACCGGCCGCAAGGTTCGGCATCCGGAAAAGACGCTGGCCGTGGTCGACCACAATGTGTCGACCTCACCGGAGCGCAAGTTCGGCATCAAGAACGAGGAAAGCCGCATCCAGGTCGAGGCACTGGCCAAGAACGCCAAGGATTTCGGCGTCGAATATTATTCCGAGAAGGATATCCGCCAGGGCATCGTCCACATCATCGGTCCCGAGCAGGGCTTTACGCTGCCCGGCATGACCATCGTCTGCGGCGACAGCCACACCTCGACGCATGGCGCGTTCGGCGCGCTGGCGCATGGCATCGGCACCTCGGAAGTCGAGCATGTGCTGGCGACGCAGACGCTGATCCAGCGCAAGGCCAAGAACATGCTGGTGCGAGTCGACGGCGCGCTGCCGGAAGGCGTCACCGCCAAGGACATCATCCTCGCCATCATCGGCGAGATCGGCACGGCCGGCGGCACCGGCTATGTCATCGAATATGCCGGCGAGGCGATCCGTGCGCTGTCGATGGAAGGCCGCATGACGATCTGCAACATGTCGATCGAAGCCGGCGCCCGCGCCGGCCTGATCGCGCCCGACGAGACTACCTTCGCCTATGTCAAGGACAAGCCGCGCGCCCCCAAGGGCGAAGCCTGGGATGCCGCGCTCGCCTATTGGAAGACGCTGCAGTCCGACGAAGGCGCGCATTTCGACAAGGTGGTCGTGCTCGACGCGGCAAAGCTGCCGCCGATCGTCTCCTGGGGCTCCTCGCCCGAGGACGTCGTTTCGGTCCAGGGCATCGTGCCGAACCCGGACGACATCACTGATGAGAACAAGCGCACCTCCAAGCAACGCGCGCTCGACTATATGGGCCTGACGCCGGGCACCAAGATCACCGATATCGAACTTGACCGCGTCTTCATCGGCTCCTGCACCAATGGCCGCATCGAGGATCTGCGCGCCGCCGCCAAGGTGATCGAGGGCAAGAAGGTCAATCCGCGGGTCAGCGCGATGATCGTGCCCGGTTCCGGCCTGGTCAAGGAACAGGCCGAGGCCGAAGGCCTCGACAAGATCTTTGTCGCGGCCGGTTTCGACTGGCGCGAGCCGGGCTGCTCGATGTGCCTTGCCATGAACGACGACCGACTGAAGCCGCATGAGCGCTGCGCCTCGACCTCGAACCGCAATTTCGAGGGCCGCCAAGGCTTCAAGGGGCGCACCCATCTGGTGTCGCCGGCAATGGCGGCGGCGGCGGCGATCGCCGGCCATTTCGTCGACATCCGCGAGTGGAAATAGCGCAGGGCGCGCAGTCGGATATGAGTTGCCCGAGCCGCAGTGAGGTTCGGGCATTTCTTCAGCCGGGGCGCCTGACGAATTCGTGGAATCCCTCACGGCGGCCGGGTTGGTCCTTTGCGACGACCAGCGCCAGTTGGCGCTCGTCGAAGAGCTTGAACCATTCGACCCATTCGACCAGTTCATAGCCGCGGGCATTGATCGGGCGTTCGGCCTCGTCCTGATCCTGGTAGGCGTGCTGGCCGAAGACCAGCCTCAGCATGGCCTGGGTTCCGGCTTCAGGCGACACGTCGACGATCGCCGGAAAGCCGGCGCGCGCCGCGGCCCATGAGCGAATTGCATCGTGATCGGTCAGCATGATCGTGTCGGCCATCAGAGCGTCTCCTGGTTGCCGTCGTGAAACGCCGCCCGCCGTTTCCGGTTCCGTCCAGCGGCTTTGTCGACGCATCCGTCGTATATTCGCCTTCGCTTAACCGCTTGTTTGGGCTTCCGCTCTAAGGTCTCCTGAGGGGAAGCGAGGGGAAGTTATAGCGCTTGGACACCGGCCTGCTCATAGCGCTGCTTAATCCAGGCATCGCCCTCACACTCGGCGCGGCATTTGTCGTGCTGTGGTTCTATCAGCGCCACCGTCCATATCTGATCGTGCTGGCGGCGGGCTACTCGGCCTCGGCCGCAGGCTTCCTGCTCCAGTATTTCACGCTGCCGGTCGGAATGGCGCCGACCAAGCTCATGTCCATCCTATGCTTCACCTTCGCGACCTGCTGTCTCGCCGGCGCGGTCATCGCGCGCTACGGGCGGCGCGTGCCGTATCCAGCGATCGGCATTCTGGCGGCCGGCGGCCTTGCCGCGGTCTCATGGTTTCTCTTTGCCCGGCCGGATATCACCTGGCGGATCCTTGCCATCAATTTCAGCTTCGGCGGCATCAGCCTGGTTGTCGCCGCCGAGCTGCGCGTGGTGCGCAACAACGGCCCGACGGAAATGATCCTGTTCGTGCTGTCGCTGCTTTCCGGCCTGAACTTCCTGGTGCGGACCCTTGCCGTCGTCATCGCGCATGGTCCATTTGCCAGCTATGAAGGGCTTTACTCCTCGTCCTATTGGACGACGGCACTGCTGTCGCATGCGCTGCTGTCGCTGCTTATCGCGCTTTGCCTGTTCGGCGCCGCCGCGCTCGATGTGATGAAGGCCCTGAAGACCGAAACCCTGACGGACCCGCTGTCGGGCCTGCTCAACCGCCGTGGCTTCGAGGAGCGCGCCATGCTTGTCCTGCAGCACTGTGCCACGGCGCGATTGCCGGTTGCGCTGGTGTTGGCCGATCTCGATCATTTCAAGGCGCTCAATGCTCAGCATGGCCACGCGGCCGGGGATCGCGTCATCGCCGACTTCGCCGCCAAGCTTCTATCGGCTGCAGGCACGCGCGGCGTTGCCGGCCGCATCGGCGGCGAGGAGTTCGCCGTGCTCTTGCCGCTCAGTGACCTTGGCGCGGCAAGACTGTTTGCCGAAGCCATTCGCACGCTCTATTCGGCGGGCAGAATCGACGGGCTTCCGCCCGACACAAGAGTGACCGCGAGCTTCGGCGTGGCCGCCCGTACGGGCGACGAAGGGCTGGACCCGCTGATGCGCCGTGCCGACGAAGCGCTCTACAAAGCCAAGAGAAATGGCCGCGACAGCGTGTGCCTGTCCTATCAGCGGCCTGAAACGGTGTTCTTTCCCGATCGGACCAGTGAGCGTCAGCGGCGGCCTCGAATTAACGTCTTTTTCGCGCCTCGGTGGTTTGCTGTTCGGCGGGGAGTGCCAAAAACGCAATGGGCAGCGCCAATTTCATCCTGGTGATCAACCTGTTCGTTGCCGGGCTGCTGGCGGCGGCCTTCATGACGATCGCCGTCTATGACGCAGGACGGGTGTCGGGGCGCTGGCTTGCGTTCGGCTATGTACTGGGCATGGCCTATTTCGCCATCGAATTCAGCATCCCTGCCTTCGACAATGCACGACCGCTGGTTGTTGCAGCCTTTGCCGCTTTCCTTGGCGCTACCGTCGCCTTCAATGGCGGGCTTGCCCATAAATACGGCGTTTCGCGCTCTTGGCCGCCGATGCTCTTCTTCCTGGTCTTCGCCACCGTGGCGGTCTACGTCGTACAGGACCTGCAACGTCAATCCTTTGTGCGCATGGCGGCCTACCAGTTTCCCTATGCGGCCATGCAATTCACCGGGCTGACGATCGTCTTGTCGTCCAAGCAAAGACGCGAGCGGCTCGACTATATGCTGATGGCTGTCCTGGCAGCCAGCACCTTGCAGTTCGCCAGCAAACCCTTCATCGCCCATACGCTTGGCGGCTGGGGCGCCAACCCGCAATCTTATGCGCAGACCAGCTACGCGTTGGTGTCGCAGTCTATCGGCACCGTGTTCGGCCTGGCGCTTGCGCTGGTGACGTTGGCTATCCTGGTCCGCGACGTGCTCGCCGAGGCGACGTCGAAATCGGAAACCGATACGCTTTCACGGCTGCTCAACCGTGGCGGCTTCGAGCGCCATGCCGAGATCGCACTGCGCGACGCCATGCGGCGGGCTGTCTCGGCGGCACTGGTCATTGCCGATCTCGACCATTTCAAGCGCATCAACGATACGTACGGCCACGCGTCCGGCGATCGGGTCATCGAGACCTTTGCCGGTTTTCTCCGCGATGCCGCGGCCGACCATCATGTCGCCGGCCGGATCGGCGGCGAGGAATTCGCTATTTTCCTGCCGGGGACCAACCTCGCCGCCGCCCGGCTCTTCGCCGAGGGCACGCGTACCGCCTTCGGTGCCACGCCCATCGACTGCCTGCCGGCGGATCATCGCTGCAGCGCCAGTTTCGGCGTTGCCGAGCTTGGTTCGGGCGAAAGCTTTTCCGACCTGCTGCGGCGCGCCGACAAAGCGCTCTATCAGGCGAAGGGCAGCGGCCGCGATTGTGTGCGTGTCTCGGTGGGGTCGGCTGTTGCCCAGCCGGCAGCGGTGGCAAAAGGCGACGTGGCCGTCAGCGGCAGGGGCTGAGCTCCGGCATTTCGCCGTCGGAGAGGCCGTACATATAGCTGCGGCCCTTGACGAAAACCGGCGGCCTGTAGCAGTCGCCGTCGCGGACATCGTCCGATTCGTTTTCGTAGATCACGTCGGGCTGGCCGGCGCTGGTGTAGTCGGACAATTCCTTGGCCAGCTTGCCCTCGCCAACGAGGATACGCTTGTAGCCGGCGGCGCTGTCGATGACGAGATTGCCGAAGGAATCGGCATAGACGCGGTCATGATGGCGCGTTCCGGCGAATGCCGGTGCGACGACGCCGACGGCGAGCGCCGCCAATAGGAACCAGGGAAGGCGCGATCCTGCTGAATTCGAATGCATGGCGAGCTGCTCCATTGCTGAGAGGCAAGCCTCCTCGAATCAGAAATTAACCTTTTATTAACCTTTGTTAAGAGGGCAACCGCCGCTGCCGCGAGGTCTCGGAAAACATGGTTAATATTCGAACGGCCACCCGGCCATCATTCGGCCATGCTTGTTCCCACCATCGCCGGCATCGAGCGCGACTTAAAAAGCATGAAATCCGGCGGCTTGCCGGGGCATCGCGGCCGGTTTCGAGGCGCGGGGAAGCAGCATATGAGATTACGCCGCACGTTTCGGATAGCGCTGGCCGTCTCCTCGCTGCTGGCTGCCGCCGCCTGCACGCCGCAGACCAGTGCGCCCAAGCTCGGGAATACAGTGGCCGCTTCTGTCGCGATCGCTCCAACCGAATCGACACCGCAGCCGCGCACGGCGACCTACAAATGCGCCGACGGGAGCATGATGACCATCGAGAATCTCGGCACGTCGGTGCGTGTGCTCAGCCCGGACGGCACCAGCGCCGAGCTGCCGGCCTCACCGGCCAATCAGACCAGCCGTTACGGCGAGGCGCATGACGCAATCGTGATCGACGGGCGTGACGCGCTGGTGATGAAGGGCGCTGCCTCACCGCTGGCCTGTAAACGCTGATCGACCCGGTGCGGCAGCCATATTTTGCAGTGCAGCGACATTGTGCCGGCTCAAGGCCACAGCCCTAATCGATTGAAGCTGAAACCTTCGCTTTCATCAGACTAAATTACGTTTTCAAAACGGTTTTCCGGCTTTGACGCGGTGCAAAAAGAGCATTAGAAACCGGCTGTCCGAAGTCGCAACCGGAAGCGGCAATGCCGCATTTCCACCTGAGGCTCCAGAGACGCCGAACTGGGGGAGCCATGAGCAAATCACCAGCCACCCGCGAATTTACCAGACGTGAACGGCCGCTTTCGCCGCACCTGACCGTCTATCGGCCGCCGATCACCATGACCATGTCGATCGTCCACCGCATCACCGGCGGGGCGCTCTATTTCGGCACGCTTCTCGTCGCGCTGTGGCTGATGGCGGCGGCGAGCTCGGAGGCGACCTTCAATGCCGTCAACTGGGCCTTCGGCTCGTGGCTGGGAAGGCTGGTGCTGTTCGGCTACAGCTGGGCGCTGATGCACCACATGCTGGGCGGCGTGCGCCATCTTATCTGGGACACTGGGGCAGGGCTGGAAAAGCATACGGCCTCGAGGATCGCCTGGGCGACGCTGGCCGGCTCGGTCACGCTGACGCTGCTGATCTGGATCGCCGGCTACATGGCGCGGGGGAGCCTGACATGACAGGCAAAAACACCGATATGCGCACGCCGCTGGCCAAGGTCCGCGGCCTGGGTTCGGCCCGCGAGGGCACCGGTCATTTCTGGCGCCAGCGGCTGACGGCGATCTCTAACATCCCGCTGGTCCTGTTCTTCGTCGGCTTCCTGATCGCACTCAACGGCGCCAGCTATCTCGAGGTGCGCGCCGCACTTGCCAATCCGTTCGTGGCACTGGTGCTGGCGCTGGTGCTGTTGTCGGTGCTCTACCACATGCGGCTCGGCATGCAGGCGATCATCGAAGACTATGTGCATGGCGAGGGCACCAGGTTGGCGCTGCTCGCGCTCAACACATTCTTTCCCGTAGTCGTCGGCGTCGCTTCGGTCTTCGCCCTGCTTAAACTGGCATTTGGAGGCTGATTTTTGGCCAAGGACGCGAAGAACGCCAATACGGCTTCCGCCTATAGCTATGTCGACCACAAATTCGACGTCGTGGTCGTCGGCGCCGGCGGTGCTGGCCTGCGTGCCACGCTCGGCATGGCCGAGCAGGGCCTGCGCACCGCCTGCATCACCAAGGTTTTCCCGACGCGCTCGCACACGGTCGCCGCTCAGGGCGGCATCGCCGCCTCGCTCGCCAATATGGGCCCCGACAACTGGCAGTGGCATCTCTTCGACACGGTCAAGGGCTCGGATTGGCTGGGTGATACCGACGCGCAGGAATACATGGTGCGCGAGGCGCCGGCGGCGGTCTATGAACTCGAGCATTACGGCGTTCCCTTCAGCCGCACCGAGGACGGGAAAATCTACCAGCGGCCGTTCGGCGGCATGATGATGAATTTCGGCGAAGGGCCGCCGGTGCAGCGCACCTGCGCTGCCGCCGACCGCACCGGCCACGCCATGCTGCATACGCTGTACGGTCAGTCGCTGAAGCACAATGCGCAGTTCTTCATCGAGTATTTCGCGCTCGACCTGATCATGGAGCCGGACGGCACCTGCACCGGCGTCGTCACCTGGAACCTCGACGACGGCACCATCCACCGTTTTTCGGCCAAGATGGTGGTGCTGGCGACCGGCGGCTATGGCCGCGCCTATTTCTCGGCCACCTCGGCGCATACCTGCACCGGCGATGGCGGCGGCATGGCCGCACGCGCCGGCCTGGCGCTGCAGGACATGGAGTTCGTGCAGTTCCACCCGACCGGCATCTACGGCGCCGGCTGCCTGATTACCGAGGGCGCGCGCGGCGAGGGCGGCTATCTCGTCAATTCCGAGGGCGAGCGCTTCATGGAACGCTACGCGCCGTCAGCCAAGGATCTGGCTTCGCGTGACGTGGTCTCGCGCTGCATGACGCTGGAGATCCGCGAAGGCCGTGGCGTCGGCCCGAAGAAGGACCATATTTTTCTCCACCTCGACCATCTCGATCCGGCCGTTTTGCACGAAAGGCTCCCGGGTATTTCAGAGTCGGCAAAGATTTTTGCCGGCGTCGACCTGACCAAGGAACCGATCCCGGTGCTGCCGACCGTCCATTACAATATGGGCGGCGTGCCGACCAATTACTGGGGCGAGGTGCTCAACCCGACCGCTCTGAACCCGGACCAGGTGTTGCCCGGGCTGATGGCCGTCGGCGAGGCCGGCTGCGCCTCGGTGCACGGCGCCAACCGGCTGGGTTCGAATTCGCTGATCGACCTGGTGGTGTTCGGCCGTGCGGCGGCGATCCGGGCCGGCAAGGTGATCGACCGCAACGTCGCGATCCCGTCGCCCAACGAAGCCTCGGTCGAAAAGATCATGGACCGCTTCGACCGGCTGCGCCACGCCAACGGTTCGACGCCGACAGCGGTTTTGCGCGAAAAGATGCAGAAGGCGATGCAGGAGGACGCGGCGGTGTTCCGCACCCAGGAATCGTTGGAAAGCGGCTGCAGGCGCATTTCGCAGATCTGGGGTGAACTCGGCGACGTCAAGGTGTTCGACCGCTCGATGATCTGGAACTCCGACCTGGTCGAGACGCTGGAGCTGGAAAACCTGATGGCCAACGCCATCACCACCGTCTACGGCGCCGAAGCGCGCAAGGAAAGCCGCGGGGCGCACGCGCGGGAGGACTTTTCGGCGCGCGACGACGCGAACTGGCGCAAGCATACGCTGGCCCGGCTCAACGAGGCCGGCGAGGTGGCGCTCACCTACCGGCCCGTGCACACCGAGACGCTGCTCAAGGAAGCAGACGGCGGCATCAATCCGGCCAAGATCGCGCCGAAGGCCAGGGTGTATTGATGGGCGAGCAGTTGCCCAGCGGTGCTCGCATTTATAGGCACAAGGCCGATGATGCCGGCGATTGGCACGCGCCTCTTTACGCTGGTCGGTACATTGAAGAGATCGAGCCCTTTCTGGGAGGTTTCCTGGGTCAGCAAGCCGGGGTATTCCACGAGATATTGTCGGACAAGATTCATCTCGATATTTTGATTTTTCCTCCGAACGACAATCGCAACAACTGGACCTTCGTTACCAGCGGCATGAGCGATCTGCCGATGAATGTTCCCGAGGGCCTTCAACCGCGATCTGACTTCGAGTTCGCCGAACTGTTCATCGTGCTGCCAGCCGATTGGTTTAAAGCATCCGAAGATGGGATGGTTCCGGAAGATCAACTGAAGGAGGGAGCGAAGTATTGGCCGATTCGCCTTCTCAAGTTCCTGGCTCGTCTGCCGCATGAGTATGGCTCATGGGTTTGGGCGTCGCATACATTCGTGTCGGCAGAGTCGCGGGAACCGTACCATTCCAGCACCAGGCTTTGCGCATCTTTGCTAGTTGACGCGAACATCTGCTGGATTTCCGGATCGAACACCCTTCCGACAAAGGACGGCAACAAGATCAACTTCTTTTGCATCCTGCCGCTCTACGCGGACGAACTTATGATTGCTCTGAACAAGGGAGTGGAGTCGCTTGCCCCGCTTCTTGATCGCGCCGGTGTGAACGAGGTCATTGCGCCAAATCGTCCTAGCGTCGTTCCGCGCAAGAGATTTCTCGGGCTTTTCTAGAGGTCCCCAATGGTCGAACTCACGCTTCCGAAAAACTCGAAGATCATGGCCGGAAAAACCTGGCCGAAGCCGGAGGGCGCGACCAATCTGCGAGAATACCGCATCTATCGCTGGTCGCCGGACGATGACGAGAACCCGCGCATGGACACGTATTTCGTCGACATGGACGATTGCGGGCCGATGGTGCTCGACGCGCTGCTCTGGATCAAGAACAAGATCGACCCGACGCTGACGCTGCGCCGTTCCTGCCGCGAAGGCATTTGCGGCTCCTGCGCCATGAACATCGACGGGTCGAACACGCTGGCCTGCACCAAGGGCTGCGACGACATTTCCGGCGCGATCAAGGTCTACCCGCTGCCGCACATGCAAGTGGTCAAGGACCTTGTGCCCGACCTCACCAATTTCTACGCCCAGCACGCCTCGATCGAGCCGTGGTTGAAGACGGTGTCGCCCGAGCCGGCCAAGGAATGGCTGCAGAGCCATGAGGACCGCGAAAAGCTCGACGGGCTCTACGAGTGCATATTGTGCGCCTGCTGCTCGACCTCCTGCCCGAGCTACTGGTGGAACGGCGAGCGCTATCTCGGCCCGGCGACGCTGCTGCAGGCCTATCGCTGGCTGATCGATTCCAGGGACGAGGCGACGGGCGAGCGGCTCGACAATCTCGAAGACCCGTTCCGGCTCTATCGCTGCCACACGATCATGAACTGCGCCCAGACCTGCCCCAAGGGGCTCAACCCGGCCAAGGCGATCGCCGAGATCAAGAAGATGATGGTGGAGCGACGGGTATAGGGGGGATCGGCTTTGCCGATCGTGTTGTCCGTAGCGATCCTCGCGCCCCCCTCTGTCTTGCCGGACATCTCCCCCGCAAGGGGGGAGATTGGCCGTCATCTTGGCTTTCGCTAATCTCCACCATTGCAAGAATGGACGCACAGCGTTGAAGCTGCCGATCTCCCCCCTTGCGGGGGAGATGTCCGGCAGGACAGAGGGGGGTGCTGTTCCTCCGGCCTCAGAAGGATAGCCGCTCCAATGACCGATTCCGACCTTCCCATCCTCTCCCCCATCGAGGCGCGTGTGCTCGGCTGCCTGATCGAGAAGAAGGAGCTGACGCCCGACGTCTATCCGCTGACGCTCAATGCGGCACATGCGGCGGCCAACCAGAAGACGGCGCGCGAGCCGGTGATGTCGGTCGAGCTTGCCGAGGTCAGACGGGCGCTTGGCCAGCTTGAGCAGAAGGGCCTCGTCAGGCAGGTGTTCGCGTCGCGCGTCGAGCGCTATGAGCATGTCGTGGCACAGCGCTTTTCCCTGACCTCGGCGCAGATCGCGCTGCTCGGCCTGTTGTTGCTGCGCGGCCCGCAGACCGCCTATGAATTGCTGGCGCGAAGCGAGCGCCTGGCGCGGTTGCCGTCGATCGAGGAGCTTCGCGGCAATCTCGACCTGCTGATCGGCCGCAGGCCGCCGCTGGTGCAGCAGATTGACCGCGGCCCGGGCCAGCGCGAGGACCGTTATGTCCAACTGCTCAGCGGGCCGGTGCAGCTGTCGGCTGCCGCGGCGCCCCAGCAATTGCCCTTGCCGGCCTCGGATCTGGAAATGCGCGTGCAGGCCCTCGAGCAGGAGGTCGCGGCATTGCGCGCCCGCCTCGACGCGCTGGCCGGCGAGGGGCACTGAATCGCGACCTCACCTCCTGCTGTAGACGCCGCTCGCCTCGCCCCCCGGATCGACCAGCCGCAACTGCCGGCCATTCAGCTGCCAACTCAGCGAGACCGGCTTCAGGTCGCCGGCGCCGAACTTCCAGGTGCCGGTCAGATCGGGCCGGCAGCCATTGACGGATTTGTAGGTTCCGGCCTTAGGCGTGAAGACCAGCGTCGAGCCGTGCACGGTCGTCGTGCCCGTCTTCAGCGTCAGCGACTGGATCTGGCCGCAGCCGTCGACCAGCGAGGATTCGAACAGCGCATATTGCGTGCGCCCGTTGGCGCTGAAGGTGAAGGAGATGCTGCCGCCGCTGCCCGGCGCACAATGGCCGAGCGTCGTGCAATAATCGCCGCTGGCGACTGCAAAGCCCCATTTGCCGACAAGTGCTGGTGGTATCGAGCCCTGGCGCGAACGGGCTGTCCGCCCCTTGCCTTGGCCGGCGGCATCGACCGGGCCGACGGCCAGGCAACCGGTCAGGCCCGCCAGTGTGACAAAAACCGCCAGGCGCGCGGGTGAGGAGCCGGTCAGCATTCCTTGTTCGCGATAAGCTTGTGCAGATGGGCAAGCCGCGTGGCTATGACATTGTTGACGATCGCCATCTTGCCGGGGGGTGCCATGCTGCCATATTTCTTCGGCGAAGGCCCATGGTTCCTGGCCTCCTCGTAGCCGGCGGTCTGTTGCCGCAACTCGGCACAGGACATGCCGGCATATTTCGCCTGCTCCTGCGGGCTGATGACACCCGATTGCGCCATGCCGATGGAGTTTGCCGCCGCCATGCCGCCGAGGCAGACAGCCGCGGAAATCGGATTGAGGCCGACGCAGCCGGAAAGGCCAAGGCACAGCATCGGCGCCGCCAAAAAAGCATATCGCAGGCTCATGGCTGACGCTCCCTGATGCGCGGCGGCAGCTTCAGGTCGCGATGATCGGTGGCGGTTTTTCCGAGCGCAAGCGACAGGAGATAGACGCGCGGATTGAAGCCCGCCGAGGCGAGCGCCGACAGCGTCCTGAGCAGTTGCAGGTGATACATCGAACCCCCTTGTGGTGGTCATTGCCGATGGATTTCCGGTTTTGGAAACGGGCTGCAAACTACGTCCGATGAGAACAAGCCGGCTTGGACGAGACGGCCCTAAAAACGGCCTAAACGGCCCTGTATTGACGTTTTAGGGGGCTCGGCGCATATCAGCGCGCTCTCGGGCTGGGGATGCCGATGAATGCGACGACCTCGTTCAGGCTGATGACGGACGCGTTTCCGGAGCAGGATCGCGTCGAGGTGATGCGCGAGGTCTACGGCCGCACGGTCCTCAAGGTCGAGCTCGATCCACTCGCACCGACGCGTGTCGACATGAAAGTGCGTGCGCTGCCCGGCCTCGGCATTGCCACCGGCACTTCCTCGGAATTCCGGGCGCATCACTCGATGCCGCTGATCGACAGCGACGACCTCATCCTGTTGGCGGCGCTCGATGGCGCGAGCGTCATGAAGCATCGCGGCCGCGAGGACGATCGGCAACGGCCGGGCGCTGATGATGAGCGGCGAAGAGGTCGGCCTCAACCTCATCCAGCCGGGCGGCATGCGCTTCGTCAATATGAGCTTCTCGCTGAGGCAGCTTTCGCCGCTGATCGGCGATCCGGCTTCGGTGCTTATGTAGCCGTTGCCGACCACGAGCGGGGCGATGCGGCTGCTGCTCGACTATGTCCAGTCGATCCAGGATGCAGACGATGCGCTGACGCCGGAAACCTGGCAGTTGGCCGCGACTCACATTTTCGACCTTGCCGCGCTTGCCATGGGGGCGACCAGGGATGCGGCCGAAATCGCGCGTGGCCGCGGCGTGCGGGTGGCGCGATTGCGCGCCATCAAGGCCGATATCCTCGCCCATGGCGGGCACGGCGAGCTGTCGGCGGAAGACATCGCCGCCCGCCACCATCTCTGCGCCCGCTATGTGCGAAAGCTGTTCGAGAGCGAAGGCACGTCGCTGTCGGACTTCATGCTACGCCAGCGGCTAGTGCGCGCGCATCGCATGCTGGGCGATCCTTCTCATGCCGACCGCAGCATCACGGCAATCGCCTTCGATGCCGGCTTCAACGACCTTTCCTATTTCAACCGGGCGTTCCGCCGGCGCTATGACGCGACGCCGTCGGACGTGCGCGCTGCGGCCTTAAAGAACTGACATTGGGTTACGCCCGGGCATGATGGGAGCCCATGAGGCCCCCGACTCTCAAGACTGGGTTCCTCGCCCACCGCGAAGCGGGGGAGAGGTGGCCGCGAAGCGGCCGGAGAGGGGGCCTTCATAGAGCGCGGTTCCCCTCTCCGTCTCGGCTTCGCCGAGACACCTCTCCCCACTGTCGTGGGGCGAGCAACCCAAGCTGGAATAAAGCCGCGATCTTCCCTCTATCCTGCCAGCCCCCCGCAAGGGAGATCGGATGGCCGCTATGCTGTCGCCAATCATCGACCGGCTGTTCGATGCAGGTTTGCTTACGGCTCACCCGAGCCTGGCGTCGAGCGATACTTTGATGGCGCCGAGCGCTTTCGAGACTGGGCATTCGGCCTTGGCCTTTTCGGCCAGTTCCTTGAACTTGGCGGCATCGATGCCCGGCACCTTGCCGACCAGCGTGATCGCGCTGCCGGTGATGCCGGTGCCGGGGACCAGCGTTACCACGGCCTTGGCGTCGAGCTCGGCAGCCGGAGTGCCGTTCTCGGCGAGGAAATGCGAAAGCTGCATGGCGTAGCAGCCGGCATGGGCGGCGGCGATCAGCTCTTCCGGGTTGGTGCCGGATTTGCCGCTCTCGTCCTCGAAACGCATCTTGGCAGAATAGGGCGTACCTTTCAGCGTCCCGCTCTGGGTTTCGAGCGTGCCTTTGCCTTCCTTGAAACTGCCTTTCCAAACGGCGTTGGCGGTGCGGTCCATCAATTCCTCCTTGATTGTCGTGATTGAGCCCGTGATCGGCATCCAGTCGACTATAGCGCGCGCTGGAGCGAAGGCCACCCGCGCTTTCGTATCGGCGGCAGCGTGACACATCATGGTCAAGCAAAAAATCGCTCGGGAAAAAAATCGCGAAAAAAATATGCGTGCAAAAATGTCGACTTCCATCTGTCCCGGCCGTCCTGCGGGCGGCCATGGAATTGGTGGCTGGATGGAGGATCACATGAACAATCTGTTTTCTGCTCACTGGACAAACACCAGCCACAGGGCCGGTGAACAACAAGCCGACTGGTCGCGCCTGCCGCCTTCCGGCTTCGGCCGGCTGCTTGCGGCGATTGCCATTATCGGGATTGCGGTGTCCTTTCTGGATTATGCAGCGGGGCTCGATCATACAGCGGGCAAAGGCCCGGCCGAGATTTCCTTAGCCTCGGCTGCCGCTTCAACCCAGGAATGGAGGTAAAGATGAAATACGTTTGCCTGGTCTACGGCGAAGAAAACGATCTCTACGCAATGACGCCTGCGAGGCTGGCCAAGCTCGACGCCGATTCGCTGGCCTATGACAGGTCGGTGGCGCAAAGCGGCCGGCTGATCATCGCGCAGGCGCTGCAATCGGTGCAGACGTCGAAGACCGTGCGCCGGCGCAAAGGCAAGCGGCTGGTCACGGACGGCCCCTTCGCCGAGACCAAGGAGCAGTTGCTCGGTTTCGTCATGATCGAGGCCGGGGACCTCGACGAGGCGCTGGAGATCGCCGGCGGCATTCCGCTGGCAGAAATCGGCACGATCGAGGTGCGGGCGATCTACAATGTGCCGGGGTCGTAGAGATGTCGGCGGCCGGCGACTGGCGCAGGCTTTCATTTCTTCAATTGACGCAACTTTTGCGTGTTGAAGCGAAACGACACTTCTCTTATCGTCGCCTGAGATTGGGGATCTTGGGCATGCATATATTGATTGCTGCAATCGGCCTGCTGGGGGCAGCGGCGTTCTGGTGGTACCGGCTGAAGACCATGAACGACGCGGCGCGTGAGGTTGCCGACGTCGTTGGCCGCGTCCAGGGCAATGTCCGCCGCAAGAAACTGCGCAAGCAGGCGGCGCTCTCGCCGTTGACGGCGATCGACGATCCGGTCGTGGCGGCGGCGACGCTGATCACCGCCATTGTTTCCGAGCATGGTCCGGTGCTGCCGCAACGCGAAGCTGCCATTCGATCGGTGATCTCGGAGATTGCCGACAAAAAGCAGACCGATGAAGCGGTGATCTACGCCAAATGGGCGGCCTCGCAAATCGACGATGCCACGGTCGTCATCGACAAGCTGGCACCGTTTCTGCGCGAACGCCTCGACGCGGCTGAAAGGAACGATCTGCTACAGATGGTCAGCCGTGTCACGGAAGTCGGCGGGCAAAGCCAGCAGATTTCCGACCAGCGCATGCTCCGGCTGCGCCAGAAGCTCGGTTTCGAGGTCAATTAGGGTGTGCTGATATTCAGGTGATGCCGGCCTGCAAAGGGTGGCTTCCTGCGCTTCCTATTCTCACGTACCCAAACGCACGCTCCGCTCCGGTTCTCGGAAGCCACTGTTGGTCGCTTCGCGCCCCGTCTTCGACTCCGGCTCGGCCTGACCTGAATCTCAACACATCCTGGCATGTCTGTGAGATGGATCAGATCGCCTCACCCTTCAACAGCTTCGGCGTGTCGCCGGACAGACCTGACGCCTGGCGGATGAAGAACCCCTTCAGCCGCGGCATGCGTTCGACAAGGCCAAGACCGACGTCGCGCAACGTACGCAGCGGGCCGAAATCGTTGGAAAACAGCCGGTTCAGCACATCGGTGGTGATGCCCATCTGCACCGTGTCGAAGCGCCGCCATTGCTGGTAGCGCTCAAGCACGTCGAGCGCGCCGATGTCCTGGCCGAGCCGGTCGGCCTCGACCACCACCTCAGCAAGTGCCGCCACGTCCTTGAAGCCCAGATTGAGGCCCTGGCCGGCGATCGGGTGGATGCCGTGGGCGGCGTCGCCGGCCAAGGCGATGCGCGGCGCGACGAAGGCGCGCGCAATGGTCAGCCCGAGCGGCCAGGCGCGGGGCTTGTCGGCGATATGGATTTCGCCGAGCTTGAGGCCAAAGCGGTGCTCGAGCTCATACTCCAGGACCAGGGTGTCGCCTGCGACCAGCTTTTCGGCATCCTGCGACCGTTCGACCCAGACGATCGACGAACGGTTGGTGCCGTCCTTGCCCGGCTTGAGTGGCAGCGTGGCAAAGGGGCCGGCCGGAAGAAAATGCTCTTCGGCGCGGCCGTTGTGCGGCCGCTCATGCGCCACCGTGCAGACGATGCCGGACTGGCCATACTCCCATTTCACCGTTTTGATGCCGGCCATGTCGCGCAGCTTCGAGTTGACGCCGTCGGCGGCGACCAGCAGCCGCGCCTTAAGCGTCGCGCCATCGGCAAGATGCACGGTGATGCCGGCGCCGTTGGTATCGAAGGCGCTGACGGCGACGCCCTCGATGATGCCGATGCCGAGCTGTTCGGCGCGCCGGCGCAAGGCGCCGTTCAAATCCTTGTTGGCGACCATATGCGCAAAGGGTTCGCCGGGCGCGACCTCGCCATCGAAGGTGAGGAACACCGGACGGACCGGATCCGTTGTGCGCGAATCGGTGACGATCATTTCGGTGATCGCCTGCGCCTCCGGCGCGATCTCGTTCCAGACGCCGAGCTGGTCGAGCATGCGGCACGCGGCGGCTGCAATCGCCGAGGCGCGGCCGTCCTTCTGCCAGACGCCGGCGGGTGCTGCGTCGACGACGGCAACGGCGAGGCTCGGCCGCGCCTGCTTCAGAGACACGGCGGCGGCCAGGCCGATATAGCCGGCGCCGGCGACCAGAACGTCGAGCGAATTCTTGCTGTCCACGATGGCAATTCCTTTCGCAGCCTGACTGTCGCCGGGCATTCCGCCCTTGACTGCCCGCTGTTCCTGTCGGAAACCGCCATGGTAATTTTGCGGCGAGGTCAAGATGACGGCAGCCATGGACGAGCTTCTCGGCATTCTCGACCTCGAGCAGCTGGAACACAACCTGTATCGCGGTCGCAGCCCCAAGCTCGACTGGCAGCGCATCTTCGGCGGCCAGACCATCGCCCAGGCGCTTGTCGCCGCGCAGCGAACGGTCGAGGCCGAGCGCCATGTGCACTCGCTGCATGGCTATTTCATGCGACCGGGCGACACCAAGGTGCCGATCATCTACGAGGTCGACCGCATCCGTGACGGCGGCTCCTTCACCACGCGCCGCGTCGTCGCGATCCAGCACGGCCAGGCGATCTTTTCGCTGGAAGCCTCATTCCAGCAGGATGAGGTCGGCCTGGAACATCAGGTGCCGATGCCGCAGGACGTGCCGGCGCCCGACACATTGCTGTCGCAGCGCGAATTGCTGGGCAAGTTCGGCGAAGCCGTGCCCGACGGCATCAAGCGCTATTGGGAGCGCGACCGGCCGATCGAGATGAAGCCGGTGATGCTGAAGCATTACACGAGCCGGGAAAAGCTCGAGCCGAAGCAGAACATCTGGATCCGCACCACCGGCCCGGTGCCGGCCGACCGCGCCACGCAGGCGGCCGTGCTCGCTTACCTCTCCGATATGACGTTGCTCGACACCTCGACTTTTGCCCACGGCCGCGCCATTTTCGATCGCGACATCCAGGCAGCGAGCCTCGACCACGCCATGTGGTTCCATCGCAGCCACCCGCTCGACGACTGGATGCTGTACACGCAGGACAGCCCGTCGACGCAAGGATCGCGTGGCTTTACCCGCGGCTCGCTATTTGCCCGCGACGGCACGTTGATCGCCTCGGTTGCCCAAGAAGGACTCATCCGGCTGAAGCGGCCGCCTGCCGAGTAGGCATTTTTCGAATTTTGCCTATTTTTTAATCATTTGCATTGACGCAACTGTGAACAGGCAGCCGACAAACCTTCCCGATTTCGTTGTTTAACAACAGCTTAACACCCTGCTTCGGCAATTGGCACGGAGCTTGAATCCTAGCGGGCACTCTCCGGCTCTCATGGGGATCGGCGAAGTCGTGCAAACGCGGGGACCCGCAACAGCAAAGGGTGAAACCTTATGAAGATCGTGATGGCAATCATAAAGCCGTTCAAGCTCGACGAGGTGCGCGAGGCGCTCACCGCAGTCGGCATCCAAGGCCTGACCGTCACCGAAGTAAAAGGCTACGGACGTCAGAAGGGGCACACGGAAATCTATCGCGGGGCGGAATACGCGGTCAGCTTCCTGCCGAAGATCAAGATCGAAGTCGCGGTCGCCGTCGACATGGTCGACAAGGCCGTCGAAGCCATCACCGCGGCGGCCAAGACCGGTCAGATCGGCGACGGCAAGATCTTCGTCTTCGGCATCGACCAGGCGGTGCGCATTCGCACCGGCGAAACAGACACCGACGCGCTTTGAGCCGCGGACACGTATTCCAATGGAGAGTTCAATGAATATTCCTTCCACCTTGAAGTTAACGGGACGCGCGGCCGTTTTGGGCTCGCTCGCTCTCGCTGCACTGGGCACGGTTGCTGCGTTCGCGCAGGAAGCGGCTCCGGCAGCACCGGCAGCGGCGCCGGCATTCACCGTCGACAAGGGCGACACGACGTGGATGATGATCTCCACTATTCTGGTGCTGCTGATGACCATTCCCGGCCTTGCCCTTTTCTACGGTGGCCTGGTTCGCGCCAAGAATATGCTGTCGGTGCTGATGCAGGTCTTCACCATCACCAGCGTGGTCATGATCGTCTGGGTTTTCTACGGCTACAGCCTGGCCTTCACCCCCGGCAACGCCTTCGTCGGTGGCCTTTCCAAGATGTTTCTGGCCGGCGTCGACGTGACGACGGTGTCCGAAACCTTCACCAAGGGCGTGGCCATTCCCGAACTGGTGTTCGTTCTCTTCCAGATGACCTTCGCCTGCATCACGCCTGCCCTGATCGTCGGCGCTTTCGCCGAACGCATCAAGTTCTCCGCCGTGATCCTTTTCACCATCCTCTGGGTCACCTTCGTATATTTCCCGATCGCGCACATGGTGTGGTTCTGGGGCGGCCCGAGCGCTTATAGCGATCCGTCGGGTCTCATCTTCGGCTTCGGCGCCATCGACTTCGCCGGCGGCACCGTCGTTCACATCAATGCAGGCATTGCCGGCCTTGTCGGCGCGCTGATGATCGGCAAGCGTATCGGCTACCAGAAGGACGTCATGGCGCCGCACTCGATGACGCTGACCATGGTCGGCGCCTCGCTGCTGTGGGTCGGCTGGTTCGGCTTCAATGCCGGTTCGAACCTGGAAGCGAACGCCTATGCCGTGCTGGCCATGGTCAATACGTTTGTCGCCACGGCGGCGGCGGCAGTGACCTGGATCGTGCTTGAAACGCTGCTGCGCGGCAAAGCATCCATGCTTGGCGCCGTTTCGGGTGCTGTCACCGGCCTCGTCGCCGTGACACCTGCCGCCGGCTTTGCCGGACCGATGGGCGCCATCGTGCTCGGTCTCGTCGCCACTTGCGTCTGCTACTTCTTCGTCTCGGTGGTGAAGAACAAGTTCGGCTACGACGACAGCCTCGATGTTTTCGGCATCCACTGCATCGGCGGCATCATCGGCGCGCTCGGCACCGGTATCCTGGTCAATCCCGCTCTCGGTGGCGCCGGCATCGTCGATTACTCGACAGCCGACTTCGCCGCCGGCTACGCCGGCACGGCCACCCAGTTGTTGTCGCAGTTCAAGGGTGTGCTGGTGACAATCCTGTGGTCGGGTATCGGCAGCGCGATCCTCTACAAGATCGTCGACCTGATCGTCGGCCTGCGTCCGACAGCCGATGCAGAGCGCGAAGGGCTCGATCTCACCTCGCACGGCGAAGTGGCCTATCACCCGTAAGCTCGTCCGGGGCGGCCTCGGCCGCCTCGCGACGTCCCATCCCGTCGTGATGCTCCCGCAAGGGCTCACGCCTTGAGGCCCGGAAATCTTCCGGGCCTCTTTTTTGTGCGCGGATGGCCGTGACGGCTCGATCACAATCGCCTGATCAGGTGCTCGATCCGTCGGCGGCGTGAAACATCGGCCGCAGCGGCTCCAGCGTGCCCGCCATTTTCGCCGAGTCAGCGTGGTTGCCAATGCCTGTCGCAGGATCACCGCCGCGTTTGAACAGGAAGTCAGGCGTGACATCCTGCGCCCGTTCCGCAGACGCAGACTGCCCATGGTTAATGCGCCCTTAACCTTCCCGCCGCTAGTCTGACAGCCGAATCTGCCGTGTTGCGCGTCCGCGCCCGGCCGGGCAACGACAGACGAGGAAGAGCATGCGTTCAGGGGCTTCAGCACCGCTTGCGCTGGCCGATACGGGGCACGGCATCCGGGCGTTCGCGAGGCGCCAGGTCGGGCGGCTGGTCGGTGCCGGGCTGTTTGCTCTGGTTGGCTTCGGCGTCGCCGCCCTTGCCACCTGGAACGTCGCCGATCCGAGCTTCTCGCACGCCACCGATAATATCGTCACCAATGCAATGGGTTATGCCGGCGCCGTCTTTTCCGACATTGCCATGCAGTTCTTCGGACTTGCCGCCGTTGCGGCGCTGGTGCCGGCGGTGATCTGGGGATTTCTGCTGTTTACCGCGCGCGGCGTCGACCGGCTGCCGAAACGGGCGCTGGCCTGGTTCGGGTTTTCGCTGCTTGGCGCGGCAATTGCCGGCTGCGTGGTGCCGCCCAAGACCTGGCCGCTGCCGACCGGCCTCGGCGGCGTCTTTGGCGACATGGTGCTCAACATTCCCGGCCTGGTCATCGGCGGCTATCCGACCGGCCTCGTCGCCAGCGTGCTTGCCGTGCTCCTTGCAGCACCGGCGCTGGGGCTGTTTCTGTATGGTTCGGCGCTGATTTCACGCAAGAACGGCTTTGCCGTGCTTGATCAGCCCACTGCTGCCGATCCGCAGGACGACCTGCTTTTCGACAATGAAGAGGACGAGGGCGACGAAGGCATATTGGCGCTTGGCGCCATCACCCATTGGTGGCTGTCGCTGCGGGCCTATCTGCGTCGCCGCGCCGCGCGCCGGCGCGAGCGCGACGATTTCGAGCCGGAGATGGAGCCGCGGGCCAGCGCCTGGCGGCGGGCGGCAGAACGGGTCGAATCGGCCGAGTTCGCCGAGGCGCGGATGAGCCCGGGCGGGCGCGCCCGCGTCGAGCCGGAATTCTTCGCCGCCATGGTCAACGACCGCAGTGCCTCGATCGACCCCGACGATGCCGATGTCTTCGATAACGACGACAATGACGACGACATGGATTTCGCGCCCGAGCCGGCCGGCCAACGCCGCGCCGCGCCGACGGCGAAGGTGCAGAACTTCCGTTCCGATGCGGCGACACGCGTCGAGGCGCCGGCGCCGCGGCCGGCACCCGGCGCCCGGGTCCAGCGCGAGGCGCAGACCTCGCTGATCGGCTCGGAAAAATTCGAGATGCCGTCACTGCATTTCCTGTCGGAACCGAAGAACGTGGTGCGCGACGCCAGCCTGTCGAAGGACGCGCTGGAGCAGAACGCCCGCCTGCTCGAGGGCGTGCTGGAGGATTTCGGCGTCAAGGGCGAAATCATCCATGTGCGCCCGGGTCCGGTCGTCACGCTTTACGAGCTGGAACCCGCGCCCGGCATCAAATCGTCGCGGGTGATCGGCCTGTCCGACGACATCGCCCGCTCGATGAGCGCCATCGCCTGCCGTGTCGCCGTGGTGCCTGGCCGCAACGCCATCGGCATCGAATTGCCGAACGCCAGGCGCGAGACCGTCTATTTGCGCGAGATCATGGCCAGCCGCGATTTCGAGACCACCAAGGCCAAGCTGGCGCTGGCGCTGGGCAAGACCATCAATGGCGAGGCGGTCATCGTCGACATCGCCAAGATGCCGCACGTGCTGGTCGCCGGCACCACCGGCTCGGGCAAGTCCGTCGCCATCAACACCATGATCCTGTCGCTGCTCTATCGGCTGACGCCGCAGGACTGCCGGCTGATCATGATCGATCCAAAGATGCTGGAGCTCTCGGTCTACGACGGCATCCCGCATCTTCTGACGCCGGTGGTCACCGATCCGAAGAAGGCGGTGGTGGCGCTGAAATGGACCGTGCGAGAGATGGAGGACCGCTACCGCAAGATGTCGAAGGTCGGCGTCCGCAACATCGACGGTTTCAACGCGCGCGTGCAGCAGGCCGAGAAAAAAGGCGAAAGGATCTCGCGCACCGTGCAGACCGGCTTCGACCGCCAGACCGGCGAGGCGATCTACGAGACCGAGAACCTCGACCTCGAGCCGATGCCCTACATCGTCGTCATCATCGACGAGATGGCCGATCTGATGATGGTCGCCGGCAAGGACATCGAAGGCGCAGTGCAGCGCCTGGCGCAGATGGCGCGCGCCGCCGGCATCCATGTCATCATGGCAACGCAGCGGCCGTCGGTCGACGTCATCACCGGCACCATCAAGGCCAACTTCCCGACCCGCATCTCCTTCCAGGTGACATCGAAAATCGACAGCCGCACCATCCTGGGCGAGCAGGGCGCCGAACAGCTGCTCGGCATGGGCGATATGCTCTACATGGCCGGCGGCGGCCGCATCCAGCGCGTGCACGGTCCCTTCGTTTCCGACGACGAGGTGGAGAGGATCGTCGCGCATCTGAAATTGCAAGGCGTGCCGGAATATCTCGACGCCATCACCGAGGACGACGACAAGGATGATGATGAGCCATCGGGCAAAGGCAATGGCGGCGGCGACGGCGGCAATTTCGAGGATTCCGACGATCCCTACGACCAGGCGGTCGCGGTGGTGCTGCGCGACGGCAAGGCCTCGACCAGCTACATCCAGCGCCGGCTCGGCATCGGCTACAACCGCGCCGCCTCGATCATCGAGAAGATGGAGAAGGAAGGCATTGTCGGCCCGGCCAACCATGCCGGAAAACGCGAAATCCTGGTGCCGACGGAGGACGACAAGTTCTAGAGCGCATCCGCGCCGGCAACTTTGAACCTCTCGGCGCGTTGCAACGGATGAGCGCTGCGCGCCCGCCAAACTTAAGCCCAACTGGGGGGCCAGACCAATATAACGAGCAAGCAATCAGATGATGGTGACCGGCATGAAAAACGCATCTTTCGCCCCAAGCAGGGATTTCGCCCCAACCCGCCGACAGGTGCTCGGCCTCGGTCTGGTCCTGGCCGGTGCCGCGGCCGTCAACGTCGTGCCCGGCTTCCAGCTGCTGGCGTCGGCGCAAGCAGCGGTTCCGGCGACGGCGCAGAAGATCGCCGATCATTTCTCCTCGGTCAAATCGATGAGCGGCGAGTTCGTGCAGTTCGGGCCAAAGGGCGAGCAGACCGGCGGCAAGTTCTTTCTGGAACGGCCGGGCAAGATCCGCTTCAACTATGACGGCGCCTCGAATTTCAGGGTGATTTCCGACGGCAAGTCGGTGGTCATCCTCAACAAGAAGCTGCGGACCTCCGACCTCTACCCGCTGTCGAAGACACCGCTGAAGCTGCTGCTCGACGACAAGATCGATCTGTCGGGCGGACGCGTCAGAAGCGTCAAGGAAGAAAACGATCTCACCACCATCCAGCTTGCCGACAAATCGGTGTTCGGCAATTCGAAGATCACCATGATGTTCGATCCGAAATCCTATGAATTGCGGCAGTGGACCATCACCGATGCGCAAGGCAAGGACACGACGGTGATGATCTTCAACACCAAGGAGGGCGTCAGTTTCGCGCCCGACACCTTTGCCATCGACTATACGGCCAACCGGGAACTGAACACCAAGTCGCGCTAAGGTGTGTCGATATTCAGGTGATGCCGGCCTGCAAACGGCGGTTTCCTGCGCTTCCCGCCTTCGCCGGCCAAAGCACTCATGAGCGGTCGTGGCAGTTAACGCTACGGCCGGCGTAGGCCGGTGCTCACGTACCCAAAAGTACGCTCCGCTCCGGTTCTCGGAATCCACCATTCTGGTCGCTTCGCGCCCGTCTTCGACTCCGACTCGGCCTGACCTGAATCTCAGCACACCTTGGGCTTGGTTCCTGTATTGATATTTCTGGAAAGTCGTGGGCCGCGCCCCCCAAGGCGCGGCCGGCTTGTTTTTGCGGTGCGCGGCTGGCAGTAGTTTGCGCGATTGACTTCCGTCGGGCCATCCGGCGGATCTTGCGTTGTCCGGAACCCCACATGCCGTTTTCCGTCGCTACCTGGAACATCAACTCCGTCCGGCTGCGCATGCCGATCGTCGAGCGTCTGCTGGTCGAGCAGGCGCCGGACGTGCTCTGCCTGCAGGAAACCAAGGTTCCTGACGAATTGTTTCCGGAGAAGGCGTTCCGCAAGCTTGGCTACGAGCACATCGCCTTCCATGGCCAGAAGGGCTACCACGGCGTTGCGACGGTGGCACGGCGGCCGATCGAGGTGGTCGAAAAGCGCCGCTTCTGCGAGATCGACGACAGCCGGCATCTGTCGGTCACCGTCAAGGCTGGCGGCAAGGCGATCCTGCTGCACAATTTCTACGTGCCGGCCGGCGGCGACGAGCCCGACCCGGCCGTCAACCGGAAGTTCAAGCACAAGCTCGATTTTGTTGCCGAGATGAACGCCGTCCGCGCCGAGCATGACGAGGCTTCCGGCTCGATCCTGGTCGGCGATCTTAACATCGCGCCGCTCGAGCACGATGTCTGGTCGCACAAGCAGCTGCTCAACGTCGTCAGCCATACGCCGGTCGAGACGGAAAATTTCGAAGCGATGCGGCTCGCCGGCGACTGGGTCGACCTGATGCGGCTCAATGTGCCTTACGAGGAGAAGCTCTACACCTGGTGGAGCTATCGTGCACAGGATTGGCAGGCGTCAAATCGCGGCCGCCGCCTCGACCATATCTGGTCGTCGCCAAACCTGGTGCCGCAGTTTGCCGGCTATGAAATCCTGCGGCCGGCGCGCGGCTGGGAGCGGCCCTCCGACCATGTGCCGGTGATCGGGCGTTTCAACCTCGATTAGCTTTGTCTCGCCTTAACAATTCAGCGAAACCTGAAGCTATCCGCGATGTAGTCGGGGCGGGCGTTCAGCGTGGCGAAAACAGTCTCCAGATCAGGTGTCTCCGCCAATATGCCGGACAGGACCAGCGTCGTCGCGACGCCGACGCCGTTGCCGCCGGCGATGTCGTGCTCCACGCTGTCGCCGACGCAGACCGCGTTGCCGCGCTCCGGGTTGCCCGCCAGCGCCAGCGCTGCCTCGAATATCTGCGGATAGGGCTTGCCGATGCGGGTGACGCTGCCGCCGAGGTTCTCATAGAGATCGGCCAGCCGGCCAGCGCCGAAGCAAGGCCCGACGGCAGTCAGCATGATCTTGTCGGGGTTGGTGCAGAAGCACGGCACCTGGCGCTTCGCCGCCGGACCGAGAAGCCGGCGATAATGGTCGAGGTCGTAGCGATCGCCCTCGCTGGCGGAAATCAGTACCAGTTCTGCATCGTCGCCGTCCTTGGCCAGGACGAAGGGCAGGCCGTCGACAGCCGAACGGTCATTATCGCGGCTGATCAGCAGGCATTTTGTCTGCGGGCGCAGGGTCCCCGATGCCGCCATTTCGTGGAAGGAGCGCCACGCCACCTCGCCGGAGGAGACAAAATGGTCCCAGCTTCCCGGTGCGAAGCCGAGCTTCAGCAGGCGGCGCTCATTGGGTTGCGCCCGCTTGCCGGAATTCGAGATCAGCACGATGGTCTTGCCGGCGCGCTTGAGTGCCGACAAGGCTTCGATAGCGCCTGGATAGGCGCTGGTGCCGTCGTGCAGCACACCAAATTGGTCGAGCAGGAACACCTGATAGCGCTCGGCCAGCGCGGCGATGCCGTCGAGGTGCTGAATTATCTTGGCCGTCATAAAAGCCCCGCTGCGCCTGCGCCCATCAGCGCCAGCCGCGCCGTACCGGCGGCGGCCTCGTCCGACAGAGCCGGCAAGAGGGCGACGCCGAGCTTGCGCTGCCGGATCGCCGTCCAGGCCGGATTGGCCGCACCACCGCCGACGCTCCTGACCGACGTCAGCCGGGGGGCACCGAGTTCGGCAAGCCGGCGATAGCCGAGCGCTTCGATCGCCGCAATACCCTCGAACATCGCTTTCAGATAGTCGGCGTCGTCGGCGGGCCGCGGCTCGAGGCGGGACGGCAGCGCCGGATCGGCTGCGGGGAAGCGTTCGCCCGGCGCCGGCAGCGGGTAATAATCGAGGCCGGTCTCGGTCGCCGGGTCGATCTTTTTGCTGAGCTCGACAATGCGGGCGACGGGGAAATGCTGGGCCAGCACCTTGCCGCCGGAGTTCGAGGCGCCGCCCGCCAGATAGGTGTCTCCCAGCCTATGGCTGTAGATGCCGAATTGCGGCGCCGAGATCGGCCGGTCGGAGAGGATCTTGATGGTCAGCGATGAGCCGAGCGCGGTGACGCCGGCGCCCGCGGCAGTCGCACCGGTCGCCAGGAACGACGCGCATCCATCGGTGGTGCCGGCGACGACAACCACGTCGCGCGGCAGGCCGAACATTTTCGCAGCGCTGGCGGTGAGCGTGCCCGTGACATCGCCCGGCCGCACGATTCGGGGCAGGAATTCCATGCGCATGCCGGTCGCCGCGATCCAGTCCGGCCAGCGCCGGGCCTCGACGTCGTAGCCGGTTTTCAGCGCGTTGTTCTCGTCACTGACATCGAAGCGGCCGGAAAACTGTCCGGCGATCCAGTCGGCCTGGTGCAGCACAGTGGCGACGCCGGGCAGGTGCTGGAAAGACAGCGCCTTGGCGAGACCGGACGTCGCCCCAAGTGCAGCGCTCGTTGCCGGTGCCGCGCCGGCTATTGCAGTCAGAATAATGTCGTCGGCGACCTTGTCGTTGTACATCAGCGGTTCGGCCAGCGGCCGCCCGGAGCCGTCGACCGGCAGCAGCGTGCCCGACGTACCGTCGACGGCGATCGAGAGCACTGCCGCGCGATCGATACATTTGAGCACTTCCGCCAACGTCGCGCCGACCGCCTCCCACCATACGGCGGGGTCGCGGCCGTTCAGCCCAAATCGCTCAAGGGCAATTGCGGAATGCGCGGCGATGGAAAAGTCCGGGCGCATTGCGACGGCGCGCGCGCCGGATGTGCCGATGTCGATGCCGATGGCAAGCGGGCCAGTTGATAGCGGGCTTGACGAACGCGGCATGTCAGCTGCCTCCGGCATTGAGTTTCTGGCGATATTTTTCGGCGTCCCAGTTGATCAGTTCGTCATTCTCCGCCGCTGTCAGATAATTCAGCTTCGCAGCGACATCGACCCGCGCCGTCACGTCGGCGAGGCAGCGCTGCATGGCGTCGGCGCCGGCGCCGGCGTCGCCGCGCATCAGCACGCCAAGGCCGGGAAACAGGATCGCCACGGGTGCGGCGCCGCAGCGCTCGATCACGCGCTTCACATCCTCGTCCGGTCTCGCCACGACCGAACCCTCGCCGAGAAAGATGACGTGGTCGGGGTAGAGGCTGCCCCCTGCCGCCATGCGGCAGCATTCGGGGTCGATCGCCACCGCATGCGCCTCGACGTCGGCCGGCAGTCTGTAGCCGCTGCCGCCGGCGAGCGCCGTCAGCGCCACGATGTCCGGTTCTGCCACCTGGCGCGGCGGCCGCGCCAGGAGCCGGGTTACGCGGCGCAGCAGCATGTCGGCCGCGGCGACGGTCTCGGCTGCAACGACCAGACCGTGATTGCCGAGGATCAGGATGTCTACGCCTGGCCGCAAGCGCTCGGCGATCCCTTGGGCAAGCGGCAGCCCCGGCCGGCGATAAGGAACATAGGTCCATTGGTGGCCATCGAGCCGCCTGGCGACCTCGGCCTCGCAATCGGCCTGCACGGCCAGCGAAATGGTCTCGACGCAGTGGACATGCAGGACGATACGCTGCGGCATCAGCGCATGCACCGTGGTCTCGATCGACGGGCGCAAGCCGCGTGGATTGAGGGCGCCGATGGCAAAGGCCTGCGGCTGTTCGGCGGCCGGGTCGCGCCGTTCGATGGCTTCAAGCAATGGCGGGATGCTGACCGGCACCATGATGTCTGCGGTAAGCGCGTCCTTCAGCCAGGTACCGGAGGCCTTGATCCAGAGCGTGTCGCCGGCTTTCAGCGAGGTATTGCCGCCGGCGGCCTGGGTCAGATGCGGGTCGCTGCCGATGACGGCCGAAAGCGACCGCAGCGCTGCCAATTCCTGCGCATCCGCACTGATCGTCATCGAAATTCCTCCACAAACCGGCCGCGTGGCCACGGCTTTGGACGGCCCGTTGCCGGGACTAAGACCGACGCTGGTATCGCAGATGCGAGTGAGTTACGTCAACAGTGATGTTATCGCGTCAAATCACGCTTGCAATCCGAGGCCCGTTGAGTAAGTTGCACCAATTGCCGTGCAAAATGGCAATGCCGTGCAAAATGGCTTGGGAGGCAAGCGCATTGGGAGGTAAGGGTTGAGCGACTCCGGCCGCCAGCGCCAGATTGTCGAGCTTTTGCGAGACCGGCCTTTCGCATCGGTGCGCGAGCTGCAGGAGCGGCTTGGCGTGTCGGCGGCGACGGTGCGGCGCGACATCGACAAGATCGACGAGGCCGGCGAAGCGCGCAAGGTCTATGGCGGCATCTCGGCGCTCGATGGCGCTTCGCAAGTTGGCGTCGCCTATGCCAGGCCCTATGACGAGAACCGCGACCTCGCCGTCGAGGCCAAGCGGCAGATCGCCGCTCTCGCCGCCACCATGGTGCGCGACGGCGACGCGGTCATCGTGCATGGCGGTTCGACCTGCTTCCATCTCGGCGTCAAGCTCGCCGACCGCAACATCCGGCTCTACACCAACTCGATGCCGCTCGCGGCCTATCTCAGCGATCACGGCCATTGCAGCCTGACCGTCGCCGGCGGCGAACTGCACCGCGAGCCGGGTATCATCCATTCGCTGACCCAGACGGTGCCGTTCTACGCCTCGAAGTTCTTTCTCGGCGCGCAAGGCATCGGCCAGGAAGGCCTTCTGGAATCGCACCCGCTGCTGGTCCGCTCGATCGTCGAGCTCAGCCTCTGCGCCGACCAGATCGTCGTGCTGGCCGACAGCCGCAAACTGTCGATCCACGCCCGCAACGTGGCGCTGCCGCTGTCGCGGATCGGTACGCTGGTCACCGATGAGGGCCTGTCCGACACCGACGCGCGCATGCTCGAAGATGCCGGCGTCATGGTGCGCATCGCCGCGTCCTCGGGAGGCGCCCAGTGAAAGTAGCCGTCCTCGATTTCGGCAAGACCAATTCGAAGCTGTTCGTCTTCGGCCAGGACGGACGCATCCTCGACGAGCGCCGCACCCAGCCGAGCTGGATCCGCAAAAACGGCTTCAGCGTGCTCGACGAGGCAACGCTGCACGACTGGGCGGCCCGCGCCATCGATGACGCCGTCGACACGCATGGCGTGGAAGGGCTGATGGTATCCGGCCATGGCTGCACCTTCGCGTTGGTCGACGACGCCGCGCTGACGCATCCGATCCTCGATTACGAGCAGGAACCGCCGGCCGAGATCGCCGCGCAAATCGATCGCCGCATTCCGGATTTTGCCGAGACCTTTTCGCCGCGCCTGCCGCTTGGCTTCAACTACGGCCGCCACATGTTGTGGCTGAAGGAGGTGGAGCCCGGTGCCTTCGCCGCAGCGAAATCGATCCTCGGCTACCCCCAATACTGGAGCTGGCGCCTTGGTGGCCGGCCGGTATCGGAAGTGTCCTATCTCGGCTGCCACTCGCATTTATGGGCGCCGCGCAAACGCGATTTCAGCTCGCTGGTCGATGGCGAGGGCTGGCGCGGCCAGATGCCCGCCTTCGAGCGTGCCGGCGCGGTGATCGGCGAGCAGCGCTTCGGCCGAGCCGCGAAGCCGGTCGCCATCCATAATGGCGTCCACGACAGCAATGCCGCGCTCCATGCCTACCGCCGGCAGCAGCTCGGGCCGGTGACCGTGGTCTCGACCGGCACCTGGGTCGTCGTTCTCAATCCGGACTGCCCGCTCGACGCACTCGACGGCGAGCGCGACATGCTGGTCAACGTCGATGTCGATGGCGGCCCGGTGCCAACCATCCGCTTCATGGGCGGCCGCGAATTCGCGACGATCAGCGCCGGCTGGCAGGGCGCCATCGCGCCGTCATCGATACAGCGGGTGATCGACGCCGGCATCATGGCGCTGCCGAGCTTCGCGCCCGGCGGCCCGATGGCACACCGGCGCGGCGAACTGGTCGGGCGCACGCCCAACGCCGACGAACGCGCGGCCATGGCGCTGCTCTATGTCGCGCTGATGGTCGATTTGTGCCTCGAGCTGATCCATTCCGATAATACCGTCATCGTCGACGGCGGCCTGAACAATGGCGGGCTGCTTGCCGCGCTGCTGGCGCAAGTGCGTCCCGGGCAGGCCTTCCTGCAGGGCGCAACGCTGGAGGGCAGCGCCACCGGTGCCGCAGCACTTGCCTTCGAAAGCGTCGGACGCGAGTTTGCCATCGAGGCGCCGGAGGCGGTGCATGCGGCAAGCTTCAGCGGCCTTGCCGGCTACCGCAACGACTGGCGCGGCCTTGCCGCCGATCGGGGTGCCCCCAGAGCAGCTGCGGGAGGTGCGCGATGAGCGCCATCGCCCGGATCGAGACGGTGCGCCAGCCGGTGCTGGAGATGCGCCACATCTCGAAGACATTCGGCCCGATCCGCGCCCTGCACGATGTGTCGCTGACCGTCCATGCCGGCGAGCTGCACGCGCTGATGGGTGAGAACGGTGCCGGCAAGTCGACGCTGATGAAGGTGCTGTCCGGTGCCTACCGGCCGGATCCCGGCGGCGAAATCCTGATCGACGGCATGCCGGCCGCCACCGGCGACCCGATCAAGGCACGCGCCGCCGGCATTGCGGTCATCTACCAGGAGCTGTCGCTGGCGCCCAATCTGTCGGTGGCGCAGAACATTTTCCTCGGCAACGAGCCGCGACGGTTCGGCATCGTCGATCGCGAGCAGTGTAACCGGCGCGCCAGCGACATCATCGCGCGGCTCGGCGTGACTTTTTCAGCGCGCACCCCGGTCAGCAGCCTGTCGCTCGGCGAACGCCAGTTGGTCGAAATCGCCCGCGCGCTGTCGACCAATGCGCGCATCATCGTCATGGACGAGCCGACCACCTCGCTGACCTCGCGTGAGACCGACCGGCTGTTCGAGGTGATCGCGACGCTGAAGTCGCAAGGTATCGCCATCATCTACATCAGCCACCGCATGGAAGAGGTCTACCAGCTCGCCGACCGCGTCAGCGTGCTGCGCGACAGCGGCTATGTCGGCACGCTCGACCGCGCCGATCTGAACGCCTCGCGCCTGGTATCGATGATGGTCGGACGCGATCTGTCGACGTTCTACAAGAAGGATCACCGCCCGCCGGACAGCAAGCGCGCCGTCGCGCTGTCGGTGCGCGGCATGTCGGACGGCAATTTCATAAGGAATTGCTCCTTCGACCTCCACAAAGGCGAGGTGCTGGCGCTGGCCGGCCTGGTCGGCTCGGGCCGCACCGAACTGGCACGACTGATCTTCGGCGCCGACAGGCACATATCGGGCACGCTGGAGCTCGGCGGCAAACCGATATCCATCGGTTCGCCAAGCGAGGCGCTGGATGCCGGCATCGCCTACCTGACCGAGGACCGCAAGCAACTTGGCCTGTTCCTCGACATGTCGATCTCCGACAACATCAGCATGGGCGTGCTGGCAAGGGACGCGAAGGCCGGCGGTCTGCGCGACTTCGCGGCTGCCGAAAAGCGCGCCGCCAAGGCGGTGTCCGAGCTCTCCATCCGCACCAGCTCGGTGCAGGCCAATGCCGGCTCGCTGTCGGGTGGCAACCAGCAGAAGGTGCTGCTCGCCCGCCTGCTGGAAACAGAGCCGCAGGTCGTCATCCTCGATGAGCCGACCCGCGGCGTCGACGTCGGGGCGAAGTCGGAAATCTACCGGCTGATCGACAATCTGGCCAAGAAAGGCATCGCCATCCTGATGATCTCCAGCGAACTGCCGGAGGTGATCGGCATCGCCGACCGCGTGCTGGTGATGCGCGACGGCACCATTGCCGGCGAGGTAACGGCGTCGGAGGGCGAGCCACTGCGGCAGGAAGCGATCATGGAACTTGCAACGGGAGCGGCTCAGCGATGACCGACAAAGTGGCCGACACGATGAAAGCGGACGACCGGGCGGTCGGCAGGAGCACAAGGTGGCGCACCGCCATCGCTGCGCTCGGCATGCTGCCGATCCTGATTCTGCTGGCGGTCGGCTTCCAGTTCATCAACCCGCGCTTTTTCACCCAGACCAATCTGCTGATCGTCATGCAGCAATCGTCGATCAACATCGTGTTGGCGGCCGGCATGACCTTCGTCATCCTGACCGGCGGCATCGACCTGTCCGTCGGCTCGATCCTTGCCGCCTCGGCGATGGTGGCGGTGATGGTGTCGCTGGTGCCCGATTGGGGACTGCTGGGCGTGCCGGCGGCCATTCTCGTCGGGCTCGGCTTCGGCGTCATCAACGGCCTGCTGATCGCCTACATCAAGCTGCCGCCCTTCATCGTCACGCTGGGATCACTGACCGCCGTGCGCGGCGTCGCCCGGTTGCTTGGCCAGGACACGACGGTGTTCAACTCGGACCTGCCGTTCGACTTCATCGGCAACGGTTCGCAGTTCGGCGTTCCATGGCTGGTCATCATCGCGCTGGCGGTCGTGGTGCTGTCCTGGCTGGTGCTCAAGCGCACCGTGCTTGGCACCTGGATCTACGCCGTCGGCGGCAACGCCGAGGCCGCCAGACTGACCGGCATCAAGGTGCCGCTGGTGCTGCTCTTCGTCTACGGCGTTTCCGGCCTTCTGGCCGGCCTTGGCGGCGCCATGTCGGCGGCCCGGCTCTATGCCGCCAACGGGCTGCAGCTCGGCCAGTCCTACGAACTCGACGCCATTGCCGCGGTCATCCTCGGCGGCACCAGCTTCGTCGGCGGCGTCGGCTCGATCTGGGGCACGCTGATCGGCGGCCTGATCATCGCCGTGCTGTCAAATGGGCTCATCCTCGCCGGTGTTTCCGACATCTGGCAGTACATCATCAAGGGATTGGTCATCATCGTGGCGGTCGCCCTCGACCGTTACCGGCTCCAGGCAGGAGCAAGAACGTGATGGCCCTTAGTCGCCGGCGTCCATCGAGCCGGTTTCATGTGTAACGCACCGTGAGAGGCGCGGGCATCAGGAGGAAAATAAAACTATGAAGATCATCGCTAAACTGCTCTGCGGCGTCGCCCTTGCAGCCGCCGTCATCGCGCCGGCATCGGCCAAGGACCTGAACAAGGTCGGCATCTCGGTCGGCCTGCTCGGCAACCCGTTCTTCGTCGCCACCATCAAGGGCATCGAGGACGCGGCCAAGAAAATCAACCCGAATGTGCAGGTGACATCGGTATCGGCCGACTACGATCTCAACAAGCAGGTCTCGCAGGTCGATTCCTTCATCGCCGCCGGCGTCGACGTCATCATGCTCAATGCCGTCGATGCCAAGGCGATCGCACCGGCGGTGAAGAAGGCACAGGCGGCCGGCATCGTCGTTGCCGCTTTTGACGTTTCGGCGCCGGGCGCCGACGTCACCGTGATGACCAACAATGTCAAGGCCGGCGAAGAGGCGTGCCAGTATCTGGTCGACCATACCGGCGGCAAGGGCGACTACGTCATCCTCAACGGCCCGGCCTCGTCGTCGATCCTGGAGAGGGTCAAGGGCTGCAAGGACGTGCTGGCAAAACACCCCGACATCAAGGTCCTTTCAGACGACCAGAACGCCGAAGGCTCACGTGACGGCGGCTTGAAAGTGTTTCAGTCGCTGCTGACCCGTTTCGACAAGATCGACGCGGTGTTCGCCATCAACGATCCGACGGCGATCGGCGCCCAGCTTGCGGCCAAGCAGCTCAACCGCTCGGAGTTCATCTTCACGGCGGTCGACGGCGCGCCCGATATCGAGAAGGAACTCGCTTCCGGCACGTCGATGATCAAGGCCTCGGCCTCGCAGGATCCCTATGTGATGGCCGGCCAGTCGCTGACGATGGCGGCTGACCTGCTTGCCGGCAAGAAGCCGGCCGAGCCGACGGTGCTGCTCGACCCGAAGCTGATCACGGCCGACAATTTGAAGGATTACAAGGGCTGGACCGCAGCTCGCTAAACCTCCCAAGCCTGGTGGGGGCGGGGTGAAGGGCCGCACCTTTTTTGTCTGAGCAACGGATTGCCAAACACCGATTTGGACTTGGGTCCGCTACTGCTGGAATAACCGGAGACAATCATGTCGCGCATCGGAATCCACTCATTCGTCTGGTCGGCGAGCTCGACGCAGAGCGATCTCGAGCGGACGCTGGCCAACACCAGCGAAGCCGGCTTCGACCTGATCGAATTCTCCTATCTCGACCCCGCCAATGTCGACATTGACGGCTTGGCCAAGCGGATAGCCGATCTCGGCCTCGGCGTCGCGATCAGCATCGGACTGCCGGCCGACGGCGATATTTCGAGCGCCGACAAAACGATTGCGGCGCACGGCGTCGAAATCCTGAAACGTACGATCGCGCTGACTCGCGATCTCGGCGGCCAGAAGGTTGCCGGCATCCTCAGCACCAGCCACGGTTTGCAGAGCGAGGCGCCGACGCGCGACCAGTGGAACCGCAGCGCCGGCACGCTTGCCGAGGTGGCGGAGACGGCAAAGTCAGCCGGCGTCACCCTCAACCTCGAGATCGTCAACCGCTTCGAAAGCAACCTGCTCAACACCGCCGCGCAAGGCATGGCCTTTCTCGAGGACAGCGGCTCCGACAACATCTTCCTGCATCTCGACACGTTCCACATGAACATCGAGGAGGCCGATGTCGGATTGGCCATCCGCAACGCCGCAAAGAAAATCGGCTATGTCCATATCGGCGAGAGCCATCGCGGCTTCCTCGGCACCGGCAATATCGATTTCGCCGGGATATTCGATGCGCTGACCGCTATCGGCTACAGCGACGACCTCAGCTTCGAATCCTTCTCGTCGGAAATCGTCGACGAGAACCTGTCGCGGAAAACCGCGATCTGGCGCAATCTGTGGACCGACAATATGGAGCTGGCCAAACATGCGCGCCGCTTCATTGCGCTCGGACTGGAGACGGCGCGGCGCAAGGCCGAGCTTGTTTCCGCAACGCACCGGCCTTGAGAACTCGCAAATTCCGAAATCTGGTTAAACCAGAGGCGCTACATTAGCCGGCAAAACGCGGCCCAAGTTCCTCGATCCGGCGGATCATCGCCTGGAAATCCTCCAATATGCGCTGGTGCAAGTGAACCGCCAGCTCCGGGTATTCCTCGAGGATGCGGCGGAACATCTTGCGGCTGAGCCGCAGCACTTCCGAATCGATTTCGGCGGAGGCGCTGGTGAGCCGGTTGGTGTCGGCGATCAGCGCCAGTTCGCTGAGTATGGTGCCGGGACCGGCGGTGCCGATCGGGATGCGCTCCCCGTCGTGCTCGCGATAGAGCACGATGCGGCCGCTGACCACGATGTAGGCCGAATCAGCTTCGTCGTCCTCGCGATAAAGCTTGTGGTCGGCTTTCAGCATGGTGGTTTCGGCGCCGAAGGCGAGCAGACGCAGCTGTTCCTGCGTAAAGCCCTCGAAGAGCCTCACGGTGGACAGGATGCGGATGTCGTCATCCAGCGCCATCTAGCTATGTCCCCGAACCGTCAGTCCCACTCCTCCCTAGAGCGCCGCGCGTCCCCCGGACGCGCAAGGCGTTTCAAAAATCGGTTCCGCTCCTTGGACCCGATGCCTCCGCGAGTTCGATCCAGACCCACCTCCAGCTCAGGACCGTACCCGAAAAGCGCCCCGCCCGGATCGCTTATTTGAATAATGAAATGTTTAAGGAACCAGCTTGTAGCCGCCGCTTTCTGTCACGAGAATTTCCGCGTTGGAAGGATCGCGCTCGATCTTCTGGCGCAGCCGGTAGACGTGGGTTTCGAGCGTATGCGTGGTGACGCCGGAATTGTAGCCCCATACTTCCTCCAGCAGCACGTCGCGGGTCACCACCTTCTGGTCGGCGCGGTAGAGATATTTGATGATCGAGGCTTCCTTTTCGGTCAGCCGCACCTTGGCGCCGCGCGGGTCGATCAGAAGCTTCTGGCTGGGCTTGAACGTGTAGGGGCCGACCGAGAAAGTGGCGTCCTCGCTCTGCTCGTGCTGGCGCAGCTGGGCGCGAATGCGGGCCAGCAGCACGGCAAAGCGGAACGGCTTGGTCACATAGTCGTTGGCGCCGGCCTCGAGACCAAGGATCGTGTCGGAATCGGTGTCGTGGCCGGTCAGCATGATGATCGGCGCCTTGTAGCCGCCCTTGCGCAATATCTTCACCGCCTCGCGGCCATCCATGTCGGGCAGGCCGACATCCATGATGAGCAGGTCGATAAGCCCGCCGCGCGCCGCGGCGACGCCTTTGGCGGCGGTCGCTTCCTGCAGGACATCGAATTCCTCATAAAGCGACAATTGCTCGACAAGGGTGCCGCGCAGGTCGTCATCGTCGTCGACGATCAGAATGGTGCGTGAAGTCATGGATCAATCCGTTGTTTTGAAAAGAGATTTCAGTTGACCGCTGCCTGTTTATGCGGAAGCTGACCGGCACAACAGCCGTTCACAGTGATTTGTTCCGTGGCACGATCATACAAGAAAAAACACGATCGCAATGCAGTCGGCGCAATTTTGCCGAAAGGGCTTACCGTGCTCACCGTGCGCGCGCGGCCCGGCCATGCCAGCCAGGGCTTTCTACAGGCCGGCAAACTCGTGTTTCCATGTGCGCTGGGGCATGGCGGCATCTCGGCCGGCAAGCGCGAGGGCGATGGCGCCACGCCGCTCGCCTCGATGCGGATATTGTCGGGATATTTTCGCGGCGACCGTTTTTCCAGCGGCCGCCGGACGCGGCTGGCGATGACGCCGATCGGCCGCGACCTCGGCTGGTGCGAAGTGCCTGGGGACCGCAACTACAACCGCCCGGTCAAAATCCCCTATGGCGCCAGCCATGAGCGGATGCAGCGGGCCGACGATCTCTACGATGCCTGCCTGGTGCTGGACTGGAACATTGTGCCGCGCCGGCGCGGGCGCGGCAGCGCCATCTTCTTCCACCTGGCGCGCCCCGGCTTCACGCCGACGCAAGGCTGCGTCGCGGTAACAGCCCGCACCATGGCACGGCTGCTGCCGCTGCTGTCGGAGCGGACGGTGGTGAGGGTGGTAAGGTAAGGGAATAGGGGAATAAGGGAGTAGGGGAATAGGGCAGTAAAAGTAGAGACAGGGGCGGGCGCGCCGCTTAGCTCCCCTACTCCCCTACTCCCCTACTCCCCTACTCCCCTACTCCCCTACTCCTTTGCCACCCTATGTCGAGAAGGCCGAGCCGGCCGAGTTCGCGGTCCATGGCGCGTGCGATGTCCTTGCGTTCGCTACCGATGTCGCGCAGCTGGCGATCGGAGAGATCCTCGACATTCTCGTAGGGAAGATTGGCCGCGATTCTCGCGTGCCGAAGCCAGTCGAGCACGGCGCGCAGCCAGGCCGGGCGGAGGGTTACCGAGCGCAGGGCGATGTCAGACATGGTGCAATCCGCTTCTCCGGACATCAAATCCGGTTTGATGTTTCTTCGATGCTCAGATCATGGCGGATTGAAATTCAAACGGGAAACGAGTAGTTTTTTCTGCATCTTCAAGTTTTGTTTGAGGATTGGAATGCTCGACCGAACCCTCCTCGTCTGGCCCTGATGGCGCGCCTGCTGCCTGGAACCCGTGCGCTGCGGACGCTGGAGGCGGCGGCCCGGCACCTCAATTTCACCCGCGCCGCCGACGAGCTCGGCCTGACGCCGGCAGCGGTCAGCCACCAGATCAAGGAAATCGAGGATCAGCTCGGCATCATGCTGTTCACACGCACCAGCCGCACAATCCGGCTCACCGAGGCGGGTGCGGTGCTGTTCGAGGCCTCGACCGACGCGCTCGACCTGCTTGGCCGCGCGGTCTCACGGGCGCAGAAGACGGCGCGCGGATCGGCGCTGCTGAAGGTCACCCTCGATGCGCAATTCGCGACGAAGTGGCTGATGCGGCGCGTCGACGATTTTCGCAAACAGCATCCGGCAATCGAGCTGCGCTTCGATATCAGCTATGAGGTGCGCGATTTCGACCGCGACGATGTCGATGTCGGCATCCGTTTCGGCGCCGGCAAATATTCGGGGCTTCGCTCGCACCGGCTGTTCGAAAACGTCATCATTCCCGTCTGCAGTCCGGCCTTGCTGCGGTCAGGGCCGCCGCTCAAGGAGCCACGCGACCTGTTCCATCATACGCTGGCGCATATCGAGTGGTCGCGCCAGGGCGTCACCTGGCCGAACTGGAGCATGTGGATGGCGGCGGCGGGCGTCGACGATTTCGACGACAGCCGGACCATCGTGTTCGGCAATTCGACGGATGCCGTGCAGGCCGCGCTCGACGGCAACGCGGTTGCGCTCGCCGATTTCGCCATGGTGGCAAACGACCTTTCGGAAGGCCGGCTGATCCGGCCCTTTGAACTCGGCATCAAGGTCGCGCCCGAATTCGCCTATTTCCTGGTCTATCCCGAAAGTGCGGCGAACGATCCGCGCATCGTCGCCTTTCGCGATTGGCTTCTCGAGGAAGTCGCCAAGACCCCAACCTAAAGGTCAGCCTGTCGCCGCCGCGCCGAACCAGCCGATCACCGCGCCGATGAGAAGCATCACGCCGAGCCAATGGCCGACATCGATGAGCGTCAGATCCCAGCCGAAACCTTCGTAGCGATGGTTGACCGAAAGCGTCGTGGCGACGAACCCCAGCCAGAGAACGAAGCCGAAGATCACCCCGGCAAGCAGGCTCGGTTCGCCGCCGGTCACTGCGCCGATGATCAGCGACATGACCAGCGCCATGACAAGCTCCGCGACGAAGGAGACGACGAAGGGCAGCATCGACTTGCTCATCGTCGCCGGATCAAGCTTGGCGGCCTTCAGCCACGGCTTGCTCAAGCCCATATACCAGGCCGCGCCGAACAGCCACGCCACCACGGCGGCGACGATTACCGCCAGCCAATTGATTGCTGAAAAATCCATAATTCCCTCCGGTCGATTGCGCGATGGAACGCCTGTTCGGCGATGCCGTCAAGCAAGGCACCAGACGGTGGTGCGCTTGACCTCGGCGTCCTCCAGCGCGCGGGTCACCGCCACTTCGTAGACGGCAAGCGGTTCCAGCCCGGCATTCGGCAGATAGGAGCGGCCGGGATCGCCGACGAGGATGTCGGCGCCGCGCGCCTTCAACGCCGCGAACCACGGCATCAGCCTGTCGGCGAAAGCTTTGTCGTAGAAGACGTCGCCGGCCAGCACCAGATCCCAGCCCGCATCGGTGCCGATGCAGTCGCCGGCGAGGAATTCTATCTCGACGCCATTGGCCTCTGCATTGAGGCGGATCGCGGTCGCGCAGAACGGGTCGATATCGGCGGCGATCACCTCGGCAGATCCGGCCATCACTGCTGCAATGGCGACAAGGCCGGAGCCGGAGGCGAAGTCGAGCACGCGCCTGCCGCGCACCGCCGCCGGATTGTCGAGGATGTAGCGGGCAAGGCCTTGGCCGCCGGCCCAGGCGAAGGCCCAGAAGGGCGGCGGCAGGCCGATTTCGGTCAGCTCATCCTCGGTCCGCTGCCACAATTCATGCGCCTCGTCGGCCAGCTGCAGGCGTATCTCCGGCACATGCGGCGGCGCCATCAGCGCCGTGTTGTCGAGGATGAATTTCTTGGCGCTGTCCGGCGTCAGCGCCGTCATGGCGCCGGCGTCAGTCCGCTCATGCGGCAGACCTCCTGCCATTCGGCAGGCGTCACCGGCTGCACGGACAGCCGCCCGAGCCGCACCAGCGCCATGTCGGCCAGCTTTGGATTGGCCTTGGCCTGTTCCAGCGTCACCGGCTTCGGCATGTCCTTGAAGGCGCGGATATCGACGCACTCCCAGCGGGGATCGTCGGTCGTGCTGTCCTGATGGGCCAGAGCGCAGATTTCGGCGATGCCGACTATGTCGAGCCCATCATTGGAATGGTAGAAAAAGCCGAGATCGCCGATCTGCATCGCCTTCATGTTGTTGCGCGCCGCATAATTGCGCACGCCGTCCCATTGCGTGCCGGCCTTGCCCTTGGCCTTGAGGTCCTCGAAGGAGAAGACCGAGGGTTCGGATTTGAACAGCCAGTAGTTCATTGTCTTGCTCCTCCTCAGGTGCCGTCGCGACTAAAAGCGCGTCGCGTTCGACCGGCGTCATGCGACGCGCTTCAGGTTCTTGTTTATGCATGTCGTTATCACAAAACCGCTGCACACTTTTGCGCGACATGCATTTAGATACCCGCCGGTTTGTTGAAGCTCCAGTTCCACTGCCGGATTTCGACGCTTTCGAACAGCCCTGCCTTGGTATAGGGATCGGCCGCCGACAGGGCTTTTGCCGCAGCCAGATCGGGCGCCTCGACAACGGCGAGAGTGCCGTTCGGCTTGCCGTCTGCGTCGAGGAACGGGCCGGCGAAGGCCAGTTTCTTGTCGCCGTTCAGCCCTTCCAGGAAGGCAAGGTGCTTAGGCCGCGTATCGAGCCGCACCTGCAGGCTTCCTGGCTTGTCCTTGCAAATCAACGCAAACAGCATCTTTCCATCTCCGCAATCGTTCGGGATTACATGTCGGTTTCGGTTTTGAGCGGCCTGGTCATCAACGCCGACACAGCCTGGTCTATGGTGACGGTGCCGTCCAGTATGGCGGCGACGGCGGCCATGATCGGCGCGTCGATCCGGCGCTCGCCGGCGATGCGGGCGGCGATCGCCGCCGTCGGCACGCCTTCAGCCAGAGGCAGGCCGGCAAGCGGCTTGCCTTGCCCGAGCGCCAGCCCATAGGCGAAATTGCGCGACTGGGCGGACGAGCAGGTGAGCAGCAGGTCGCCGAGGCCGGAAAGCCCCATCAGCGTCTCCGGCTTTGCGCCGAAGGCGGCACCGATGCGGCGCAATTCGACGAAGCCGCGCGTCACCATTGCGGCCTGGGCGCTGGCGCCGAGCCCGGCGCCGGTGACGGCACCCGCGGCGATGGCAAAGACGTTCTTCAGCGCGCCGCCGATCTCGACGCCGATCAGGTCGTCGCTCCAATAACAACGCAGGTTTTCAGCCGAGAAACGGGCGGCAAGGTCGGTGGCCAGAGCCTCGTCGCGGGCGGCGACCACCACGGCCGTGGGCAGGCCCCTGGCGACGTCGGTGGCAAAGCTTGGGCCGGACAAAGCGGCGACCGGATTTGCCGGCAGGATTTCCTCGGCAATGGACGACAGCAGCGCGCCGGTGTCGCGCTCGATGCCCTTGGCGCAGAGCACCAGCGGGACGCCTTTCGGCACATGGCTGGACGCGGCCGTCAGCATGGCGCGCAACGATTGCGCCGGCGCCACCGCCAGCACGCAGTCGGCGTCGGCGAGAGCCAGTTTGATGTCACTTGTCGCCGCGATGCCGGGATCGAGCGCGATGCCGGGCAGATAGCGCGGATTTTCGCCACGGTCGATCGCCGCGACGGTCTCCGGGTCGCGCGCGAACAGCCGGACCGAATGGCCGGCGCGCAGCATGGCCAGCGCCAGCGCCGTGCCCCAGGCACCGCCGCCAAGCACGGCGACACGCCAGCCGGCGCTGGCTTTGCGCGTCATGGCTTTGCTCGTCACGCCTTGGCCCCGCGCCGGCCAGAGCCAACCATCGGGGCCGAGACGCTGTCCAGCGGCCAGCGCGAGCGCGGCACGAAATCGGCGGCGTTTTCGCCTGATATGCCGGCGCGCAGGCGCTCGATGCCGGCCCAGGCGATCATCGCCGCGTTGTCGGTGCAGAGATTAAGCGGCGGGGCGACGAAGCTGAACCCGGCCTGCTCGCACAGCGCTTGCAATGTCGCCTTGATCGTCCGGTTGGCGGCGACGCCGCCGGCGACAACCAGCGCAGGCTCAGCCTTGTCCGGGAATTGCTGACGGAACCTGGTCAGCGCCCGCGAAACACGGTCGCCGAGCGCATCCGCCACCGCCGCCTGGAACGAGGCGCAGATATCGGCGACGTCCTGGTCGCTCAGCGGGGCAATCGCGGTTGCCGCCTGGCGCACCGCGGTCTTGAGGCCGGAGAAAGAAAAATCGGGCTGCACCGAGCCCTTCATCGGGCGCGGAAACGCAAAACGGGCCGCGTCGCCATTTGCCGCCGCCTTCTCGACATTCGGTCCGCCGGGATAGGGCAGGCCGAGCATCTTAGCCGTCTTGTCGAAGGCTTCGCCAAGCGCGTCGTCGATGGTCGTCGCCCAGCGCTGGTAGTCGCCGACGCCGCGCACGGCGACGATCTGGGTATGGCCGCCGGAGACCAGCAGCAAGAGGTAGGGAAAGTCGAGCCCGTCGGTCAGCCTGGCGGTGAGCGCGTGGCCTTCGAGATGGTTGATGGCGATCAGCGGTTTTTTGGCTGCCGCGGCGATGGCTTTTGCCGTCATCAGGCCGACGATCAGCCCGCCGACAAGACCGGGACCGGCGGTGGCAGCAATCGCATCGATGTCGGCGAGATCGACGCCGGAATCAGCAAGCGCTGCCTCGATGATGCCGTCCAGCGCCTCGACATGGGCACGCGCGGCGATCTCCGGCACGACGCCGCCGAAAGCGGCATGCTCCTCGATCTGGCTGAGCACGATGTTCGACAGGATTTGCGGCGCGCTGCGATCGTCCAGCGCCACCACGCTGGCGGCGGTCTCGTCGCAACTCGTCTCGATGCCCAGAACGCGGATCAATTCGTCGCTGTCTCCAAGGATTGTACGGCCTGCCTTTCCCCGATAGGAGAAAGCCGGGAAGACGGACCTCGATCCTGCCGGGGGTTATCACGGACGGCGCGCCATGCAAACAACCTTGAAAATCGGAACACGCGGCAGCCCGCTGGCACTGGCGCAGGCGCATGAAACGCAGGCGCGGCTGATGACGGCGCATGGCATGCCGGCCGAGGCGTTCGAGGTGGTCGTCATCTCGACCAGCGGCGACCGCATCCAGGACCGGCCGCTGTCCGAAGCCGGCGGCAAGGGCCTGTTCACCAAGGAGATCGAGGAGGCGTTGCTGGCGCGGCGCATCGACATCGCCGTGCATTCGTCGAAGGACATGCCTACGCTGTTGCCCGAGGGGCTGGAACTGGCCGCCTTCCTGCCGCGCGAGGACGCACGCGATGCCTTCATCGGCAAGGCGGCGCGAACGATTGCCGGCCTGCCGCAAGGCGCCAGGGTCGGCTCGTCGTCGCTCAGGCGCCAGGCACTGATCCGGCGGATGCGGCCGGACATCGACGTGGTGATGTTTCGCGGCAATGTGCAGACGCGGCTGCGCAAGCTCGACGAAGGCATCGCCGACGGCACCATCCTCGCCTATGCCGGGCTGAAGCGGCTCGGGCTCGAAAATGTCGTCACCGACCTGATGCCGCTCGACGTCTTTCCGCCGGCGCCGGGGCAAGGCGCGATCTGTATCGAGAGCCGCATCGGCGACCGCGACGTGGAAGCGATGCTGGCGGCAATCCACGACGTGCCGACCGGCCAGGCGCTGGCCTGCGAGCGCGCCTTCCTGGCGGCGCTCGACGGCTCCTGCCGCACCCCGATCGCCGGCCATGCGACGATATCCGGCGCAACGGTTTCCTTTGCCGGGCTGATCATCTCGCCCGATGGCACGCAGTCGCATGAAGTCAGGCTGGAAGGGCCAGCGCAGGAGGCGGCGCGCATTGGCGCGGAAGCCGCCGCGACCGTTCGGGCCAAAGCCGGCGAAACATTCTTCGACGGCTGGACCTGACATGCTCCGCGTCCTGGTGACGAGACCCGAACCGGGCGCCTTGCGCACGGCGCGCCGGCTTGCGGATGCCGGCTTTCAGCCGATCCTGCTGCCGCTGACCGAAACGGTGGCGCTGCCCGTCGACGTCGGCGCGGTCGCCGATGCGGCTGCGGCGGTCGCGGCCACCAGTGCCAACGGCGTTCGCCATGCGCCGAAAGAGGTCATCGCGGCGCTCGCCGGCTTGCCGTGCCACACCGTCGGCAGGAAGACGGCGGAAGCCGCCCGCGCGGCCGGGTTTCTGTCGGTCAGCGAAGGCCCAGGGAATGCCGAGGCGCTGGCCGATGCGCTTGCTGGTGGTTACGCGGGGCAGACGATCGTCTATCTCTGCGGGCGGGTGCGCTTTCCGGGCTTCGAGGAGCGGCTGCAGGCGGCGGGCGCTCAGGTCCGCGCCGTCGAGACCTACGACACCGTTGTGCTGGATTACTCCGACGAGGCCGTGCTTGCGCGCCTGTCCGCCCGGCCGGTCGAGGCGGTGCTGCTCTATTCGGCCAAGGCGGCCATGGCGATGCAGGCCCTGGCTAGCCGGCCGGCGGTGCGCGGTTTTTTTCAGGACACGCGCTTTTTCGCATTGTCGGGACGTATTGCCGCGGCCTTGGATGATGCCGCTGGCGAAAGGATCCGGATTGCGCCTGAGCCCAGCGAAGATGCCTTGCTGGGGCTTTTGCAGGCGCGGCGCTGACCGGCATCCGCCTGTTCCGGACGTTGGCATACCTCCTGCCGGCATCCTCAATTTATTCCGCAGCAGGCGCTGTCGGCGAAGCTGCCGATCTCCCCCCTTGCGGGGGAGATGCCCGGCAGGGCAGAGGGGGGTGCTGTCCCTCCGACCTGTCAGCCAATCGAGCCCTCCATTCCCGGTTGGGGGATGGGTTTAGGTAGACGTTGGTGCTCTGTCACACCCCCCTCTGGCCTGCCGGCCATCTCCCCCGCAAGGGGGGAGATCGGCAGCTTGGCGGGCAGCCACCAACCTGAGACAATTGCGCTCGGGCACATTTTGTTCTTGCTTTGTGCCGGCAGCTATGCTAATAATTTCAGTATGGTGCTGATTCGCCCCAATGACCCGCCGCCGAGGCGGGTTTTTTGTTTCTGGTCCCGCATGGTATCTCCCAAAACCGCTGCGGCGTTTTGCCAAAACTGAACTCCAAGCCGTGGCGTCATCACGCCGCCCCTTTTCACCGCTTGGTGATGTGCTAGACCCTTCAAACCATCCCGAAGCGAATTTTGCGGAGCCCGAGCATGGTCAAGACGCCGAAGATGCGGCATTCCAAGAGCCGCCGTGAGCCGGTGACCATCGATCTCGAGCCCGGCGCCGTCTCGCGAGTCGCCGACGAACAGGATGCCAGCTCGCAGCAGCCGGCCGCGGCGCAGACCTACGAGGCGCGGGCCGAGGAAGCGGCGAACGCATCGCAGCCGGAGCCGCCTGAGGAGCCGGTGCATGCCGACCAGACCGATCTCGAGCCATGGGAACATGCCGACGCTGCCGGGCGGGCCGGCACGGGAGAGCCGGCGGACGCCGGCGCCGATGCTTCCCGGGAAGCGGAAACCCCTTATCCCGCCGGCTCGGATGCGCCGGCCGGTCGCTTCACGGCTTCCGACTACAGTTTCGAAGATGCACCCAGCGGAACCGGGGCCAACGAACCGAGGATACCAGGTTCCGGCGAGAAGACAGCTGAGACGAGGGACGACCATATGGCAGCGCAGCCGAAGCGGAGCGGCATCAACGGCATCGCCGCCGGTATTGTCGGCGGCGTCATCGCGCTGGCCGCCGCCGGCGGGCTGCAATTTGCCGGCCTGCTCGGGGCGCCGGGGTCGGGCGGCGTGTCGCTCGACCCCGTCAATAGTGAGATCGCTTCGCTGAAACGCGAGGTCGCGGACCTCAGACAGGCCGACGCCAACAATGACGCATCAGCCAAGGTGGACGGGCTGTCGTCGGCGCTGGATCAGGTCAGGGCGGACGTCACGGCGCTCAAATCGGCGGTCGAGCAAGGCGGCGCCGGCGACAATGCCGGGCTGGCCGCACTTGGCGACAAGGTCCGGCAGATCGAGACGGCGGTCGCGGGCCTCGGCAAGGCCGGCGGCACGGCGCCGGTCGATCTCGGGCCGCTCAACGAAAGGCTGGCCGCGCTCGACGCGCTGGTGAAATCGGCCGGCGAGACGGCAAAGGCGCAGGAAGGCCGGCTTGCGGCGCTGGAACAGTCGGTTTCACAGCTCTCGGGCAAGGTCGATGCACAGGCTTCGCAGCCGAAGATCGCGCTGGCCATTGCCGCCTCGGCGCTCAAGGCAGCGCTCGACCGCGGTGCGCCGTTCGCGACCGAACTCGAAACCTTTGCCGCGATCTCACCCGATGCACCCGAGATCGCGACGCTGCGCGCCTATGCCGAAAAGGGCGTCCCAACGCGCGCCGAGATCGCCGCCGAAGCGGACGCCACCGCCAACGCCATGGTCGCTGCCGCGACGCCTGTCGACCAGAATGCCGGCATCCTGCAAAAGCTGCTGTCGAGCGCCGAATCGCTGGTCAAGGTCAGGCCGATCGGTGCGGTCGAGGGCGCCGGCGCCCCGGAAACCGTCGCCCGCATGGAGGTCGCCGTCAATCAGGGCGACTACGCCAAGGCGCTCAGCGAATACGAAACGCTGCCTGAAGCGGCCAAGGCCGCCGGCGCCGACTTTGCCGGCAAACTGAAAGCGCGGATGGAGGTCGAGACGCAGATCGATTCGCTCATCGCTGGCGCGATGAAGGCGTGAGGAACCCGATGATCCGCATCCTCGCCTTCCTTGCCGTCGTCTTTGCGCTCGGGCTCGGGTTCGCCTGGCTGGCCGACCGGCCGGGTGAAATGCTCGTCACCTTCAATGGCTATCAATACCAGGTCAGCCTGATGGTCGCGGCGGTGGCGATCGTTGCCGTGGTTGCAGCGGTGATGATCGTCTGGTGGCTGGTCAAGGCGCTGTGGAACAGCCCCTATACGATCTCGCGCTATTTCCGCGTGCGGCGCCGCGACCGCGGCTATCAGGCGCTGTCGACCGGCATGATCGCCGCCGGCGCCGGTGACGGCGCGCTCGCCCGCAAGAAGACCAAGGAAGCGGCAAAGCTGATCCGCTCCGACCAGGAGCCGCTGATCCAGCTGCTCGACGCGCAGGCCTCGCTGCTCGAAGGCGACCATGAGGGCGCCCGCGAAAAGTTCGAGACCATGCTCGACGATCCCGAAATGCGGCTGCTCGGCCTGCGCGGACTGTATCTCGAAGCCGAGCGGCTCGGCGACCGCAACGCAGCCCGCCACTATGCCGGCCGTGCGGCGGCGGTGGCGCCGCAGCTGGCCTGGGCGGCCGAATCGACGCTGGAAGATCTGACCGGGCGTGGCGACTGGGATGGTGCGCTGAAACTTGTCGACGCCCAGAAGTCAACGCGGCAGATCGAGCGCGACGCCGCTAACCGGCGCCGCGCTGTGCTGCTGACCGCCAAGGCGCAGGCGCTGATCGACAGCGATGCCAATGCCGCCCGGACGGCGGCTCTCGAAGCCAACCGGCTGCGGCCGGATTTCGCGCCGGCGGCGGTCGCCGCGGCGAAATTGCTGTTTCGGCTGAACGACGTGCGCAAGGGCTCGAAAATCCTCGAGGCGGCGTGGAAGGCCGAGCCGCACCCGGAGATCGCCGAGCTCTACACCCATGCCAGGCCCGGCGATGCCGTGCTCGACCGGCTGAACCGGGCAAAGAAGCTGCAGGACCTGAAGAAGAACCATGCCGAGGCCTCGCTTGCCGTGGCGCGCGCCGCGCTCGATGCGCAGGACTTTTCAACCGCCCGCCGCGAGGCCGAAGCCGCCATCCGCATCGATCGCCGCGAAGGCGCCTATCTGCTGCTGGCCGATATCGAGGAGGCCGAGACCGGCGACCAGGGCAAGGTGCGGCAGTTGCTGTCGAAGGCGGTGAGAGCGCCGCGCGACCCGGCCTGGGTCGCCGACGGCGTCGTCTCCGACCGCTGGGCTCCGGTATCGCCGATCACCGGCAGGCTCGATGCATTCGAATGGCGAGCGCCGATGGAGCGGCTCGGCCAGTTGATCGACAGCGATGAGGATACGCAGGAGGCATCGGTGCCGGCAATTGCGGCTTCAGCCAAGCCGGTACAGGAAACAGCCGAGGCGATCGAGCACACAGCGGTTGCTGCCGAGACACCGGGCACCGCGACCGAAGCAAAGACCGAAAACCGTGCCGGCGAGGATCATGTGACACCGGTCGCCGCGGCGGCGTTTGCCGCGGTGCCGGACGATGCCGAAGCCGTCGAGCCGGCGCAGGAGTTGACGCGGCTGCCCGACGACCCCGGCGTCGACCCCGACGACGAGGCGGGTAAATCGACGCGCCGGTTTCGTTTGTTCTGATCCGGGTCGAGTGGACCCGGTCTTATTGGGAATGATTTGATGTTCGAACGCGTTCTGTCGTTTCTAAGGGACCTGCCGTCCGGTAGTGGCGCCAGCGCCAGCGCCGACGATCCGCGCGTTGCCGCATCCGCCCTCCTTTTCCACGTGATGAACGCCGACGGCGTGCGCCAGGATACCGAATGGGAACGGTTCAAGAAGGTGCTGGCGGAAAGCTATTCTATCAGCGGCGACGAACTCGATGCGTTGGCGGCTGCCGGCGAGCGGGCCGACAATGAGGCGATCGACCTTTACGCCTTTACCAGCGTGCTCAAGCGCCATCTCGACGCCGAGGCGCGAAAGGCCTTTATCGGCCTGATGTGGGAGATCGTCTATGCCGATGGCGAGCTGCACGAACTCGAGGACAATACCGTCTGGCGGGTCGCCGAGCTGATCGGCGTCGAACGCCGCGACCGCGTCGAGGCGCGCCTCAAGGCGGCGGCCGCGGCTCCTGGTGCTGCCGGAACGTCAAGCGACGAATAGAACAGGATCCCGCCTTCCAATGCCGCCCAAGCCAAGCCCGAGACCAAAGATCCTGATCGTGCTGCATCAGGAGCATTCGAGCGCGGGACGGGTCGGCCATATGCTTATCGAGGAAGGCTTCGATCTCGACATCCGCCGCCCGCCGCTCGGCGAGGCCTTGCCGCAGACGCTGGATGGCCATGCCGGCGCCGTGGTGTTCGGCGGGCCGATGAGCGCCAATGACGGCGACGAGTTCGTCCGCCGCGAGACCGACTGGCTCAAAATTCCACTCAACGAGAACCGGCCGCTGCTTGGCATCTGCCTCGGCGCGCAAATGCTGGTCAAGCATCTCGGCGGCAGGGTCGAGGGCCATGGCGAGGGCCTCGTCGAAATCGGCTGGTATCCGCTAAAGGCGACTGAAGCAGGCAGCAGGCTGATGCATTGGCCGGAGATGGTCTATCAGTTCCATCGTGAGGGCTTTTCGCTGCCGAAGGACGCAACACTTTTGGCGACGGCCGAAACCTATCCCAACCAGGCCTTCCGCTATGGCGACAATGCCTGGGGCATCCAGTTCCATGGATTGACCCGGGCGATGATGCAGCGCTGGGTGGTGCGCGGCGCCCATCGCTTCGAATTGCCCGGCGCGCAGCCCGGCCGCGACCATCTCGGTGGCCGGCTGATCTGGGACATGCACCTCAAGCGCTGGCTCGGCGAGTTCCTGCCCATGATTTTTGGCAAGCCGGCGCTGCGGTGAAGTCGGTGCATGTCGCCCAAAAGTGTGCAGCGGTTTTGGGAAAACGACATGCACAAACAAACGAACTAAAGCGCGTCGCGCTTTAGTTTCGCCCCCTGAGATGACGCACCTTGCGCAGCTGTGGGAACAGCACCGCCCATAGACCGGCGACAGCGATCGCGCCGACGCCGCCGACCACCACGGCCGGAACCGTGCCGATCAGCGCGGCCATGGTGCCGGCGCGGAATTCGCCGAGCTCATTGGAGGCGCCGACAAACACCTGGTTGACGGCGTTGACGCGGCCGCGAACGTCGTCCGGCGTCCACAGCTGGATCAGCGTCTCGCGGATATAGACGCTGAACATGTCGGTGGCGCCGAGCAGGGCAAGGGCTGCGATCGACACCCAGGTGATGGTCGAGAGGCCGAACAAGACGGTGAACGCGCCGAACAGCGCAACGAAGCCGAGCATGACAAGGCCGGCATGGTTGCGGATCGGGTGTCCGGCCAGCCAGATGGCGACGCAGATGGCGCCGACGCCGGGCGCCGAGCGCAACAGGCCGAGCCCCCATGGGCCGAGTTCGAGGATATCGCGCGCATAGACCGGCAGCAGCGCCGAGGCGCCGGACAGGAGCACCGCGAACAGATCGAGCGAAATCGCGCCTAGCACGATCTTTTCGCTCCAGATATAGCCGAAGCCGGCGAACAGGGTCCGTACCGTCGGTCTGTCGGTCCGGCTGCGCTGGGCGGGCTTCGGGATGGTGAAGATCAGCACGGCGGCGATGAGCATCAGCGCGGCCGCGGTGGTGTAGGCGGCTTCGGCCGAAAGCCCGTAGAGCAGACCGCCGGCGACCGGCCCGACGATGGTTGCCGTCTGCCAGGCGGACGAGTTCCAGGCGATGGCGTTGGCGAAATCCTCGGGCGGCACCAGATTGGCGAACAATGATGACGAGGCCGGCCCGAAGAAGGCGCGCGCGATGCCGAACATGGCGAGCACGATGAAGACCGGCATCGGCCCGGAGAGGCCGCGCAGCGTCAGCAACAGAAGCGCCAAAGCGCAGCCCGCCTCGACCAGCACCGCCAGCGCCATGATCAGGCGGCGTCCAAAACGGTCGGCAACGTCGCCAGTGACCAGCACCAGCAGCAGCGAAGGCAGGAACTGGACGATGCCGACAAGCCCAAGGTCGAACGGGTCGCGGGTCAGATCGTAGATCTGCCAGCCGACGGCGACCGACACGATCTGGGTGGAGAATGTCGAGAGGAAGCGCGCCGCCCAGTAGCTCAGGAACGGCCGATGGCGAAAGGCGGCATAACGCTGGTCAGGCGGTACTTGGGATTCTGTGGTCATGGATCAGGCCCCGTGGCGGCGATGTCGGCCGGCGGGGCACTTCCACGATGGGCGCTGGTCCGGCCAAGAGAGCCTTTAGCGCAGTTCAGCGCAGGGCGCGCGCAAAAATCCGGCCTGGATCAACAATTTCCGCTCCGCCGGGCGTTGCCGCTGGCGGAGCGACCGGACCTGCTCCGAACGCTTTAGGCCGTCGCCTTGGCCTTCCTGCCCCTGCCCTTGACGGGCGCGGGCGGGGCGGCCTTGCGGCCGAGACCGATTGCCTTGGCCAGCTGCGAACGCGAGGCCGCGTAGTTGGGGGCGACCATCGGGTAGTCGGACGGCAGGCCCCATTTGGCGCGATAGGCGTCGGGCGTCAGCCCGAAATGGACGCCGATATGGCGCTTCAAGGATTTGAACTTCTTGCCGTCCTCGAGACAGATGATGTAGTCCGGCGTCACCGATTTCTTGGGATTGACGGCAGGCGTCAGCGGCGCGGCGACCGGCACTGCCGGTTGCCCGAGCCCGCCTATGGAAGCGCTGACGCTGGCGATGAGATCGCCGAGGCCGGAAGCCGGCAAGCGGTTCTTCTCGACATATGCGGACACGATATGGGCGGTCAGCTCAAGCAGGTCGATGTCTTTGCGAGCGTTGTTGTTGTCGTCGGTCAATCTATTTCTCCGTCCGTGGGGGTCGCAGAAATTCCTAGTCGGCAAATCTGCGCAATGCAATGACGCCGCACCACGTCACACATTATTTTGAATAATAATACTAACGGCAGCGCGGGATTAACAACCCTGAGCCGGTGCTCGATAATATCAGACAATCAGCAATATCAGATAATCAGGGATTTGTCGCGCCACAGTCGAAATCCGCCCTCGAAGGCGCGTGTATTGTCGCCGCGTCTGCAATCGGCGGGCAAGTCGGCGAGTTCCTCGACATTGCCGCCGCCGATGACCACGTAATCCGGCTGCATGGCGGCGCGAAGCCGGTCGACCACGTCAAAGACGTGTTTGCGCCATTTCTTCTTGCCGCGCTTTTGCAGGCCGCGTTCGCCGACATAGTCTTCGAAACTGCCGCGCTTCTTGTAGGGAAGATGGGCAAGCTCCATCGGTTGGGCGACGTTGTCGACGATCATCGCGGCCCCGAGGCCGGTTCCGAGGCCGAGGAACAGCATGCGGCCGCCTTCATAGCTGCCGACGGCCTGCATCAGCGCATCGTTGACGACCTTCACCGGTTTGCCGAACTCAGCGGCGAAATCGCAGCCGACCCAGCCCTTGCCGAGATTGGCGGGTTCGGTGAGCGGCCGGTTGTGGTGCACCGGACCCGGATAGCCCATCGAGACGACATCGTATTGCAGCCCTTCGGCCAGCGTCTTCACCGCCGCGACCATCTGCTGCGGCGTCAGCTCCGGTCCGGAAGCGGTCTTGCGCTCGTCGCCGCCGGCGCTGGTGCGGATCTTGACGTGCGAGCCGCCGATATCGATCGCAAGCACGATCTTTTCGGCGTCGGGTGCCGGTCGCTTCACCGCTTTGGCCATCGCTTTCGCCTCCCAGAAATCATTTCGATGGATTGATCCAGCCGTTCGGCGGGCCGAATCCAGTCATCGCTTCGGTCGGCCCCCAGGTCTTTGGCGCGTAGATCGCGGGCGCCGTGGTGTCGCCGAGCACCGGGCCGACGATGCGCCAGGCGAGCTCGCTGGCGTCCTGGCGGGTGAACAGCTGGCCGTTGCCGTTCATAGCGTCGCCGATCAACCGCTCGTAAGGCGGCATGTCGCCCTTCGAATCGTCGAGCGCGGTGAGCTCGACCTGCTCGCCGACCATGTCGTCGCCGGGCGCCTTGCGCCGGGCTCCGATCGAGATCGCCACCTGCGGATCGATGCGGAAGCGCACGTGATTGCAGTCGCCGGGCTTGATTGGATCGAAGACGTCGAGCGGCGGCCGTTTCAGCCGCACGATGACCTCGGTGGCGTGCACCGGCAGGGATTTGCCGGCGCGGATGAAGAACGGCACATCTTGCCAGCGCCAGGTATCGACGAAAAAGCGCACCGCCGCGAAGGTCTCGACCGGCGAGTTCGGCGCCACGCCCGGCTCGTTGAGATAGCCGTCGAACTGGCCGCGCACGACATCGTCCCTGGTCAGCGTCCGGATCGCCCGCAGCACCTGCACCTTCTCGTCGATCAGATCGTCGGCCGAGCGGCCGACCGGCGGCTCCATGGCGAGCAGCAAGAGGATGTTGAGCAGATGGTTTTCGATGACGTCGCGGATGCAGCCGACCTCGTCATAGAAGCGGCCGCGGCCCTCGACACCGAAATCCTCGGCCATGGTGATCTGCACGCTCTCGACGAAGTTGCGGTTCCAGATCGGCTCGAGGAAGGAATTGGCGAAGCGGAAATAGAGCAGGTTCTGGATCGCCTCCTTGCCGAGATAATGGTCGATGCGGAAGATCGACTTTTCGTCGAAGACCAGATGCAGTACCCGGTTCAGCCAGCGCGCCGATTGCAGATCATGGCCGAACGGCTTTTCCACCATCAGGCGTGCGCCCTGGGCGGCGCCCGACTGCTCCAGTCCCTGGACGACGACCTCGAACATGGCGGGCGGCACCGCCAGATAGTGCAGCGGCCGCTGTGCGCTGCCGAGCGCGGTCTTCAGTTTATCGAAGGTCGCAGGCGCCCGGTAGTCGCCGCTGACATAGCGCAGCAGCGTCGCGAGCCTTGCGAAGATCTTCTCGTCGATGCTGCCGATGGCGTTGACGATGCCGTCGCGGGCGCGCGCCTGCAGCTTGGCGATATCCCACGGATCGAAGGCGACGCCGATCACCGGCTCGTTCAGCGTTCCCTTGGCCACCATGGCGTAGAGGGCGGGGAAGATCTTCTTGTGGGCGAGATCGCCGGTGGCGCCGAAAAGCACCAGCGTGTCCGATCGTTCCTGGCTCATGGGTGTGCCTCCCTGTCGCCCGTCACGAGCCGGCCTTGGGTTTTTCGACATGGCCGCCAAAGGCATAGCGCATGGCGGACAGAAGCTTGTCGGCGAATTCGGACTCGCCTTGCGAGGAGAACCTGTCGAACAGCGCCGACGACAGCACCGGCGCCGGCACGCCGGTGTCGATCGCCGCCTTCAGCGTCCAGCGGCCTTCGCCGGAATCCGAGACCCGCCCGCCGAACTGTGTCAGCGACGAATCGGCCTTCAGCACGCCGGCCGTCAGGTCGAGCAGCCACGAGCCGATGACGCTGCCGTGCCGCCAGACCTCTGCCACCTCAGCGATGTCGATGTCGAACTGGTAATATTGCGGGTTCTCGAGTGGACTGGTTTCGGCGTCGGCGGTGCGCTGCCGCTTGCCGGCGTTCGCCGACTTCAGGATGTTCATGCCCTCGGCATAGGCGGCCATGACGCCGTATTCGATGCCGTTATGGACCATCTTGACGAAATGGCCGGCGCCGCTCGGTCCGCAGTGGAGATAGCCGAAGGGAGCGGTTCCGGCGTCCTTGGCAGGGGCGGGCGAAGCGGCGTCGGCGCCCGGCGCCAGCGTTGCGAAAATCGGATCGAGATGCTGCACCGCGCTGTCGGGGCCGCCGATCATCAGGCAGTAGCCGCGCTCGAGGCCCCAGACGCCGCCGCTGGTGCCGACATCGACATAGCTCAAGCCTTTCAAGGCCAGGCGCGCGGCGTGGTCGACGGCCTCATGATAATAGGAATTGCCGCCGTCGATGATGATGTCGCCCGGCTCCATCAGGGCGGCCACCTGGTCGACGATCCGGCCGGTGATCGCCGCCGGCAGCATCAGCCAGGCGCTGCGCGGCTTGGTCAGCTTGCCGACGAACTCCTCCATCGAGGCGGCTCCGACCGCGCCGGCGGTCACAAGCGCCGCGACGCTCGCCGGGTTAATGTCGTAGACGACGCATTCGTGGCCATCGCGCAACAGGCGCCGAACCATGTTGGCGCCCATCCGGCCCAGTCCCATCATTCCTATCTGCATGGTCTCGTCCTGCCTTACTTGAGGGATCGATGATCTAGTGGCTGTGCGGTATCGCCGATGCCGACAGAAAAGTCAGCATTCTCCCAACGGCCGGCATCGGACCAGAAGAATGTGAAGACAATGCTATTGCCCGGAGCGGCGTCGGCAACCGGCAACTCTGCGAGATGGATACCGAAAAGGTTCGCGGCGGTCTCGGTGTCATGGACGGTTGCCCAATTGTCGCTGCTCCAATGAACCACCGCCCGGGCCAGAAGTTCGATGCGCAGCGCCTTGCCTGCCGGGACGGTACGGATCATGTGGTTGAAGCGCCATGCCCTGAGGCACGACACCGTCCTGCCCTCGATATAGCGCTTGACGCCTTGCGGCGGCATGTCGAACACGGCGCCGTCGCGCAGCGAACGCAGCAGCTTGATGTGCTCGGAATGCGCCCAGACCAGCGGCTTGGCGCTGCCGGAGGGGCCGCCATGCCGCAATTCGCGCTCCGGCATGTCGGGACCGTCCCAGACCTGCTCCGGCAGCAGGCCGCCCGGCCCGGCGGAGCCCTCAAACGTGGCGAGCAGGCGTGCCGCACTGTCCCTGCGCCCTGCCGCCAGCTCGTAATGGGCGCGCTCGCCGACCAGCAGCGGCCAGGGCCGGCCCTGGCCGGTTCCATCGAAGGGTGCGCCGTCGGCATGCTCGCCATAGCCGTCGCCATTGTAGCGGTACCAGAGCGGCCCCTGCGGCAGTTCGCAGCGTAATTGCGCGTCGATGACCTTGACCGTGTCGAGGATGCGCGGATCGTCGGCTGCCCTCAGGCCGAAGCGGACCAGCGCCAGCGCATCCGGGCTGACGATCGCTTCGGCTGGGCGGTCCGCATCACCGGGCGGGCGGTTCTTGATCGGCACAAAGCCGTCCTTCGGCGATGCGGCGCCGGCGGTGTCGGGCGGGGCGATGCGGACATAGTAGCCTTCGACGCCGGCTTCGTCGCATGCGGCGGTGCCGGCGACGTAGGTCCAGCGCTCGATCTGATCGTTCCAGATATCGGCGGTTTCGCGCAGATAGTTTGCCGGCTCTGTTTTGCCGGCGGCATCGAACATGTCCGCAGCCGCAAGCAGCGCGGCGATCTCGACGGCAAGCGTGAACGGGCTGTAGCCGGCGTCTTCCTCCCAGCGGTCCTCGCCGGTGACGGGGCCGTTGCGTACGACATAGGCGGCAGCGCGCTCGATCATCGGCATGAAGGAGGAGAGTACCGCAGGCGGCAAATGCCCGGCGCGGCGCAGCGCGTCGGCGAGCAGCAGCGGAAAGGCGCACTCGTCCATCTGGATGCCCGGCCAATAGACCGACCCGTCGAGCCAGGCGTTCTGCGGCCAATGGCCGTCCGGCTGCTGGATCGAGCGCAGATAGCCAAGGATGCGCAAGGCTTCCGCCGGGTCGCCGGCGGCGAGGAATCCGCCGGCGGTTTCGACCAGATCGCGCGGCCAGACCAGGTGATAGCCGCCGAGATCGTCGTCGCCCTTGTTGAAGCCCCACGGGATCGACAGGCTGGCCACGGCTGCTCCGGTCGACGAGCGGTGTGTCGCCAGCACCGCCGTGCTGAGGCGGTAGGGATTGAGGGCGGACACCGCATGCCGGTCCAGCGGCAGCAATCCGGCCTGCCATTGGCGCCATTTGTCGATGTAGGATCTGGCTGCGGGCCCAAAACCTTGGTTCAGGCTGGCGAAAGCAGTTTCCGCCGCCTGTTGCGGCGTCGTGCCGAAGCCCAGCGCCAGCAACATTTTTGGGTTCGCAGCCGAAAAGGCGATCTCACCGGTCAGCGCGACATTGCCGTCCTCGGCCCTGCGGCAGGCCGGATCGAGCCGGCCGCTTTGACGAAGCTGCTGCCAGCCGTCGGAGACGCCGACATAGCCGGCCGCGCACGCCTTCCACGGCCGCGACGAGGCGAGCGCCAGGCAGACGCCGCGTCCCGATGCAAACAGAACAGGCTGTCCTTCATGGTCGTCGATCCAGGCAGTGTTGCCCATGCCGGCATTGACGAGGTGCGGCGCCAGCAGCGCGTAGACGCGGTAGTCGCTGGCGGCACCCTTGAGCGACGTGAACATGATCTCCTGCAGCAAGACGGGACGTTCCGGATCGGTGAGGACGCGCTTCTCGATCCGGTAGCTTCCATCGGCTGCGGTGTTGACCAGCCGATAGGCAGGCACCCCGTCCTCGAGGGGTTCGATGCGATGTTCGGCGTCGCGCTTCTCTTCGGAGAAATAGCCGTCGGGTCCGGTGACGATCAGCCCCAGATCGCGGGTGCATGCGCTGTCGAGGCGGGAATAGTAGATCTCGTTGAGGATACCGTGGCTGATGGTGAACCAGATCGGGCAGGCCGGCGACAGCGCGGTGCCGACGCCGCTCTTGGCGCTCGACGTCCAGCGCGCCGGAATGCCGGGTGCACCCGGGGCAAGGTTCACTGCCATTTAATCGGTCTCCATCGCCATCCCTAGACCAGGAGTCGAACCGGTTTCAATGATTGCACCGCAAGTTGATCGTCGGCCATGGATTGATGTTGACAGCTTGCTGGCTATCTGCATTTGTCTGATAATAGATAAAAAACAGCATTGTGAGCGTATCAGCCATTAGCCACCAGCCAGCCATTAGCCACCAGTAAGACAGCAACTCACGGGAGGAGTATGACATGAAGAAAATATTCGTTTTGGGCGCCCTTGCAGCGATGCTTGCCGCAGGCACCGCGCTTGCCGATACCAGCGGCAAGAAGATCGCTTTCTCCAACAATTACGCCGGCAATTCGTGGCGGCAGGCGATGCTGGACAGCTACGGCATCGTCACCAAGAAGGCAGTCGCCGACAAGGTGGTCGGCGCCGCCGACGTCTTCACGACGGCCGACAAGGAAGTGCCGACGCAGGCAGCCCAGGTGCAGAACCTGATCCTGCAGGGCTATGACGCGATCGTCATCAACGCGGCATCTCCGGATGCCCTCAACGGCGCCATCAAGCAGGCCTGCGACGCCGGCATTGTCGTCGTCTCCTTCGATGGCATCGTCACCGAACCCTGCGCCTACCGCGTCGTCGTCGACTTCAAGGACATGGGCAAGCAGGAAGTCGAGCAGATGGCCAAGTTCCAGCCCAAGGGTGGCAATCTGCTGGAAATCCGTGGCCTTGCCGGCACTTCGATCGACGATGCCATCCATGCCGGCATCCTCGAAGGTGTCGCCGCCCATCCCGAGTTCAAGATCGTCGGCTCGGTGACCGGCGACTGGGACCAGACCACGGCACAGAAGGCCGTAGCGACGATCCTGCCGTCGCTGCCGGATGTGGTCGGTGTCGTCGACCAGGGCGGTGACGGCTACGGCGCGGCGCAGGCCTTTGCCGCCGCCGGCAAGCCGCGCCCGACCATCATCATGGGCAATCGCCAGGACGAGTTGCAATGGTGGAAAGAGCAGAAGGAAAAGGACGGTTACCAGACCTGGTCGGCTTCGATCGCGCCAGGCGTATCGACGCTTGCCTTCTGGGTGGCGCAGCAAGTGCTCGACGGCCGCACCGACGTGCCGCACGACCTGCTGGTTCCTTATCTCGCCTTCACACAGGACGATTTCGAGGCAGCGTTGCCGAAGATTCCGAAGGGCGGCGTCGCCAGCCACGAATACACGCAGGAAGACGCCGTCGCGGCGATCAAGGCCAACATCAAGTGAGCATGGCACTATTGTTGCCGCCACAGATAACCGGGTATCGTTGAGGGATGCCCGAGGCCAGTGCAGACATCATCAGGCCTGACGGCGCCGAAAAACATTTCGGTGCCGTCAGTATGGACATCATAAGACTGGGCGGCGCCGAAAAACATTTCGGTGCCGTCAGGGCGCTCGACGGTGTCGATTTCAGCGTTCGTGCCGGAGAATGCGTCGGTCTCGTCGGCCATAACGGCGCCGGAAAGTCGACGCTCATGCATATGGTGGCCGGCACGCTTACCCCCGACAGCGGGCAGATCGCGGTCCGCGGCGGCGTCGAGGCAAGTTATTCGGTGCCGCGCGCACAGCAGCTCGGCATACGGTGCGTTTTCCAGGAACTGTCGCTCTGCCCGAACCTCAGCGTCGCCGAGAATACGCGGATCAACCACGCCTCGCTTAATGGCTTCGGCTGGCGGCGCAAGGCGGCCGATCTGATCGCGGCCAAGCTCGACGAGATCTTCCCCGGCCACAGCATCTCGGCATCCGACATCGTCGGTGATCTCGCCATCACCAGCCGGCAGATGGTGGAGGTGGCGCGCGCCTTCACGGTCACCCAGGAGCCGCTCGAACTGGTCATCCTCGACGAGCCGACATCCTCGCTCGATGCGCATACGGCCGGCCAGCTGCTGGCGTTCGTGCGCCGCTTCATCGCCGCCGGCAAGAGCTGCATCCTGATCTCGCATGTGCTGGGCGAGGTGCTCGGAAATGCCGACCGCATCGTGGTGATGCGCGACGGCAAGGTGGTCGCCGCCGGACAGGCCGATCAATTCGACCGCGACAGGCTGGTGACGGCGATGGGCGGAGCGGAGGCGCGCGAGAAGGCCGCCGCAGAGATTGCGAGCGGCAAGCCGGAGCCCGGTCCGCTGCGGGTCCGGGCGCGGCCGGCGCGACAGCAAGATGGCAACGAGCTCATCGCCCGTGCCGGTGAGATCATCGGCCTTGCCGGGCTTGCCGGGCATGGCCAGACCGACCTTTTGCTGGCGATCTTCGCCGCGGCTTCCCGCGCCAAGACCGGCATAGAGGTCACCGCTCCGGTGGCGCTGGTTGCCGGCGACCGCCAGTCGGACGGGATTTTTCCGCAATGGTCGATCGCCGAGAACATCGGCATCCGCTCGCTGGCGCGATTGCGCAACGGCCTCTTGATCTCACCGCAGCGCGAAGCCGAGCTCGCCCAGCTGTGGCAGCGGAAAATCGGCATCCGCACGCCCGATATGAACAACAACATCTTCTCGCTGTCCGGCGGCAACCAGCAGAAGGCCTTGTTCGCGCGGGCGCTCGGCTCCGACGCCAAGATCGTGCTGATGGACGATCCGATGCGCGGCGTCGACATCGGCACCAAGCTCGAAGTCTACGACCTCGTGCGCGAAGAGGCTCGCCATGGCCGCACATTCCTCTGGTACACCACCGAAACCGAAGAGCTCGACAATTGCGACCACATCTATGTGTTCAAGAACGGCCGGATCGTCGCCAACCTTCGTCGCGACGAACTGACGGAGGAAAAGATCATCCAGTCCTCGTTTGGCGACGCGGCCTGAGATGACAGCGGTATCCATCGAGAATGGGCTAAAATCTTCGGCTCGCGCCACGAGGCGGGCGCGCATGCTGCGCAGCCTGCTGCCGGCACTGTCGCTGGCGCTGGTGCTCATCGCTATTGCCTGGCTCAACCCGCGCGCCATCAGCTATTTCGGCTTCAGCCTGATGCTCAATCTGGCGATCCCGATCGCGCTGGCGACGATCGCGCAGATGTTCGTCATCGCCGGCAACGAGCTCGATCTGTCGATCGGCACCTTTGTCGGCTTCGTCGGCTGCGTCACGGCGACATGGCTGAAGGACGCCCCACTGCTCGGCGTCGTCATCCTGCTCGGGTCGATCGGCGTCTACGCGCTGCTCGGCGCGCTGATCCATCTGCGCAACCTGCCCTCGATCGTGGTGACGCTCGGCATGAGCTTCGTCTGGCAGGGCTTGGCCATCCTCATCCTGCCCAAGCCCGGCGGCAAGGCGCCGGACTGGCTGCTGTCACTGATGGCCTTCAAGCCGCCCTTCATTCCGTTCCCGATCATCGCGGCATTGCTGATCGCAGCCGTCGTCCACTATGGCCTGATGCGCACCTCCTATGGCGTCATCCTGCGTGGATCGGGCGGCAATTCAGCCGCGCTCAAGCGCGCCGGCTGGTCGCTGCTCCGCACCAAAATCGCGCTGTTTGCGCTGACCGGCCTGTTCGGCGTTTTGTCCGGCATGGCGCTGATCGGCATCACCACCTCGGCCGACGCCAATATCGGCAATGGCTACACGTTGCTTTCGATCGCCGGCGTCATCCTCGGCGGCGGTGAGTTCGTCGGCGGCCGGGTGTCGCCGATCGGCGCCGTCATCGGCGCGTTGACGCTGGCGCTGGCCGCATCGCCACTGCTGACGTTCATGCACATTCCGCCCGACTGGCAGGTTGCCGCCAATGGCGCCATCCTGATCATCGTGCTGGCGGCCCGGGTGCTGATCAGCCGCAGGGAGAGGTGAGCATGGTCTCGCTGCGGGCACTGCTCGCCAGACCCTGGATCTGGTCGTTCTTCGGGGCGCTGCTGGTGTGGCTGGCGACGATCGCCTTCACCGGCGGCTATGGCGGAGGCGGGATGATCACGGCGGCGCTGTCGCTTGCCGTCTTCACCGTCATCGTCGGCGTCGGCCAGATGTTCGTCATCACGCTCGGGCCGGGCAATGTCGACCTGTCGCTGCCGGCCAATATCGGCCTTGCCAGTGCTGTCGCCATGAAGGTCATGGACGGCAATGATGCGATGATCGCGGTCGGGCTGCTGGCCGCGCTTGCCTGCGGCATGGCGATCGGTGCCGTCAACTACCTTCTGATATGGGCGCTGCGCATTCCGCCGATCATCGCGACGCTATCGGCCAGCTTCGTCATCCAGTCGGTCGACATCAGCTATGGGCGCGGCTTGCAGATCAAGCCGCCGCCGGGCTTTGCCGATTTCACCAACTGGCAGGTGTTCGGCATCCCGGTGCTGGCGATCCTGACCGTGCTGTTCACCATCGGCGCCGGCATCGTTTTGCAGCGCATGATCTACGGACGCTCGGTGCTGGCGATCGGCCAGAACATCCGCGCCGCCTGGCTGGCAGGCGTCAATGTCGGCCGCACCCGCTTCCTCACCTACACGCTGTCGGGCGCGCTCGGCGGCCTCGACGGTGCACTGCTCGCCGGTTATTTCCGCGGCGCCAATGTCGATATCGGCAATGAGTATCTGCTGGCGTCGATCGCGGTTGTCGTCATCGGTGGCACGTCGGTAGCCGGCGGCAAGGCCAATGTGCCGGGGGTCTGGGGCGCGGCGCTGTTCCTCGTGCTGCTGTTGACCATGCTCAACACGTTCGGCGTAAGCGTCGGCGTGCGCCTGGTGCTGACCGGGCTGATCATCGTCGGCGTCATCACCGCGGCCGGCGGGCAGAAGGCGCTGCGCTAAGGCAAGGCCACCCGGCGGCGAGAGGATATCGATCCGGCCCGCAAACATGTGGTTCCCATCCGCATGCCAGCGCTGTAAATCCCGTCGGGCTCCTGGCCAACATCATTGTATGAGGTTTGCGTGTCCGATTTCGTCAGCACTACAAGGCACGGCAACGTCGCGCTGGTGAGCATCGACAATCCGCCGGTCAACGCGCTGAGCTTCCATGTGCGCGAGCCGCTGATGCAGGCGCTTGTCTCGCTGCGCGACGAGCCGTTGGTGGGAGCAATCGTGATAGCCTGCGCCGGGCGGACCTTCGTCGCCGGCGCCGACATCACCGAATTCGGCAGACCGGCGCAGCAGCCGGAATTGCGCGCCATTGTCGCCGTGCTGGAAACCATCGCCAAGCCGACGGTCGCCGCCATTCACGGCACTGCGCTCGGCGGCGGCCTGGAACTGGCGCTCGGCTGCCATTTCCGTGTTGCCGACCGAGCGGCAAGGCTCGGCCTGCCGGAAGTCAAGCTCGGCCTGCTGCCGGGCGGCGGCGGCACGGTTCGCCTGCCGCGCTTGGTTGGTCCGCTGAAGGCACTCAGCATGATCGTTTCGGGAACGCCGATCAATGCGGCCGAGGCGCGCGCCGCCGGTCTGGTGGATGCCGTCTTCGATGGCGACCTGACCGCGCAAGCGGTGAGTTTCGCCAGCGAAACGGCCGCGAAAGGCGGTCCGTTCACGCCGGTGCGCGACCGCAACGATCGCCTCGACCAGGCCGACTTGCCGGCCTTCGACAAGGAGGCGGCAACGCTTGCGGGCAAAGCGCGCGGTCTCGAGGCGCCGATAGCCTGTGCGCAGTCGGTCCGCAACGCCCTCACGCTGCCCTTCGACGAAGCGCTGGCGGCCGAACGCGACCTGTTCGTCAAGCTTGTCGCCGGCGACCAATCACGCGCGCAGCGGCATTTGTTCTTCGCTGAACGTGAGGCGGCAAAGCTTGCCGGCAAGGATGTCGTCAGGCGCAAGATCGCCCGGGTCGGCGTCATCGGCGCCGGCACGATGGGCGGCGGCATCGCCATGGCGTTCGCCAATGGCGGTCTTCCCGTGACCTTGCTGGAAACAACGCAGGAAGCATTGCAACGCGGGCTGGCGACGATCGACAAGAACTATGCCGTTTCCGTCACCCGCGGGTCGCTGAGCGAAGACGCCAAGCGCCAGCGGCTGGCTTTGTTCAGGGGCAGCACCGACTATGCAGACCTCGCCGATTGCGACCTGATCGTCGAGGCTGTGTTCGAGGAAATGGCGGTCAAGAAGGAGGTATTCGGCAGGCTCGATGCGGTGGCCAAACCGGGCGCGATCCTTGCCACCAACACCTCTTATCTCGACGTCAACGAGATCGCCGCTTCGACGTCGCGGCCGCAAGATCTCCTTGGCATGCATTTCTTTTCGCCGGCTAACGTCATGAAGCTTCTGGAAATCGTCCGCGCCGACAAGACCTCGCCGGACGTGCTGACGACCATCGTCGATCTGGCGCGGCGGATCGGCAAGGTGCCGGTCGTCGTCGGCGTCTGCCACGGCTTCGTCGGCAACCGCATGCTGGCGGCGCGGGGTGCGGAACTGGAGGCGCTTCTGCTCGAGGGTGCAATGCCGCGCCAGGTCGACCAGGTGTTCACCGATTTCGGCTGGCCGATGGGGCCGTTCCAGATGAGCGATCTCGCCGGCCTCGACATAGGCTGGCGCAACCGCAAGGCGCGTGGCCAGACGGCTGACATCGCCGACACGTTGTGCGAACAGGGCCATTTCGGCCAGAAGACCGGCAGCGGCTTCTATCGCTATGAGAACGGTTCGCGCACGCCGCTGCCCGATCCGGAGGTCGAAGCGCTCATCCACAACAAGGCTGCTGAAGGCGGCATTGCACCGCGGGCAATCGGCGCCGAGGAGATCATCGAGCGCACGCTCTATCCGATGATCAACGAGGGCGCCAAAATCCTCGAGGAACAGATTGCCGCCCGCGCGTCCGATATCGACGTCGTCTGGGTCAACGGCTATGGCTTCCCGGTCGGCAAGGGCGGGCCGATGTTCTGGGCAAGCCGCGAAGGCGTGGACAAGATCATCCGGCGGCTGGATCACTGGCACCAGCAGACCGGCGAGGACGTCTTCCGGGCGGCACCTCTGCTCAGGCAAATGGCCGAAACCGGTTCCTGGGACGCTGCCGGCTGAACTTGGGACTACCGAATCCGTGCGTCCATGATCTCGACAAAACGCGCGAACAGACCCGCCTGCGACTTTATCTTGAGCTTGCGGTAGATGTTGCGGCGATGGACTTTTACGGTTCCCGGCACGATGCGCATCGCCCTGGCGATTGATTCCGTGGAATGGCCCTGAAGCACCAGATCGACGACATGCTGCTCGCGCGGCGTGAGCGAGAGGCTCTTCCAGATGTGAGCACGTTCGAACTCGCTGACTGGAGCAATCGTTTCGTCCTGCTTCGTCTCTGCCGGTTTGTCGGCCGGAAGATCATGCCAGCGCAGCCTGATGAGATTGATCACCGCAGGCGCCATGTCGCGCAGCAACCTCGCATCGGCGGTTCCGAAAGGTCCCGAAGCGCGCAATCGCATCAGCGAGAGCACCAGTGCGTCCTTTCCCGGCAGCGGCACAAAAAAGCCGACCTCCTCCGCAAGTCTGGTCTGGCTGTAATAGGAGCGGTAATATTCGCTGGCATAGAAGCGATCCGGCGCCAATTCGCGCATGCGCCAAAAGCCTTCCTTGCGCTCGACCGCAGCATGGTGGAACGGATCGAGCAGATAAGGCCCTTCCTGATAGAGCGCGACGAAGACGTGGCTGTCGGCCGGCGAGAATGTCTCGAACAGCAGCGGCGGGCGTAAGGCGCCGCGATAGCCGAAGATCACGCAATGATCGAAGCTGACATGCTGCCGGAGCCAGGCCACCATTGCCTTGCCGAAAAGCTCGCCGCTGGTCTCCCGCGTCGCTGCGATGAGCGCAGCGAGCCGGCTGTATTCATCGCTGCGCGAAACGCCCAATTCATACCCCTCCAGACGAGAAAATAGACAAAATATACCACCTGGGAGGTATATACTAGCCGCCATTGGCTCTGATAGCGTTTCGAGATCAACTAGCCGCTGGAGCCCGCAGCTTTGACCGCAGTGCCCGACATCGAGTTTCGCGGGGTCACCAAACGCTACGGCAGCGTGATCGCGGTCAGCGGCATCGATCTTGCCATCCCGCCGTCTGCCTTTGTCGCCTTGCTCGGGCCGTCCGGCTGCGGCAAGACAACCTGTTTGCGCATGATCGGCGGCTTCGAACAGCCAAGCGAAGGCGCGGTATTCATCCGTGGCCACGACATGGCCGGCACGCCGCCCTATCGGCGGCCGGTCAACATGGTGTTCCAGCAATATGCGTTGTTTCCGCATCTGGATGTCGAGGACAACATCGCCTATGGCCTGCGCCAGGCGCGGCCGCGCCTGTCGTCGCGCGAGATCAGCCTGAAAGCAGGCGAGGCGCTCGCTATGGTGCGGCTTGCCGGCTATGGACGCCGCAAGATCCATGAGCTTTCCGGCGGCCAGCAGCAGCGTGTCGCCCTGGCGCGGGCGCTGGTCAACAAACCGGCGGTGCTGCTGCTCGACGAGCCCCTGGCGGCGCTCGACAAGAAGCTGCGCACCGACATGCAGATAGAGCTGCAGAACCTGCAGCGCGAGATCGGCATCACCTTCGTCCTGGTCACCCACGATCAGGAAGAAGCACTGTCGATGAGCGATTTCGTCTGCGTCATGAATGGCGGGCGTATCGTCCAGCTTGGGCAGCCGAGCGAAATCTACGACGAACCCGCCGACCTCTTTGTCGCCGATTTCGTCGGCAAGACCAATCTGTTGAGCGGCAAGGTCGTCGGGCTCTCGGGCAAGCTCGTCGAGGTGGCGCTTGCCGATGGCACTGTCATTGCCGCGCGCAAGCGGACTTCGCTGGCTCAGGGTGAAGCCGTTTCGGTCAGCCTGCGCCCTGAATCGCTAAGCCTCGGCGCGCCCGGAAGCGGCCGGCTGAACGGGCTTGTCCGCAACCGGATCTTTCTCGGTCCGACCGCGGAATATGCAATCGAGGTCCAGGGCATCGGGACGCTGCTCGCAAAGGCCGATCATCTGATTGGCGGTGGAAATCTCTTCAAGCCGGGTGAACCTGTTGCCATCGGCTTTGCAGCCGGAACGCCGCTGGCGTTTCCGGAGAATAACGGGACCAACCAGAGGGAAAACAAAAATGTCGAAATCATATCGTGACGGACTGCCGATAAGCCCTGAAAAGTTCGTCGATCAATTGATGCGCCTCAAGCGGGGTTCCATCGGCCGCCGCGAGTTCCTTGGCCTTACCGGCCTGGGCATCGCAACGGCGGTGATGGCCCGCGAGCTCGGCATCATGCCGGCGCCGGCTTTCGCCCAGGAAGGTCTTGGCGACCGCATGTCGATTGCCACCTGGCCCAATTATCACGACCCGGCGACGTTCGAGAATTTCCAGGCCGAGACCGGCGTTGCCGTCGAGGTCAATGTGTTCGGCTCAAACGAGGAGATGCTGGCCAAGCTGCAGGCCGGCGCCTCGGGCTGGAGCCTTTTCGTTCCAACCAACTACACGATCTCGACTTACAAGAAGCTCGGCATCATCGAAGCGCTCGATATGGCCAAGCTTGCCAATTATGACGGCTCGCAAGAAGACCCGCGCTTCACTGGGGAAGGCACCATCGACGGCGTGGCCTACGCTGTGCCGAAGAATTGGGGCACCACCGGCTTTGCCGTCAACACCAAGAAACTGGCCAAGCCGATGACGAGCTGGAAGGAATTCTGGGACACGGCGATGGCGGAGGGCGACGGCCGGACCATGGTTCATGATTACCAGCTGACCACGATCGGCAACGCGCTGAAATATTTCGGCTTCTCGTTCAACTCGCTGAAGCCGGACGAACTCGCCAAGGCGGAGGAATTGCTGCTGAAGGTCAAGCCGCATCTGTTCGCGGTCTCCAGCGACTACCAGCCGTCGATGCGTGCCGGCGACGCCTGGATGACGATGTGCTGGACCAATGACGGGGCGCAGCTCCACCGCGACATCCCCGAAATCGCCTACGTGCTTGGCAAGGAAGGCGGCGAGATCTGGACCGACTTCTACGCAATCCCCAAGGATGCGCCCAACAAGCCTGCGGGTTATGCCTTGCTCAACTATTTGATGAACCCGAAAGTCGCGGTCAAGGAGCACCTGGCCAACGGTGCGCCTTCCACCGATGCGCGGGTCAATGCGCTGCTGCCCAAGGAGGTGCTGGAAAATCCGATCCTCTATCCGGCGGCGGATCTGCTCAAGCCACTCGAATTCGGTGCAGCCGCGACCTTGACCGACCCGGGCCGGGCCGAATTGATGGCACGCTTCAAGTCGGCTTGAACCGGGCGGACCAAAGGTCCGATGCAGGCAACTCCCCCGGCGGACAGATGTCCGCCGGCATCGGGGCGATTTTTCAATGCGCAGCAATGTTCTTCGTCACAATCTCCTGACCGCCCTGCTGCTCGGTCCGGCGACCGCATGGCTGTTGGTGTTTTTAGTTTTGCCGTTCGTGGCGATCGCCGTTTTCAGCGTCGGCGAGCGGGCGCCGGAAGGCGGCTATCAGGCCGCTTTCACCTTGGCGCAGTATGCCAATCTTCCGGCGCGGGCGACCGCCTTCTGGAACACCATGGTGCTGGCGCCGGCCGGTGCACTGGCCTGTCTTCTCGTTGCCTATCCGGTCGCCTATTACCTCGCCTTGCGCGCGCCGGAGCGGTGGCGGCTGATCCTGCTTGCGCTTGTCGTCATCCCGTTCTGGACCAGCCTGCTGATGCGGACTTATGCCTGGATGTATGTGCTTGGCGGGCGCGGCGTCCCAGCTCTGCTGGCCTATGTCGGGATGGAGGATGTGCGGCTGATCAATACGCCGGGAGCGGTTCTGCTCGGCATCGTCTATGGTTATCTGCCGCTGATGATCCTGCCGATCTATGTCAGCCTCGAGCGGCTCGATCGCCGGCTGCTGGAGGCCTCCGCCGATCTCGGCGCGACGCCGATCTCGACATTCCTCGGCGTGACGCTGCGGCTGTCGCTGCCAGGTGTGATGACCGGCTTCTCGCTGGTCATGATCCTGTTGCTCGGCGAATATCTGATCCCAACGCTACTCGGCGGCGGCAAGGTCTTCTTCATCGGCAACGCGCTGGTCGATCTGTTCCTGCAATCGCGCAACTGGCCGTTCGGATCGGCAATCGCCATAACCCTTGTAGCGGTTTCCGTGGTCGTGCTGCTTGCCGCGAACCGCATTTCGACACGGCTTTCGGGTGCCCGCCGGGTGGACCTGATCTGATGCGTGCCTTCGTCGTTGCGGTCTTTGCCTTTCTCTACCTGCCGATCGCGCTGGTGGTGCTGTTCTCGTTCAACGCCGGCCACCACGCCAGCGAGTTCACTGGCTTCTCGGTGCAATGGTACGGCAAGGCACTGGCGAACCCGTTCCTGGTCGAAGCGCTGAAGAACAGCCTGTTAATCGCCACGACCAGCGCCTTGCTCGCGGCACTCTGCGGCACCGCGGCGGCGCTTGGCCTGGCGCGTGTCGGCGCGCGGACGCGAGCCGTCTTCGATGCGCTTTTGGGTGCTGCGATCGTCGTTCCTGGCGTCGTCATCGGCATCTCGACGCTGGTCGCGCTGGTCCAGCTATTCGGGGTGGTCAACCCGTTTGTCGCTTCGCTGTGGCCGAACGATCAGCCACCGCGCCTGGCGCTCGGCTATGGCTCGATCATCGCCGCGCACGGGCTGTTTTCGATGGCGCTGGTGGCGATGATCGTCGGCACGCGCCTCGGCAGCCTCGACCGCAATCTGGTCGAGGCTTCGAGCGATCTTTACGCCACCCCGCTGACGACGTTCCGCAGCATCGTGTTGCCGCAGATCATGCCGGCGGTGGTCGCCGGCTTCCTGCTCGCCTTCACATTCTCCTTCGACGATTTCATCGTCGCTTTTTTCGTCGCCGGCGCGCAGACGACATTGCCGATCTATGTCTTTGCCTCGATCCGGCGCGGGGTCACGCCGGAGATCAATGCCATCGCGACGATCGTGCTCGTCGCCTCCGTTCTGCTCGTGGTGCTCGCCCAATGGCAATTGCGCCAGCGAAAACCATCCCACTGAAAGACAAAAACATGATTCTGAAAGATCGCATCGCCGTGGTGACGGGCGCCGGGTCGGGGATCGGGCGTGCCGGCGCCATGATAATGGCCAGGGAAGGCGCGCTCATGGTGATCGCCGACAGGGACCAGGCGGCGGGGGAAGCAACCGCTTCCGACATTCGTGCGTCCGGCGGTCGGGCCGAAGCCGTCGCCACCGATGTCGGCGACGATGCGGCGGTCGAGCAGCTCGTCGCAGGAACGCTGGGCCGGCATCGGCGGATCGACATCCTGCACAATCATGCCGGGATCCAGGTCGGCGGCACGCTGACCGAAGTCGGCGCCGACGGCATGGATGCCTCCTGGCGGATCAATGTGCGGGCGCAGTTCCTCGCGGCCAGGCTGGTCATGCCGTCGATGATCGCGCAAGGCGGCGGGGTGATCCTGAATACCGCCTCGAATTCGGGTGTGTTCTACGACCGCGAAATGATCGCCTACGCAACCTCAAAACATGCCGTGGTGGCGATGACCCGGCAGATGTCGCTCGACTATGCCCGGCACAATGTCCGCGTCAACGCGTTGTGCCCCGGCTGGGTCGACACGCCCTTCAACGAACCGTTTATCGCGCAGATGGGCGGGCGGGCGGCGATCGAAAACTATGTCCGCACCAAGATCCCCATGCAGCGCTGGGCCAGCGCCCAGGAAATCGCCGAAGCGATCCTGTTTCTCGTTTCCGACCGCTCGTCCTTCATGACCGGGCAGGCGTTGGTGATCGACGGCGGTGAAAGCATCGGCTGATCCGCAGCTCCCGGCGGGCGGGAGCTGAAATTCCCTTTGGCCTAACGGCCGGCGGCAAGATGTGCTTTCGTCTCAAGGAGAATGCGGCCAACATGGCTGGGCCGGGAGCAGAAATCGTCAGCGCAAAGGGAAGCTGCATAATGGCCGAGGCCTATATCTGCGACTATATCCGCACGCCGATCGGCCGCTTCGGCGGTTCGTTGTCGGCGGTGCGTGCCGACGATCTCGGCGCAATCCCGCTGAGGGCGCTGGTCAAGCGCAATCCCGGCATCGACTGGGCTGCCATCGACGACGTCGTCTATGGCTGCGCCAATCAGGCCGGTGAGGACAATCGCAACGTGGCGCGCATGGTACTGCTGCTGGCCGGCCTGCCGAAGGAGATTTCCGGCTCGACCGTCAATCGCCTCTGCGGTTCGGGCATGGATGCCGTCATCATCGCAGCGCGCGCGATCAAGGCCGGCGAGGCGGAGCTGATGATATCCGGCGGCGTCGAATCGATGTCGCGCGCACCGTTCGTGCTGCCGAAGGCCGAGACCGCGTTTTCGCGCAATGCCGAAGTTCACGATACCACGATCGGCTGGCGCTTCGTCAATCCACTGATGAAGAAGCAATACGGCGTCGATTCGATGCCGGAGACGGGCGAGAACGTGGCGGAAGAGTTCGCCGTCTCTCGCGCCGACCAGGATGCGTTTGCCGTGCGCAGCCAGGACAAGGCGGTCGCCGCACAAGCCAATGGCCGGCTGGCAAAGGAAATCACGCCGGTGACGATCGCGCAGCGCAAGGGTGACCCGATCGTCGTCTCGAAGGACGAACATCCGCGCTCGGGTACCACGATCGAGGCGCTGGCCAAACTGCCGACGCCGTTCCGGCAAAGCGGCACGGTCACGGCCGGCAACGCGTCGGGCGTCAATGACGGCGCGGCGGCGCTCATCGTTGCCTCGGAAGCAGCCGTGAAAAACTACGGGCTAACGCCGATCGCCCGTATTCTCGGCGGTGCCACGGCCGGCGTGGCGCCGCGCCTCATGGGCATCGGCCCGGTGCCGGCCACGCAAAAGCTATGCGCCCGGCTCGGCCTGACGCCGCAGCAATTCGATGTCATCGAGCTCAACGAGGCCTTCGCCTCGCAAGGCATCGCCGTGCTGCGCCAACTCGGCATTGCCGAGGATGCGGAGCACGTCAACCCGAATGGCGGCGCCATCGCGCTCGGTCATCCGCTCGGCATGTCCGGGGCGCGCATCACCGGCACGGCGGCATTGGAACTGCGCGAAGTCGGCGGCCGCTATGCGCTTGCCACCATGTGCATCGGTGTCGGCCAGGGCATAGCGGTGGCGCTGGAGAGATTGTGAGCGAGCAATTCCGGCCGTTCTGAAGGTGCGGCTGCGCGAATTCCCACGTCGTTCCGCCCTTCAAATTTGACCATGTGGACAAAAGCCGGGCACCGTTCCATAGTTCCTTCGCTGATATTCCAGAGAAGAGAGCCGGCTCGACACGGCGCCAATCAGAGGGGCATGCAATGGACAACGGGAAGAGCAGAATCCAATCGAAACGCGAAGGGCTTTCGCGACGCAACGTGCTGGAACTGGGCGCGCTCGGCCTGGCGGCGGCGATGCTGCCGGGCAGCGCCTTTGCTAAGACCAAGAAGCTGAAAGTGGCGGCGATCTTCGCCACGCCGATCGAGGAGCCGTGGGACAACCAGATCCACGTCGCCCTGCAGAAGGCCGAGAAGGAACTCGGCATCGAATACAAATGGTCGGAGAAGGTGCAGACCGCCGATTTCAGCCGTGTCATGCGCGAATATGCGCAAGGCGGCTATGAGCTGGTGCTGGGCGATGCCTTCGCCGCCGAGCGCGAATCGCGCAGGACGGCCAAGCAGTTTCCTAAGACCGCCTTCCTGTTCGGTTCCGGCGCCGGGCCGGCCGAGCCGAATTTCGGTGTCTTCGACAACTGGATCCACGAGCCGGCCTATCTATCCGGCATGATCGCCGGAAAGATGTCAAAATCGGGAACGATCGGCGCGGTCGCGGCGATGGGCATTCCGGAAGTGAACCGGCTGGTCAACGCCTTCTTTGCCGGCGCCAGGGAGGTCAATCCCAACATCAAGAAGAAGGTCGCCTTCATCGGCTCGTTCTTCGACCCGCCGAAGGCAAAGGAAGCGGCCGTCGCCCAGATCGACGCCGGCGTCGACGTCATCTATGCCGAGCGCTTCGGTGTCATCGAAGCGGCGGCGGAGAAGAAGATCCTCGCCATCTCCAACATGTCGGACCAGTCGAGCCTCGGCCCCGACACGGTGATCACCGGGCCGGTCTGGGACATGTATCCGACCGTCGAGCAGGCGATCAAGCTGGTCAAGGCCGGCGTCTTCACCGCGCAGGATTACGGCGATTTCTCGCGCATGGCCAAGGGCGGCTCCTACCTCGCGCCGTACCACAAATTCGACAAGACGCTGCCGGCCGAGGTCAAGGAACTGGTCGAGAAGAAGAAGGCCGAGATCCTCGACGGCAATTTCCGAGTCGACGTGGACGAGAATACGCCGGTCTCGGACTGAGTGCGCCCGCCCCTCCCCCTTGAGGGGAGGTGGCCCGCAGGGCCGGGTGGGGTCCCCTGCCACCCGCTCCATCCTTGTCGGTTGAAACGTCGAGGCGGTTGAGGGGACCCCTCCCGCCTCGCTTCGCTCGGCACCTCCCCGCAAGGGGGGTATCCGCGCCATCTCTCACCAGGAGTGCCCTTGCCCGCCCCTCTCATCGAAATGCGCGGCATCACCAAGAGCTTCGGCGCCGTCAAGGCGAACGAGGCCGTCGATCTCAGCGTCGCGCCGGGTGAAATCCTCGGGTTGCTCGGCGAAAACGGCGCCGGCAAGACGACGCTGATGAACGTGCTGTTCGGCGCCTATGCGCCCGACGCCGGCGAGATCCTGGTGCAGGACCGGCCAGTGGCGATCAACAGCTCGGCCGATGCGCTGGCCGCCGGCATCGGCATGGTGCACCAGCATTTTCATCTCGCACCGCGACTTTCGGTGCTGGAGAACCTCTTGATCGGCATTCCCGGCAGATCGGGCCGGATCGACCGCGCCGGGGGGCTGGCGCGGCTCGCCGAGATCGGCCGCCAGCATGGGCTGGCGCTCGACCCGGACCTTCCCGTTTCGGCGCTGTCGGTCGGCGAGCAACAGCGGCTCGAAATCGTCAAGGCATTGTTTCGCGGCGCAAGGCTGCTGATCCTCGACGAGCCGACGGCGGTGCTGGCGCCAACCGAGGTCGACGGACTGTTTTCGGCGCTGCGCTCGATGGCGGCACAGGGGCTCGGCATCATCTTCATCTCGCACAAGCTCAACGAGGTGCGGGCGCTGACGCATCGCTGCGTCGTGCTCAGGCACGGGCGCGTTGCCGGCCGCGTCGATACGCCGGCCAGCACGATATCTTCGGAGATGGCGCGGCTGATGTGCGGCCACGAGATCGTGCCTCCGGCCAGGGGACCGTCGACACCGGGTCCGGCGGTGCTGACCCTCGATGGTATCTCGACATCGCATCATTCCGGCATGGCGCTGCGCGATGTGTCGCTGTCGGTACGCGGCGGCGAGATCCTCGGCATTGCCGGCGTCTCCGGCAACGGCCAGCGGGCGCTTGCCGAGGTCATCTCCGGCGTGCGAGCGCCCGATGCCGGCCGCATGACGATAGCCGGCAAAGCCGTTTCGCGGTTCTCGCCGAGCGCAGTGCAGGCGCTCGGCCTTGGCCGCATCCCGGAAGACCGTATGACGACCGGGCTGGTCACCAATCTGCCGCTTGCCGATTCGATGGTGCTGCCGCGCATCGGCACGGTGGCGTTCAGCCGCAACGGCCTGCTCAGACAGGATGCGATCCGCACCTTCGCCGAGGCGCAGATCAAGGCCTACGATATACGTTGCCCCGGGCCGATGACGCGCGCCGGGGCGCTGTCCGGCGGCAATCTGCAGAAGGCGCTTTTGGCGCGCGAACTCGCCTTCGACCCAAAGGTGCTGATCGTTTCGCAGCCGACACGCGGCCTCGATATTGGTGCCGCGCGCTTCATCCACGAAAAATTCCTCGACATGCGCGCCAAGGGCTGCGGCATTATCGTTATCGGCGAGGACCTGGAAGAGTTGCTGATGCTCTGCGACCGCATTGCCGTGATGTATGAGGGCCGCATCGTCGGCACGCTGAACAGCGCCGATGCCAGCGTCGCCAGACTCGGGTTGATGATGACCGGGGCGGAGGCCTGATGTTCCGTCTCGAGGCCCGCACCTCAACGCCCGCCTGGTTCAATCTGGCGCTGCCGCTGCTCGCCATCGGCGCGACGCTGATCCTGTGCAGCGGCCTCATTGCATTGGCCGGCGCCGGCGTCGTCGAGGCATATGGCGTGATGTTTTCGGCGTCGTTGGGCGACAGCTACGCCATCACCGAAACGCTGGTGCGTGCCGCGCCGATGATCTTCACCGGTCTTGCCGTGGCGGTCGCTTTCCGCGCCAAATTCTGGAACATCGGCGCCGAAGGGCAATTGCTGGCCGGTGCGGTGGCGAGCTGTGCCGTCGGCGCCATCCCGATGCCGGGGCCGCTCGCCATGTTGCTGATGGCGCTGGCGGGCGCCGCCGCCGGCGCGGCCGTCGCCCTGATCCCTGCCACACTGCGGGTAAAATTCAGGGTCGATGACGTGGTCAGCTCGCTGCTGCTCAATTCGGTCATTTTCTACGCGCTGATGGCGCTGATCGAGGGCCCATGGAAGGATAGTTTCAGCGGCTACCCGATCTCGCCGCCGATCGAGGATTCAGCGAATTTCCCAGTGCTGCTCGAAGGCACGCGACTGCATCTCGGCGTCGTCGCGGCGCTGGTCGCCGCACCGGTCATCTGGTTCGTGGTCGCGCGCACGACGCTTGGTTTCCGCATCAGGGTCACCGGCGAGAACCCGGAAGCCGCGCGCTATGGCGGCATCAATGTCGAGCGGGTGCTGATTTCGACGGCGCTGCTATCAGGCGCGCTGGCCGGCCTTGCCGGCGTCGGCGAGGTCGGCGGCGTGCATTTCCAGGTGATGAGCGACATCTCGCCGGGCTATGGCTATTCCGGCATCGTCGTCGCCATGCTGGCGAGGCTCAATCCGCTCGGCGTCGTGCCGGCGGCGATCTTCCTTGCTGCCGTCATGACCGGCGCCGAGGCGATGTCGCGGGCGACCGGCGTTCCGGCCTTCCTCAGCGATGTCATCCAGGGAACGGCGCTGCTCGCCATGCTGGTGGCGCTGCTGTTCACCGCCTATCGCATCCGTCGCGTGGGAATAGCCAAATGAGCGTGGTGCTGGAGCAGATATTCCAGGTCGGCTTCCTGGCCGCCATCATCCGCATCGCCACGCCGCTTGCCTTCGCGACGCTGGGCGAGATGTTTTCCGAGCGCGCCGGCGTGCTCAATCTCGGCATCGAAGGCATCATGCTGTTGTCGGCAATGACCGGCTTCACCGCGGCGAGCCTCAGCGGCAGCCTTTGGCTTGGCGTGCTCGCCGCCGTGCTGACCGGCGCGCTGATGGGCGCCGTGCATGCGCTGTTCACGGTGGCGCTCGGCCTCAGCCAGCATGTCTGCGGCATCGGCGTGACGCTGTTCAGTTCAGGCCTTGCCTATTTCCTCTACAGGCTGATCTTCGGCCAGCAATCGGTACCGCCGAACATCAAGGGGTTCGAGACGCTGCCGATCCCGATATTATCCGGTATTCCGGTGCTTGGGCCGGCGGTGTTCAACCAGTTTTCGCTGGTCTACATGGCAATGCTGTCTATTCCCCTGGCCGCCTTCGTGCTCTACCGCACGCCATGGGGCCTGTCGGTCCGCATGGTCGGTGAAAACCCGCGCGCCGCTGATTCGGCCGGCGTCAGCGTCATCGCTACGCGCTTCCAGGCGGTGATCCTCGGCGGTGCCTTGATGGGGCTGGCCGGTGCCTTCCTGTCGATGGCGCAGTTCAACGCCTTCACCTTCGGCGTGGTTTCGGGGCGTGGCTGGGTGGCGATCGCACTCGTCGTCTTCGGCCGCTGGGATCCATGGCGCTCGGCAGGCGCCGCACTGTTGTTCGCCTTCGTCGACGCGCTGCAATTGCGCATGCAGGCAAGTGGGCTCGGCCACATTCCTTATGAGGCGTTCCTGATGCTGCCCTTCATCTTCACCATCGTCGCCATGGCGGTGATGTCGCGCAATGCGGTGGCTCCTTCGGCACTGCTCAAGCCGTTCCGGCGCGAAGAGCGGTAGCGGCGCGCCGTCCTTCACATCGCGGTAAAGCCGTTATCCACGAACAGATGGGCGCCGTTGACGAAGCTGGCCTCGTCGCTGGCCAGGAACAGGGCTGCCCTCGCCACCTCTTCCGGCTCGCCGATCCGCCCCTGCTGCGCCGCCATTGCCGCGTCTGAGACATCGACGCCGAGTTTGTCGAGATCGGCGACCTCGCGCAGGCCATGCGGCGTCCTGATGAAGCCGGGGCAGACCGCATTGCAGCGGACGTTGCGGTCGCGGAATTCGACGGCAATGGCACGCGCGAACATGTGGCAGGCACCCTTGGTGGTGTCGTAAAGCACCTCCATCGGCGTCGCCGCCACCGCCGAGATCGACGAGGTGCAGACGATGGAACCGCCGCCGGCGGCGATCATGCCGGGCAGCACGGCGCGCGTCATCAGGAACATCGAACGCACATTGACGGCATGCAGCCAGTCCCATTCCTGCAGCGTGGTCTCCAGGAAGGGTTTGATGACGATGGTGCCGGCATGGTTGAACAGAACCGTGACCGGGCCGAATTTTTCCATCACGCCCTTCACCGCCGCTTCGACCTGCCGCTCGTCCGATACGTCGGCGACCCAGTGCTCGGCGACCTGGCCGCGTTGCCTGATTGCCGCTGCGGTGGCAGCCGCCGCTTCGCCGTTGCGGTCGATGATCGCCACCTTGGCGCCCTCCGCCGCGAAAAGCTCCGAGGCCGCACCGCCCATTCCCGTCGCGCCGCCCGAAATGATGGCGACCTTGCCGGCCAGTCTTGTACCCATGTTTTGCTCCCTGCTGCCTTGCCGTGACGTCGCGGCTTTCCGCTCAAGCAGCGATGCTATCCCTCATCCATTGGATGGCCAAGGAGCCACAGACACATGGACCGGACGTTTTCTGCCGTCACCCCGGCACGCCTCAAAAAGGCAGCGCTAAGCAGTAAAAGCACTAATTTGTCTAGCAGTTGGAGAAAATTGTTCTAAAGATCGCGCGAAAATAGCACTCGACAAAGTCTACTGATTTTATAGATTAAGCGCCGAGACGGAGGTCGATATGTCCTATAGCCAGAACGCTCAGACTGCCCGCAAAGGCCAAAGGCTGAGTTCCGACCAGGTATGGCGGCCGGCCTACGCCGGCGCTTTCGCTTATCTCGTCTTTGCCCTTGCGTTCGTATTCACCGGGGCAGTGGTACTGGGGCTGATCCCCTGATTTGTAAAGGCTCTGATCGTCGAGGCTTCCTCGGGATAGCGGCCTGCCGTTTGCAGAAATTCCGGAGTTGAATGAACCGAATGCCGGTGCGCTTTCGCGCGCCCTGATTCAACGTGATGGAGGAGATGGCAATGCCGATCGAGTTCACGCATGTTCCCGGTAAGATCCACGCTGCCGACGCCAGCTTTTTCTACGACTTTGTCGAGACCGCGACGAAGCTGTCACTGATCGAGGATGCCGGATTCCAGAAGATCGTCATCGACGACCAGGCCGGGCTGCTGACCAATATGGACCTTGCCGCCCAGACGCTGGACCGGACCTCCTCCCTCGAGGTCGTGCTCACGCATTGGGCGGGCGTGATCGAACCAACCGTGGCGGCGCGGCAGCTCGCTGCCCTCGACGCGAGAAGCCGTGGCCGGCTGTCGCTCAGGATGCTCAGCGAGCCGCTGAGCGACGACGATGCCGAGGCACGTCCGGCCGGCCATACGGTGGTCTGGCAACGCATCGACGAATATCTGGTGCTACTGAAGCGGTTGTGGTCGAACGACAGGCCGTTCGACCATGAAGGCGCCTTTTACAGCGTCAACGGCGGCTATGTGCCGCGCAAGGGGCCGCATGGTGCCGACGTGACCATCCGCATGGGCGGACAGTCGGGCACGGCGCTCAGGGTCGCGGGCAGGCATGCGGATGTGTTCGAGCTGGCGCCCGGCTCGCTTGCAGAAATCCGACAGTCAATGGAGCGCGTACGCGGCGCTGCCGCCGAACACGGTCGGGCCGGCAAGCTGCGTTTCGCGCTTCCCGTCCGAATCCGTTCGGAAGACCGAATCCGTTCGGAAGATAAGCCGGCCGCTTCCTGCCAGAAGGCGCTCGAACTTGCCGGGCCGCCGGCGCAGGTCGCGCTGTCGCTGCTTTCCTACGCCGCTTTGGGGATCAAGGAGTTCATGATCGTCGGCGTCGACAGGCCGCGCGAGATTGCGACTGCCGGCCGCGAGGCGATCGCACTGCTGCGCAACTCGCTGGCGCGGCGCGAGGCCGATATCCCTCAGCCGGGGGCGTTTGCGTCCCGTGCGACACAGGGCGCGAGAGCCGGCTGCTGAAGAGCCCCCGTCGTCCCGCGCCTTGCTGACGGGTCTACCACCATTCCGGGAAAGCCGCGTGAGCGGCCCTGGCCAGCGTCGGGATTTCCTGATCGGGAACGGAGCTGTAGGGCCAGAGCAGTCGCGGGCCGAGTGGCGCCCAGCCGCCGGCCGCCGCCATCGCCTTGTCGAGCGCTGCATCGCTGACATTGTAACGGGTGCGAAACGGTAGGACATGTGCGGCGAGGAAGGCCTGTATGCGGGCCTCGACCTCGGCAGCGGCGGCCATGTCGGTGCGGATCATCTGCCACCACTGTACCGCACCCTTCGGGTTGAGGCAGGCAACGTTGGAATAGCTGCCATGGGCTCCCCCAGCATAGCCTGTCGCCAGCGTGTGGCCGGGGACGAAGACGGAGAATCCGTCCAGTTTGTGGCGCATATCGGCATACCAGTCGGCGTCACCGCCCGGCAGTTTGGCGCCGACCAGCGACGGCACGGCCGCGCGCAGCCGGGCGATGCCTTCGAGTGTCAGGCGACGCTTGGCGTGCGGCGGGTTGTAGAGCACCAGCGGCGTTTCGGGCGCGGCCTCGCAGAGGCGGCCGACAAAACGCATGACCTCGTCGTCGCTGGGCGGCCACCAGTCGGGCAGTGTGAATTGCACCGCCGCCGGGCCAAACGCCGAGACCCGCGTCAGCCGCTCCAGTGCGACGCGCGGATTGGACTGGCTGATGCCGATCTGGAAAGGAAGGCGCGCGCCGCCGGCTGTTGCGGCGACCAGCCCACAAAGCCGGTCGAATTCGGGCTCGGTCTGGCAATGGAATTCGCAGGCCGTGCCATTGGAATAGACGCCGTCGACGCCTGACGCGCAAAGCCGCGCGATCGTCTCTTCCGTCGCCTGCCAGTCGATCGCTCCGCGATCGTCGATGGCCAGCATCACCGCGCCCCAGACGCCGCGCGGTGCGTGTGCGGGCAAGCGGGCCAGATGGTCGTCGAGGTCAGCGTGCACCGGCGATCTCGTGTTCGTGGCGGGTTTCGTTCGACGCGAAGGCAGCCTCGATAATGCCGATGATCTTGCGTGCATAGAGACCGTCGACCGGCACCGGCGTGTCGTCGGCAATGGCATCGCGCATCGCGCTCCATTCGCGCACCAGCGCGTTGTGCATCCAGTTCGGTTCGAATGAACCGGGCAACTCGGTCCAGACCGTATCGCGTCCAAGCATCGTGCCGCGATCCATGTCGATGCGCAGCGTTCCCTGCTCGCAGACCAGATCCATGGCGTAGGTGGTAGCGCCGGTGCGATAGCCGATGCTCTGCACCTGGCCGATGCCGCCGCCGGCGAAGCGCAGCCCAAGCAAGGCGCTGTCGTCTGCTTCCTGGTCATGGAACTTGGCGCCGAGCATGCCGCTCACCGACACGACATCGTCATCCATCAGCCAGACCAGGCGGTCGAGCGCGTGGATGCCGGCCGTCAACAGCATGCCGCCGCCGGTCGACTTGCGCAGATGCCAGTCGCGGCGATTGTGCTCCATCCATAGCTTGATGATCCAGCTCGATCCGATGAGCGGCCGGCCGAGCTCTCCTTGCTCCAGCTTCTGCCTGGCTGCCATGCAGGGCAGGGCGAAATGCATGAGATGGGCGACCATCAGCTTGACGCCGCTATCGGTTACGGCGGCGTTGATCGCGTCGCAGGCAGCCGCCGTCGGCGCCATCGGCTTTTCGAGCAGGATGTGCTTGCCGGCGTTTGCTGCGCCGATGGCCATTTCGGCATGGAGATGGTGCGGGGTGGCAATGAGGACCGCGTCGACCTCCTTGTCGTCCAGCAGCTTGCGCCAATCAGTGTAGCCGCAGCCGCCATATTCGGCGGTGAAGCGCTGCAGCGCCTCGGCATTTCCACGAGAGGCGGCGACGAGACGAATCCCTCCCACCTCACGGATTGCCCGCGCATGGGCTGCGCCGAAATCGCCGGCGCCGATAATTCCTATCCCAATCATGATCCTGCCTTTTCATAAGCGGCGTCGATCAGAGACATCGCCGCAACATAATCCTCGATGGACACCGGCGGAGGCGCCTTTCTGGCCAGCCGGTCAAGCGTATCGCGCATGAACAGACGATAGCGCGTTGCCGGCAGTTCGACCGGCAAATCGGCAACGGCCGCATCGTCGAGCGTTGCGCAGGTGGCATGGTCGCCATGATCGATGAGGGTGGCATTGGCACTGACGATACGCCACTCGAAGTCACCGCCGGGGCGCATCGAGGCAAAGGTGTAACCGGCCTCGACGATGAACACCGCGCCGGCCTCGTCTTCCAGCACCAGCAGCGCATGGTCCTCGACCGGGCCGGGATGAATGCGGTTCGCGATCGAAACGCTTTTCAGGCCGAGCTTGCCGGTTGCGAGGCTGAGTGCCGCGTCGACGCCGTGTATGCCGAGATTCCTCAACGCACCCCCGCCGCCAACCGCCGGATCGACGACCCAGGCGACACCGTCGGCGATGTAGCGTTGCGGCGGGCCGTTGACCAGCCGGAACTGGCAATGCGCCACCGGCCCGGCGCGACCTTGCCGGCGCAGCCGTTCAAAGCCGGCAACGGCCGGCCCGAAACGGTTGGGCAGGGGAACAGCGACAAAAGCCTGGTGCTGCCTGGCAAGCTCGCGCAGCGCCATCAGTTCCCTCGTATGGCTGGCCGCCGGCTTCTCCAGGATCAGCGGTATCCCTGCCGCGATGATCGCGCGTGCCCGCGCCGGCACCCTCGAAGGGTGCCCCATCAACAGGATCGCATCCGGCGGGCTGGAGAGTATCTCCGTGAAATCTTTGATAAACGGCAGATCGTGGTGCGCGGCGAACCCATGCGCTTGGCCAGGATCCTCGTCCCAGATGCCGGCGATCTCCGCACCGTAAAAGCGTGCGGCGTCGAGGTGCATTTCGGCGTGCCAGTGGCTCGAGCCGGCGAGGGTAATCTTCATTCGAAGGCAGCAGGTTTGTTATGGGCTTGCAGGATATCCTACAAGTAGCTATACGACAAGCGGGCAGGCTAATCCGGCGGATGATGAAAGCAGTGGGATGGCGGAACTGAAGTCGATCGAACCGTTGAGCAGACCGCCGCTTCTTCACGTCACCGTGCAGGAAAGCCTCAGGGCCTATATCGAAAGCAACCAGCTCAAGGCAGGCGATCCCTTGCCGCCGGAAACGTTCCTGGCGCAGCGGCTCGGCGTCGGCCGCAACTCCGTGCGGGAAGCCATCAAGGCGCTGGAATCGATCGGCATCCTGGAGACGCGGCGCGGCATCGGCGTCTTCGTCAAGGAGTTCTCGTTCAAGCCGCTGCTGGATAACCTGGCATACGGCTTGCAGGATTCGCTGCGCGATGTCGAAGAGCTGCGCGAAATCCGCCGCGTGCTGGAAACCGGCCTCATCGCCAAGACGATCGAGATGATCAGTGCCGAGGATATCGAGGCGCTGCGCCAGTTGACCGAGCGCATGCGGCAACGTGCCGAGCGCCATGAGAGCTTCGCCGAAGAGGACCAGCAATTCCACCAGCTGCTGTTCCGCTGCCAGAACAATCACATGCTGAGCGCACTGATCGACATCTTCTGGACGGCGTTCGACAAGGCCTCGAATTTCACCAATCTCGATAATCCGACGCCGCTGGCGACATGGCGCGACCATCACGAGATCGTCGAGGCTGTCGCCGCCAAGGATGTCGACCAGGCGCGTCGGCGGCTCGACGACCATTACCGGGGGATCCAGCAGGTTATCGCCAAAAACCGAGCAAGCTGAAGAACAACCTGAATATGCCAAGGGAGGAAACCATGCGCATCAGGACCATCGCATTCTCAGTCGCCGGGCTGCTGCTCGCCAGCATTGCCCCATTGACCAATGTCCAGGCACAAAGCGCCAAGACCATTGCGGGCGGCTTCGACGTCGGCCCGGGCGGTTTTCCCAAGAACTTCAACCCGCTGGTCGCGACCGGCGGCTACACCTGGCTCAGCACCTATTTCGAACCGCTGGTCATCTTCAATGCCGGGCTGACCGAGATCGAAGGCGACCTCGCCAAGGACTACAAGATCAGCGACGACCAGCTGAGCTATACGTTCAACCTGGTCAACGAGACCTGGCATGACGGCAAACCGTTCACCTCGAAGGACGTCAAGTTCACCCTCGAGCTTGCCAAGAACAAGGCCTCCGGCAGCCTGTTTGCCGCCCGCCTCGCCAACATCGCCTCGGTCGATGCACCGGATGACCACACCGCAGTGGTGAAGCTATCGAAACCGAACGGCTCGTTTCTATCCATCCTCTCGCAGCTAATGATCCTGCCGGAGCATGCCCTGGTCGCTCTGCCGCCGGAATCACTGGCGACAAGCACCTGGTGGTCGACCGCTCCGGTTGGCACCGGCCCGTTCAAGTTCAAGCGCTACGTGACCGACCAATATGTCGAACTGGCAGCCGATGACGACTATCGCAGCGGCAAGCCGAAGGTAGACGTGCTCATCAACCGCTATTTCGAGTCGCCGGCGGCGGCCGTCGCCGCGCTCCGCGCCGGCGAGATCCAGTTCACCTATGTCGAGCCCGACGATGCGGCATCCTTCAAGAGCGACAGCAATTTCAAGGTGATCGAAGGTGCCTCGTACGTGGTCAACTATATCGGCCTGAACCAGAAGGTCGACCTGTTTAGGGATATCCGTGTCCGCCAGGCGATTATGTATGCGATCGATCGCAACGCCATCGTCGACAGCCTCTACGGCGGTGCCGCCAAGCCAGCCAATTGCGGCTATGTCGCGCCGCATCTCGTTCCGGCAGACCTCGAACCCTATGCCTACGATCCGGCAAAGGCCAAGGCGCTGCTGACCGAGGCGGGCTGGGACAAGATCAATGGCGACAAGCCGATCACCTTGCTGACCTATTACGGCTCGCCGCAAGCGGCCAACGTGATGGCCGCTGTCCAGTCGATGCTGGCCGAGGTCGGCATCAATGTGGTGCCGCGGGTTGTCGATACGCCGACCTATAACGGCATCGTCTACAAGGAAGGCACGCCGGACTGGAACGCATTTCCGATGGTCTATGCCGGCCTGCAGAACGGCCCCAATCCAGCCGGCCTCAATCCCGGCCTCAACAAGTCGCAGATCCCGCCGGCAGGCTTCAACACCATGCGTATCGAGTTCGACGACCTGAGCACCGCGTTAGACGCCGCGCTCGGCCAGACCGATCCGGCCAAGCTCGACGCCTCCTGGCAAGAGGTCTGCAAGGTGATGAACAAGGAGCTGCCCTGGGCGACGTTGTGGGTGGCCAACCGCTATGGCGTGGCCTCCAACAGGCTGCGTGACTTCGTCTGGACGCCGGCGCCGGGCGGCGGCCCCTACGCAGCTCACCCCGAGCGCTGGGACATCCAGTAAGAACCCCGAAACGAAGCGAGCAGGCGGGACCACTTTGGCGCCCCCTGCCACGGCCACGGAAAGCCCATGTTGAGCTTCATCGCCCGCCGCAGCAGCACAGGACTGCTGATGCTGGTCGCGCTCAGCGTCCTCATCTTCATCCTGCTGCGGCTGGCGCCGGGCGATCCGATCGACGCCTATATCAACCCGTCGGTCCCCATGTCGGCTTCCGACCTCGAGGGCCTGCGCGAACGGCTCGGGCTCGATCGGCCGCTTCCCGTGCAATATCTCGCCTGGCTGCGCGCGGCGCTGAGCGGTGACTTCGGCTATTCGATCCAGCGCAGCGGCGTTGCCGTGCTGCCACTGGTCATGGAACGCATCGGCCCGACGGCGCTGCTGATGGGCACGGGCCTGGCGATCGCCATCGTGCTCGGCATTTCCGCCGGCATTTTCAGCGCGGTGCGCCGTAACGAACCGTCCGACATCGCGCTGTCGGTGCTGTCGTTTATCGGTATCTCCAGCCCGGCTTTCCTGACGGCGCTGCTCGGTCTCTATTTCTTCTCAGTGCTGCTGCGCTGGGCGCCGTCCGGCGGCATGCAGACGGCCGGCGCGCCGTTCTCGATGACGGATGTGCTAGCGCACCTCATCCTGCCCGCTTGCCTGCTATCGATCGGCCATGCCGCGCTGATCATGCGCTACATGCGCGCTTCGCTGCTGGAAGTGCTCAACCAGGACTACGTGCGGACGGCGCGCGCCAAGGGCGTGCGCGAGTTCTGGGTGATCATCAAGCACGCCACCCGCAATGCGCTCTTGCCGGTCATTACCCTGATCGGCTCGACCGTCGGCATCGCCGTCGGCGGCGCCATCTTCCTGGAAAGCGTGTTCAACTGGCCGGGCATGGGACTGCTTCTGGTCAACGCCGTCGGCACCCGCGATTACCCGGTGATCATGGGCGCTACCCTGGTGATCGGCGTTTGCGTCATCCTGGTCAACCTCTTGACCGACGTCGTCTATGCCGTCGTCGACTCGCGCATTCAGGTGGCATGATGGCAATCACCGCGCCAGATCCTACAGTTGACCCGACAGCCGTGCCGCAAACCAGAGGCCCGCTTCGCCGCGCGTTCGACCGCTTTTTTGAAAACCGAGCGGCACGCGCCGGGCTTTTGATCGTCATCCCGATCCTGTTGGCGGTTTCGACCTATCCTCTGTGGTGGCCGTTCGGCCCGAACGCCATCGACCTCAGGGCGATGAACAAGGCGCCGTCCGCCATTCATTGGCTGGGCAGCGATGGCGTTGGGCGTGATGTCATGGCACGGTTGCTGCAAGGCGGGCGGATCTCACTGCTGGTTGCCATCTGTTCGGTTGCCATCTCGACCGTCATCGGCTTCCTGATCGGCGCCGTCGCCAGCTTTGGCGGGCGTCTCGTCGACGGAACGGTGATGCGCCTGGTCGATCTGGCGATGACGCTGCCGCCGGTGATCTTCCTGCTGGTGCTGGCTTCGATTGCCGGCACCGGCATCGCCCCGACCATCCTGGTGATCTCGCTGCTCTCTTGGCCAGTGCTGTCGCGCATGGTGCGCGCCCGGCTGCTCGAACTGCGCGAGCGCGATTTCGTCGTTGCGGCCCGGGGCATGGGCGCGGGGCTGCCGCATCTGCTGTTCCGGCATGGCCTGCCCAACTGCATCGATATCCTGGTCGTCTACGCCACCTTGCAGATCGCCAACGCCATCCTGCTCGAGGCCGGCCTGTCCTTCCTCGGCCTCGGCATCGCACCGCCCGAAGCCAGCTGGGGCAACATGCTCAATCTCGCCCGCTCCACCGTCGTGCTGGAAAATTACCCCTGGCAATGGATGTTCCCGGGCGCCGCACTGGTGCTCACCGTGCTCGCCATCAACTTCATCGGCGACGGCTTGCGCGACGCATTCGACCCTCGCTCCGATCTCAACTGACCTCAAAGGTTCATCAAAATGCCCCTGTTTACCGGCGTCGTGCCACCTGTCGTCACCCCGCTCAATGCCGATTTCAGCATCGATTTCCCGTCGTTCACCCGCACCATCGAGAACCTGCTCGACGGCGGCGTCCACGGGCTGTTCGTGCTCGGCTCGACCAGCGAGGTGGTCTTCCACGACGAGGCAGGCCGCAGGGCCATCCTCGAGCATGCAGTCAAGGTCAATAACGGCCGGGTTCCGATCTTCGCTGGGGTCATCGACCCGACGACCGATCGTGTCATCAACCACGCACGCATCGCCAGATCGGCCGGCGTCGACGCCATTGTCGTCACCGCGCCATTTTATACCCGCACCAGCCAGCCCGAGATCGGCGATCATTTCCGCTACATCAAGGATGCGATCGACCTTCCGGTCATCGCCTACGACATCCCGGTCTGCGTTCACATCAAGCTGGAGCGCAAGACCACCGTCGGCCTTGCCCGGGAAGGTGCCATCGCGGGCATCAAGGATTCCAGCGGCGATGACGGCAATCTGCGTTACGTGCTCAAGGACATGGCCGATGACCCGGGGTTCTTCGGCATGACCGGCTCCGAAATCCTGGTCGACAGCGCGCTGGCCATGGGTGCGCATGGCGTCGTGCCGGGCCTCGCCAATGTCGACCCGCATGGTTACGTCAGGCTGTGGAAGCTGACGCAGGCCGGCCAGCATGCCGAAGCACGGCTAGAGCAGGAGCGATTGTTGAAACTGTTCGAGATCGTCTGGATCTCGCTCGGCAGGACAAGCGCCGGCTCGGCCGGCGTCGGCGCCTTCAAGGCAGCTATGAAGAGCCTCGGCATCATCGCCTCGAACACCATGGCGCGGCCGCAACGCAGTCTGAACGGGGAGGAAACCGCAAAGATCGACATGATCCTTCGCGACGTGGGGCTGCTCCGCTGAGTGTCGCGCCGATACTCTCGATTTCCGGCCTGCGCGCGGTGTTCCGCATTGCGGGGCGCGACATCGCGGCGGTAACGGATGTCGACCTGACGATCGGCTCCGGCGAGACGGTGGCGCTCGTCGGCGAATCCGGATCCGGCAAATCCGTCACCAGCCTGTCGATCATCGGCCTGTTGCCGAAAAGGGTCGGGCATATCGCTGAGGGGTCGATCGCGCTGCGGCGCAAGAACGGCGCGGTCACCGAGCTGACCAGCCTCGATGCCGAGTCGCTGCGCAAGATACGCGGCAACGAGATCGGCATGGTGTTCCAGGAGCCGATGGCCAGCCTCAACCCGGTCTACACGATCGGCGAGCAGATTGCCGAGCCGATCCGCATCCATCTCGGCAAATCGCATCGCGAGGCAGAAGCAGACGCGGTGCGGCTGCTGGAGCAGGTCGGCATTCCCGATCCGAAGCGGCGGGCGCGACAGTATCCGCACGAGCTGTCGGGCGGGATGCGCCAGCGCGCCACTATCGCCATGGCCCTGTCCTGCGATCCAGGCTTGCTGATCGCCGATGAGCCGACAACCGCGCTGGACGTCACAATCCAGGCCCAGATTCTCGATCTTTTGGCCGAGCTGCAGGCGCAGCGCGGCATGGGCATCCTGTTCGTCACTCACAATCTCGGCGTCGTAGCCGAAATTGCCGACCGGGTAGCGGTGATGTATGCCGGGCGTATCGTCGAAACAGGTCCGGTGAGCGAAGTGTTCACCCGCCCGCGTCATCCCTATACTGCGGGGTTGATGCGCTCGGTGCCGAGGCTCGGCGAGGCCACGGCGCTGAAGATAGCGGGGACGCCGCTGCCGACCATTGCCGGAAATGTTCCGTCGCTCGCCTTGCTGCCCAAGGGCTGTTCCTTCGCGCCGCGCTGCCCGATGGCTATCACTGCCTGCCGCGCCGCGGTGCCGCCATTGTTTGCGGCGACGCCGACCCAGCAAAGCCGCTGCCTGCGCTGGGAGGAGCTCTGATGGAGGGCGCCCCGTTCCTATCGGTCAAAAACCTGACCAAGCATTTTGCGCCGACCGCGTTTTCGCGCGGCCCCATCGTCAGGGCACTGGAGGATATTTCGTTCGAGGTCAGGCGTGGTCAGGTGGTCGGGCTGGTCGGCGAATCCGGCTCCGGCAAGACCACGATCGGCCGCTCGGTGCTGCGTCTGATCGAGCCGACATCCGGCCAGATCAGCTATGGCGGCACCGACATCACCAGGCTGGGTGCCGCCCAGTTGCGCCGCCAGCGCCGCAAGATGCAGTATATTTTCCAGGATCCCTTCGCCAGCCTGTCGCCGCGCATGACGATCGGGCAGATCCTCACCGAAGGCTTGGACATTCAAGGCATTGGCAGGAAATCCGAGCGGCGGGCGAAGGCCGAGAAGGCACTTGCCGCGGTCGAGTTGCCGGTCGACGCCTATGATCGCTACGCCCATGAATTCTCGGGCGGCCAGCGCCAGCGCATCGGCATCGCCCGGGCGCTGACGCTCGAGCCGGAATTCATTGTCGCCGACGAGCCGGTCTCGGCGCTCGACGTCTCGATCCAGGCCCAAATCATCAATTTGTTGCGCGACCTGCAGCTCCGGCTTGGGCTGACCATGCTGTTCATTTCGCACGATCTGGCCGTGGTCGAGTACATCTGCGACACGGTCATCGTGCTCTATCTCGGGCGCATCATGGAGGTTGCGCCGGCGGCCGAGCTCTATGCCCGGCCGCAGCATCCCTATACGCGCGCGCTGCTGTCGGCCATTCCGTCGCTCGATCCGTTGGCCAGGCAAGACCGGCAGGTGCTCAAGGGCGATATTCCCAGCCCGGCAAACCCGCCGTCGGGCTGTGTTTTCCGGACCCGTTGCCCGTTTGCGCTGGAGGCTTGCGCCGGGGCTATGCCGCCGCTGAGGGCGACAGCCGAGGGTCATCTGAAGGCCTGCATCCGCGACGACATCGCTTAGGTTTTTGCCCTCGGCCTACGGGAGAACTTGGGCGAGATGGACAAGGTCGTCGGCCACAAAGTCCCAGCTCTCACGAGGCGAGAGATCGGTCGTCTGCGCCGGACCATGCTCTTTCGGCCGAGCAACAAAAGCGGTTCCGATACCGCACCTTCGTGCCGCAGCCAGGTCGTCGTTATGCGCGGCGACTAACACGGCCTCCGAAGGTCGCACCCCCAGGATCTCCACTGCGCGGAGATAAGCCTGTGGCGCAGGCTTGTAGGTGCCGAACACATCCGAGCCAAGGACGGTGTCCCAAGGCAGGCCCGAGCGCTTGGCCATGTCCAGCAACAGCCGGGTATTGCCCCCCGACAAGGGCGCGATGATGAAGCGTTCCTTCAGCCTCGCAAGGCCTTTCAGCGAATCGGGCCACGGCTCCAGCCGGTGCCAGGCGAGATTGAGTTCTTCAAGTTCGGTGGCCGGCAGCGCGGATGGGGTTAGCCCGAACTGGACGAAGGCGGCGTCCAGATTCTCCTTGTTGATCACGTCGAGTGAAACGAAAGGCCGGTGCCCCGTCCGCACCGCCTCGGTCGAGGCGTCATAGCGCAACGCCCATGTATCCGCGAATTCACCGGGATCGACCTGCTGTGCACCGTTTCGCGCGAGGAAGGCGCCAGCCTCCCTTGCAATACCGTTGCGCCAGTCAACGACGGTTCCCAGAACGTCGAAGAATAGAACTCGAGTAGCGGTCATATTGAGCTTTCCGGTCGGGTTGCGGTGGGTGTCCTGCCGCATCGGTCGCGATAGGACGGATCGGCCTCGTCGAGCTGCTGATCAGATAATCGAAATGTTTAAAAGCCTGATCGCGAAGGTGGTTCCCCCGACCTCATTGAAACGTCGTCGACGCCAACCCATATGCAATCCGCGTCGGATGTTTCCTCCCATTCGTCCGGCGCGTTCCCCTCTGAAGGTTTTCGACCTTCACATCTGGCCGGGCTTTGCAGCCCGGCCTTTTTTCTGCGGGTTGGTGAGTGAGCCGAGATCATGGCGCAGGCGTGCCCAGCGTATCGATGCGTTTGGTCAGCGCCGCGGGATCGCCAAGCACGCGCAGCGTCTTCAGCCGCGCCGGTGCCGCCGGCGACGATCGAGACCGCTGACGCCGGCACATCAAGAGCCTTGGCCACCAGCCTTTCCAGCGCTCGATTGGCGACGCCGTTTTCCGGCACGGCGCGGACACGGGCTTTTAAATAGCTTCGCCCATCCGCCGATGTCTCGATGCCTTCCAGCCTGTCCATCGCTGATTTCGGCGTCAGCCGGACGAACAGGTCGGTGCCGTCGGCGCGCGTGCGGAACGGCGCGCTCATGGGACGCCTGAACTCAGACGACCAGCGAAAGCACGGTGGTGAGCAGGAACTGCCGGATGAAGAACAGGATCAGCAGCAGGATGATCGGCGAGATGTCGATGCCCCCGAGATCTGGCATGAAGCGGCGGATCGGCCGCAGCGCCGGCTCGGTCAGCCGATAGAGCATGTTGCTGATGGTGTCGACGAACTGGTTGCGCGAGTTGACGACGTTGAAGGCGTAGAGCCAGGAAAATATCGCCGAGGCGATGATGATCCACCAGTAAAGGTCAAGCGCCATGACAATGGTCTGAATTAGGGCGATCATGCCGGTCTCCGATTGTTGCCGACATGTAGCCACTGTAGGTGAAAGCGGCAAGAGCCGCCTTCCGCCGCATGGCAAAGCCGGACGAGCGGCCGAACGGCATTTCGGCAGCAAGCGCAGTCTTGACAGGAAACCGCAGCGGCCGATAAAAGCCCCATCCGCTGGACGGGGCTGTAGCTCAGCTGGGAGAGCGCGTCGTTCGCAATGACGAGGTCAGGAGTTCGATCCTCCTCAGCTCCACCAGCGGATTTTTCGAATCCCCTTGCCTGGTTGCATGCCGAAGACAGCGGCCTTGGGCGCTGTTCCGCTTGCGCAAGCTTACTCGGGCAGGGGCGATTTCGCGACGCCGAGAGAAGGCCGCTCGCGACTTGCGGCCATCGACCGGCTTTACGAACGCGTTAGGCATCGGGCGGCAAAGATCAGCCTCTCAGGTCGCTCGTCCGGCAGGCCAGAGGGCGTTGCCTCCTTCTCCAACCTTCCGAACGACCCCCTAACCTTGCTGCGCTGAGCGTCGCTTCGGCACCATGACCACCTCGAAAAACGCCCCGTAAGCCATCCGTAAGCCACGTTATCGGAACCTCACCCCGTCGATAAAAGTCGATTGCCGCAGGCCCTTCGCCTGTGTCCATCGATCAGGCGGCGGGGGTTTGAAATGGCGGCTACTTCAGCACTTCGAGACAAAATCCGCGACGCCGGACCGAGCGCGCAGAGCGGTTCCAAAGGTTCTCAGCGCGGCCGGCACACAGCACCACCGGCAGCCTGCAAGCGCAGTTCCAGCGCGTCTTCAGGGCGTGCCGGCCGAAGCCCGCCAGGCTCTCGCAAACAGCTTGAATCGGCACATGCCTGCAATCGGCTCTAGGTGGAAGAGCCGATGTCGAAGCTTCACGCCAACCTGCTTCTCCTGCTTGCCGCCGCTTTGTGGGGTTTCGGCAATGTCTCGCAGAAGACTGTGCTCGGATATCTCGACCCGCTGAGCGCGGCCGGCATGCGCTGCCTGATCGCCGGACTTCTGGTGCTGCCGCTGATGATTGGAGAAAGCCGGGTAGCGAAGACCAAAGGTTTTCGCGCCAGCTTGGCAAGGGTCGGCGCGCTATTCGCCATTTCGATCGTTCTGCAGCAGATTGCCTATCTCGGCACCTCGGTCACCAATGCCAGCTTCCTGATCAGCACCGCGACCGTGATGACGCCGGTTGCAGCGTGGGTTCTGGTCGGGGAGCGGCTGACCGCGACGGTCGGGTTTGCCGCCGGCATGACCCTGATCGGCGCGCTGCTATTGTCTGGCGGCATCGCCGGCTTCAATGGCAGCGACACGACGGTGGTGCTGTCGGCCGCATGCTATGCATTGTGGACGGTCGAGCTCGGCCGCCACATGCAAACCCATGGGCGCCCGTTTGCCACCATGGCGGCGCAGTTCCTCGGCACTGCGGCGGTCACCCTGCCGCTAGCCCTCTCGCATGGCAATTTGTCGGTCGCGACGGCACTCGATGCCTGGCCGCAACTGCTTGTGCTCGGCGTGTTCTCGACTGCCGCCGGCTTCGGCATCCAGACCGTTGCCCAGCGCTTTACCTCTGCCAGCCACGCAGCGGTGATCGTCAGCGCCGAAAGCCTGTTCGGCGCGACTGGCGTCGCCCTTTTTCTCGGTGAGCGGATCTCGCCCATGGGGGCTCTCGGCGCGATGATGATGCTCGGCACCATCCTCTATCTCGTCACCTCGCCCGGGCCGGCGAATCCGGCCGATCCCGTCATATCATCGCTGGAGGGAGCTCCATGAGCTTTGCCGACGCGAGCGGATTCCAGGCTGGGCTTGCGCTCGGCATGGCCTCGATGGCCTCGATAGGGCCGAACAACCTGATGATGATCAGGGAAGGCTTGCTGCGCGGGCGGGTGATGTTCGTGGCGAGCCTGGTGTGGGCGACCTATGTCGCCCTGATCGCCATCTCCTATATGCTCGGCAGCTCGATCGCCGGCCTCGATCCCTCACTCGGAACGGCGCTCTCCTGGCTTGGCCTGGCGGCGGTCTCCTGGTTTGCGGTGAAATCCTTTCGTGCAGCATTGGCCGTCGGCGAGGCCGAGGACCGCTCCGGCAAGGCCGAGACCAGCCGCTCCTGCGTAGCCCGCGTCATGGGCGTGGTCGGGATGAACCCGCTGACCTACGTCGAGCGGCTGTTCGTGCCGGCGGCGTTCGGCCAGTCTTTCGCTGCGAGTGGTACGCAGCTCGAATTCATGGTGACGCTGATCCTGATGTCGGCGCTCGGCTGTTACGGCTATGCGCTCGGCGGCGGCCTCGTGGCGCCGCTGCTGCGCAGCCGTGCCAGCCTGCGCATCTTCGATCTCATCTCCGGGCTCATCCTGTCCACCGTCGCATTGGTCATGGCCGTGGGGCTCGTCTCGCCATGACCGCCCGTAGCAAACGCCCGCTCATCGTGCCGTCAAATGCCACCGCAGCTGAAAAGGAGGATCCAATGCAATTCGACAACGACCGTGCGCCGTTCGGCCGGCATTTCGCGCTTTCAATCTGGAACGACGCGCCGGCCAGCTGGCGTGATGCCTCCGGGCTGGTCGATCGCCTCTCCTTCGAGCCGTCGATTATCGACTTAAAACCGAAATCTGCCGGCCCCAGTCGGACCGCCCGGGCGGTGTCGCGATTTGCGGCTGCCATCCGGGCGCGCATTTCCGGTCCGGGCGGCTACTACAATCTTGGCAACGCGCTGGGGCTGGCAATGGGCGTGGCGATGCAGCTCGCCACCGGCCCTGAATGGGGTGCCGGCACCCTGTTCGACTATTTTGCCGGCAGCGGCAGCGCCGTGGCGTTGACGCTGGCGACGTCGATCTTCTTCTGCAGCGGCGAAGTCTATCACCGCGCCTGGGCTGGCCGCGATGTCCCCGATCCGGCGCTTAACCGGCGCGCCGATCTCCTGTCGGGGCTCGGCGCGATCGGGCTCGGCGTAGCGCTGTTCCTGCTCGGCCAACCGGTGCTGGCTGCGACTGCCGGACTGCTGCATGCGTTGGGAAAATTCGGCAGCGCCGTGTCCGGCATGATTGTGCCCGGTTGGCCGGCCAGGTGGCCCGATCCGTTCCGCAGCGCAGTGTTGGCCAGCCGCCTGCCTGCGGCATTGGCGGCAGCCCTTTCGGCCGGCTCCGCCGTGCCTGAAGTGTGGTCGGGGGCCTCACCCGCCCTTGTCACCGCGCCGCTGACATTGCTCGCCTGCTACGCGCTGTGGGCGAGGGCCGACCTTCTGCTGTTTGCCGACGCCGGCGAAAGCCCACCAACCCGTTCCGCCGCGGCGGGGCAGGGCGACTAGAGCCGCGCCCGCAGGACCATCGTTCAACTGAAGCCAAATGGAGACAGAGCCATGTTCGGAATTTTCAATGACGACGATGCGCCTTCCCTGGAGGGGCTGCTCTATCCGACGCAGACCCGTATCGGCACCGTCTGGGTGTTCGGCGGCGCCCGCGCCGGCAACGACCGGCGCCTCGCGCAAGCGGCCGCGGCGCTGGGCCGCGAAATCGGCAGTGCCGGCATCCGCCTCGTCTATGGCGGCGGCGGTGAAGGGTTGATGGGCGCCGTGGCTTCCGCGGCGGCAGACGCCGGCGGCGAGGTGATCGCGATTGCGCCGCACTTCCTTCTGGAGCGGATGCGGATGCCGCGCGGCGTCGCCCAAATCATAGCGGTTCCGGACATGCACATGCGCAAGCGGCTGATGTTCGACTATGCGGATGCATTTGTAGCGCTGCCGGGCGGAATCGGCACCATCGAGGAACTGGCCGAAGTGATGACCTGGCGCAAGCTCGACCGGCACGACAAGCCGATCCTGGTCGCCGACTTCTTCGGTTTCTGGTCGCCCTGGCTCGACCTGCTCGATCATCTCGAGGAGGCGGGGTTTCTCAGCGGCCACGTGTCGACGGCATGTCTTGTTGCCGACGTGCCGGCGGCAATCCTGCCGATGCTGCAGCGCGGCGTCTGCTTCACGCAAACGCAGCAAGGCGCGAGTACCGTCGGGCGCACCGCTCAATCTCTGGCACCCGTGGCGACACCATGACCGGAGCTGTCGATATGAAGGACCGCTTCGAAGCCATAGCGAACCCAAGCTGCCGGTTCGATATCTGGGACAATGAGAGCGGCGAGCCCGTGGTCCATCGCGGCCGATTGCTCTCCGTTGCCACGACCAAGACGGCGGAGCGGATCGCCGGCTTCCTCAACGAGACAGCCGCGGCCGGTGAGGCCGAGCCGGCCCGAGAAGGGCCGGGCAAGGCTTAGACCAGTCCGCGCTTGGCCATCATTGCTTCCGGTGAAGGCATCTTGCCGCGGAAGGCGGTGTAGAGTTCTTCGGGGTCCTTCGAGCCGCCGGCGGCGTAGATGTTCTTGCGCAGCCGCTCGGCCAGCGCCGGGTTGAACGGATCGCCTGCTTCCTCGAAGGCGGCGAAGGCGTCGGCGTCGAGCACTTCCGACCACATGTAGGAATAATAGCCGGCCGAATAGCCATCGCCGGCAAAGATATGGCCGAAATGCGGAGTGCGGTGACGCATCGCGATGGTGTCCGGCATATTGAGCCTTTCGAGCGTTTCGGCTTCGAAACGAAGCGGCTCTTGCGGCGCCTCCGGGCGCGCATGGTAGGCCATGTCGACCAAGGCCGAGGCGGTGAACTCGACCGTGGCGAAGCCGGCGCCGAAGGTGCGCGCCGCCAGCATCTTGTCGACCAGCGCCTTTGGCATCGGCTTGCCGGTCCTGACATGCAGCGCATGTTTTTCCAGCACCGTCGGCACCGTCAGCCAGTGTTCGTAGAGCTGCGAAGGCAGCTCGACGAAATCGCGGCTGACCGAGGTGCCAGCGACCGACGGCCAGGTGACGTCGGTCAGCATGCCGTGCAGGGCATGACCGAATTCGTGGAACAGCGTCTTGGCTTCATCGACCGACAGCAAGGCGGCCTCGCCGGCCGGCGGCTTGGCGAAATTCATGATATTGTAGATGACCGGCTTCGAGCCAGGACCAAGCTTATAGCCGGATTTGAGTGCACTCATCCAGGCGCCGGAGCGTTTCGAGGGTCGCGCGAAATAATCGGCGAGGAAAAGGCCGCGCTCGCTGCCGTCGGCATTCTTCACGACGAAAACACGTGCGTCCGGATGCCAGGTGGCAATGCCCTTCTTTTCCTCGAAAGAAATGCCGAACAATCGTGTCGCCACGTCGAAACAGGCGTCGATGATGCGGTCGAGCTGCAGATACGGCTTCAGTTCGGCCTCGTCGAAAGCGAATTTCTCGGCGCGCAGCTTCTCCTGATAGAAGCGCCAGTCCCAGGCGGCGAATTTTTCATTGCTGCCGGCCTCGGCCGCCAGCCGCTGCAATTCGGCCTGGTCGGCGGCGGCCTTCTCCAATGCCTTTTTCCAAACCGGGTCGAGCAGCGTATGCACCGCCTCCGGCGTCTTGGCCATTGTGTCGTCGAGCTTCAACGCGGCATATGATTCGTAGCCGAGCAGCTTCGCCTTTTCGGCGCGCAGGCGCAGCATGTCGCGCACTACGTCCGTGTTGTCGGTGGCGCCGCCATTCTGGCCACGCATGATGAAGGCGCGGAACGCCGTCTCGCGCAGGTCGCGGCGTTCTGAGAAGGTCGAGAACGGCTCGTAGATCGAACGCGACAAGGTGACGGCGTAGCGGCCCTTCTGGCCGCGCATCTCGGCGGCTTCCGCCATCGAGCTTTTCAGGAATTCCGGCACGCCGGCAAGGTCAGCCTCGTCGAGGAACAGCGCCCAGTCGCGCTCGTCGGCAAGCAGGTTCTGGCCGAAATTGGTGCCGAGCGACGACAATTCCTCGTTGATCGACGCCAGCCGCTTCTTGCCTTCGGCGTCGAGCCTGGCGCCAGAGCGGACGAAGTTTTTCCAGGTCTTTTGCAAGACCCGCAGCGTTTCGGCATCGAGCTTCAAAGCATCGCGGCGCTGATAGAGATCGTCGATGCGGGCAAACAGTCGCTCATTCATCGAAATCGCCGAGAAATGCCGCGACATTTTTGGCGAGATGTCGCGCTCCAGCGCCTGGATCGCCTCATTGGTGTGGGCGCCGGCGCGGCACCAGAAGATCGACGAGACATGGTCGAGAGCCTCGCCGGCGAGTTCGAGTGCGGCAAGTGTATTGTCGATGGTCGGCGTCTCGCCGTTGCCGGCAATCGCCTCGATCTCGGCCTCATGCGCCTTCAGGGCCGCGTCGAAGACCGGAGAAAAATCGCCGTCGCCGATGCGCGTGAAATCGGGCAGGCCGAGCGGCCCTTGCCATGCGGTCAGCGGATGGGCGGCGAGGTCGACGGTGGACGGCATGGGCAAACTTTCGCTGAGTGGGTGGGAGAAGCGGATCGTCACCGATGTAAGGCGCCGGCCGGTTCCACGCAACAGCACGCCCCGTTCATGATTTCCTCAGTAGCCGTCGCAGTTTTCCGCGATCGCGGCTTGCGAACTGGCGGTGATCTGGTCGTTGGCGACCGCAAAGGTCTCCTGCATCAGCATGTCGTTGCTGGGAAAATCATAGCAGGCGATCACAGTGGTGACGCCGCCCTCGGTCTTCTCGATCCGGTGGCGGATTTCGGCGCCGGCGACGGCGCCTTGCCACTCGGCGATCGAAGCGATGAATTCCTGCTTGCTTTGCACGACGCCGAGGTCGTCGAGCTTGATGCGGACGTCGTCGGCGAGCAGGTCCGACAATTCGGTGCGGTCGGCGACGAGCAGTGCCGAATACCAGCGGTCGATGATCGCGCTGTCGTCGGCGCGGGCGAAATCTGCCGAGCACAGCAGTGCTGCCGCCGCGAACGCGACCGGAATTCGCACCATGCCCTTGTCTCCTACTCCGTCTCCGGCCGCTCGAAATCGCCGGTCTCCTTGTTCATCACCCAAAGCTCACCGGTCGAAATATCGAACCAGGCGCCGTGCAGCGATAGCCGCCCCTTGCCTTCGAGGATCGAGACGCAAGGGAAGGTACGCAGATTGGCGATGGAATATCGGATCGATATGCGCTCCAGCGCGGTCTGGCGCTCGGTCGCGGTCATGAAGGTGCTGGACGATACGGTCTCGGCCGCCGGCGCGATCAGGCTCATCCATTTGCCGATGAAATCACCTGGCGACAACGGCGCGGCCGTGGTGTCGAGTGCCGCGCGGATGCCGCCGCAGCGGCCGTGGCCCATCACCACGATGTTCTTGACCTTGAGGCTCTGCACGGCAAATTCGAGCGCTGCCGATGTCGAGTGGAACTGATCGTCGGGCGCATAGGGCGGCACCAGATTGCCGACATTGCGCAGCACGAACAGTTCGCCCGGCCCGGCATCGAAGATCGCTTCGGGCGCAGCGCGGGAATCGCAGCAGGCGACGATCATAGTTTCCGGTGCCTGGCCTTCCCGGGCCAGTGCGCGATAACGCCCGCTTTCGGTGAGATAGCGGCCACTCATGAAATTGCGGTAGCCGGTGAGAAGATGCTCAGGAAGATGGGGCATGGGCAGCGGCGGGAGCCTTTCCGGGTTAAAGGCACGGTTCAATCCCGAAAGGCTCTAGCGCATCGGCCCGAAAATCGGAACCGATTTTCGGAAGGCGGGACGGCGTGGTTTCGACGTGCCAGCCCGTACTTTGCATACAGGCGAACGAACGCCGCCATTAGTCGGCCTCAGAACCGCAGTTTGGCGCCGGCGCACAGTAGAAGCCAGTAGAACAGGCCGGTCGCGCCGACCGCGAGCAGCATCGCCAGGATGAAGCCGCTGGGGCTGTCGGTGAATGGCAGCCCGCCGGTGTTCATGCCGAATATGCCGACGATCAGGGTGCCCGGCAAAAGCAGTGTGCTCATCACTGCCAGCGCCTTGAGGCTGCGGTTCGATTCGTCGGCAAGCTCGGCCGCAAGCTCCTCCTGCAGCAGCCTTGCCCGGTCGTTGATCATGACGACCTCGCGGTCGAGCCGTTCCAGGCGGGCAGCAAGCCGGCGCAGAACTTCATGTGCGCCGGCGGAAAGGTTCCAGGCGGAACGGTCTTCATCCTGGAAAAGTGCTGCCAGGGCCGAGATCGGCCGATGCAAGGATACGGCAAGGCGGCGCACATCCTTCAGCTGTCGTCTTTCGTCGGCAAGCCGCTCGGTCACGAGATGGTCCTCGACCGCATCGAGCCGCTTCGTCGCCGCGGCGAGCCGCAGGCTGGTGGTCTTGCAAAAAGCCATGACAAGCGTTTCGAACAGCTCGAATGCTGTGGCGGGCCGCAGCCCTGCGGCAAGGGCGGTGTGCACTTCCTCCACCGCCGCCAGCGGATGGCGCCGGCCGGTGACCAGCAGCCGCTCCGAGACCGCAAAATGCAATCTGCCGATGGTCGTCGACTGATGGGCGATCTCGCCATGCAGGTCGGCGGAAATGCCGTGGACGACGCCATTCTCATGCGCCAGCACCAGGCTGTCCTCATGTCCTTCGAGGATTGCATGAGCCGACGCCGGCAGCGCGCAGGCATGGCTGACCCAGGAATGGGCGCGCCGGTCGACAAGGTCGACATGCAGCCAGACCCAGCCGTCCAGTGAGGCCAGCGCGGCCTCCATGTCCCGGGGCGCCAGCGATTCGGGAGCTTTGCCGGGAGCGGCATGATAGGCCCAGACCAGCCCGGGGGCATGATGCTGGTCGTCCGCGGCAAGCAATGTCAGATGCGATGCGTCATTCATGGCCGCCGCCGAGACAATGCACGTTCAGGATCCGGGCGGCGCCGGAGCCGGCGCCGCGACATTCTGGCCAAGTCCTATCCCCGCTCAGAATATCTGGCGGAAGATGACGAACAGCACGAAGGCAAGACAGATGGAGACCGGAAGGGTCAGTATCCAGGCCATCAGCATGTTGCGCACTGTCGACCATTGCAGGCCCGAGCCGTTCGCCGCCATGGTGCCGGCAACGCCCGACGACAGCACATGGGTGGTCGAGACCGGCAGGCCGAGATAGTCGGCCGATGCGATGGTCGCCATTGCAACAAGCTCTGCGGACGCACCCTGGCCGTAGGTCAGATGGCTTTTGCCGATCTTCTCGCCGACGGTGACGACGATGCGCTTCCAGCCGACCATGGTGCCGAGGCCGAGCGCCAGCGCGATGGCGACCTTGACCCAGAGCGGGATGAACTTCGTCGCGTTGTCGACCGCCTTGTGATAGGTCGTCACCGCCTTCAGGTCGTCGACCTCCATCGGCAGCAGCTTCTTCTTGTCGATCAGTTTCAGCGCTTCACCGATAAGATAGATGTTGTTGCGGGCGTTGCTGACCAGCGTTGTCGGCAGCTTTTCCACGGACGGATAGGGCGACAACATTGCGCTAGTGTCGTGGATGAAGCTCTGCAGGGCAGGCGTGGTCTCGTCCTTCCAGGTCTTGGTGCGAACGGCGTCACCGACCACGGTTGCCGCGTCGGTCACGGCGACGCCGGGCTTGACGTATTTGCCGAGTACCGTTTCGACCTGCGTCGCTGCGGACTTGTAAGCTTCGAGATAGTTCACGTCCGGTGTGCGGTTGAGCGCGAAGGCGGTCGGCACCACGCCGATCAGGATGAGCATGATGAGGCCCATGCCCTTTTGCCCGTCATTGGAGCCGTGGGCAAAGCTGACGCCGGTGCAGGTGAAGATGAGCAGCGCCCGGATCCACAGCGGCGGCGGAGCGCTCGACTTCGGCGCCTCGTAAAGCTCGCGGTTCCTGACCAGCAGCTTCATCGCCAGAAGCAGCAGCCCAGCCAGGCAAAACCCGACCAGCGGCGAGATCAGAAGCGACAGGCCGACATTGCTTGCCTGCGACCAGTCGATGCCGCTGGTGATGGAATCGGCCGGCGCCGTGAACTGGTTGGCGAGGCCGACGCCGATGATCGAACCGATCAGCGTGTGCGAACTCGAGGCAGGCAGGCCGAGATACCAGGTTCCAAGGTTCCACATGATCGCTGCGACCAGCAGCGCGAAGACCATGGCCAGCCCGGAGCTTGATCCGACCTGAAGGATCAGTTCGACCGGCAGCAGCGAAATGATGCCGAAGGCGACCGCCCCGCTGGCGGTGAGCACGCCGAGGAAGTTGAAAAAGCCGGACCACATCACTGCAAGCTCGGCCGGCATGGAATGGGTGTAGATCACCGTTGCCACCGCATTGGCGGTGTCGTGAAAACCGTTGACGAATTCGAAGCCGAGCGCGATCAGCAGCGCCAGGCCAAGCAGAATCCACGGCACCGCGACGGTGCTGGTCAGGTCCTGGCTGAGCGCGTAGCCGACATAGGCAAGGCCGCCCAGGATGATGACGGCAAAGGCCGGCAGAAACCATTTGCCGGTGCTGTTTGGCCGGTCGAGCGGATGCTCCGGCCTTGGAATTCCTGCTTCGCTGGAAACAATATCGACCATACCCCACTCCTCTTGCGTTGCAGCAAAGAATGGGAGGACGCTATGTCGGCACAATGAAGCCTGTGTGACGGCAGAGCACTTTGAGATTGGAGCAGATAGTGCTGGACGGGGGTTCCTGATCTATTCCGCGATCTCCAGCAGGGTCGATATCAGCAGCCGGCGCTCGTCGGCGGAGAGAATGTCCGAACCGAACAGGTTCATGCTGCGAAGCCCTTCGATAGCGAGATAGCAGACCAGCAGCGCCTTGAGATTCGGCGTCTCCTCCTTCAGCCGCTCGAACACTTGCCGCCTGAACGATTTTATCGGCGTCAGGAAATCGGGATCCTCGGCAATCGCCGAAAATATCCAGGACGCCGACGGTTTCGACTCCTCGGCATGCTCGGCCGAAAGCCTGATATAGGCCGCAAGCGGGCTCTCACCGCTGACGCCGTTGGTGCGGGCGGCCTCAAGCGCCTTTTGGAACGCGCTGAGGTAATCCTCCACCAGCGCCTGCATCAATTTCGCCTTCGTCGGGAAATTGTAGAGAAGACCACCCTTCGACACGCCGGCGCGGCTGGCGACCGCATCCAGCGACAGGCTGCCAGGACCCGTCTCGCGTGCCACGTCGGCGGCGGCGGCGAGGATCTTCTCGCGCGAATTTGTTCTGCGGGCCTTCATCAATCGTTCCCCATTCATTAGCTTAAGCGGAATTGACAAGACCGTCCAGACGGTACAGTAAGATTGCCGTCATTTGAAATTGGGACCAGTCACAGGTATGTGTTCCGGTCATCCGACCGTTATGCTGGGCCATGGCCGAGGGGACTGTTCGTGATCAAGCGCTTCATCATCGCCTTCATTCTGCTCGTGCTGGTGTGCGGCGGCATCGTCGGCTTCAACCTGTTCCGCGACAATGCGATCAAACAGTTTTTCGCCACCATGAAGCCGCCGGCCGCGACCGTGTCGACAGTCATCGTCAAACCGATGTCCTGGACGCCCGGCGTCGAGGCGATCGGTACTGTCAGTGCCGTGCGCGGCGTCGACCTGACCGTCGAAACCGCGGGTATCGTCAAGGACATCCAGTTTCATGCCAATCAGAAGGTCGCCGCCAACGCCGTGCTGCTGCAGCTCGACGATGCCGTCGAGCGGGCCGACCTCGTGGCGTCGAAGGCGCAAGCCACATCCGACCAGACGACGCTGATGCGCGCTCTTGAGCTGCAGAAGCGCGGGGTCGGCACCGACGCTACGCTGGACACGGCGCAGGCGGCAGCATCGGTCTCCTCCGCGCAGGTAAACAAGCTGCAAGCGGTGCTCGACCAAAAGCAGTTGACGGCCCCTTTCAAGGGCACCGTCGGTATTCCGAAAATCGACATTGGCCAGTATCTCACACCCGGCACCGCCGTGGTGACCTTGCAGGACATGGACACGATGCGTGTCGATTTCACCGTGCCGGAGCAGCAGCTTCCGCTGCTGAAGATCGGACAGACGGTGCGGCTGGGCATTGGCGGCGGCGACATGCCGTTCGCCGGCAGCATCCGCGGTATCGATCCGAAGATCGACCCGACGAGCCGGCTGGTGACGGTGAGGGCGGAGGTCGCCAATCCTGAAGGCAAGCTGACGCCCGGCCAGTTCGTCCAGGTGCGTGTCGAACTGCCGGAGGAGAACAACGTGCTGGCGCTGCCGCAGACTGCGCTGACCTCCAGCCTGTACGGTGACTTCGTCTTCGTGGTGCGCCCGGCCAAATCCGCAGAAGTCAACGGCGCGGCTCCCGAGGCAAAGCCGGAAGAAAAACCAGCCGCGGATGCTGCCAAGCCCGCTGCCGAAGCACCCGCGGCAAAACCCGAAGAAAAGCCGGGCGCTACCCCAGCCAAACCGGCAGCGGAAGCCAAACCGGCAGCGGAAGAACAGAAGCCGCAGCTCGTGCTCGCCCAGGTGTTCGTCAAGCCAGGCCGCCACAACGCCGGCCTGGTCGAGATCCTGGAAGGCATCCAGCCCGGCGACGAAGTCGTTACCGCCGGCCAGAACCGGCTCTCCAACGGCATGTCCGTTGCCGTCGACAACACAATCGATCCGAGCAAGCCGGGGAACCAGCAGGCAGCCCAGCAATGAGCTTTTCCGACCTCTTCATCCGCCGCCCGGTCCTTTCGACCGTGCTTGCCTGCATGATCCTGCTTCTGGGTTTTCAGGGCATCTTCAACCTTTCGATCCGGCAGTATCCAGAGGTTGAAGAAACGGCCATCACGATCACCACGGCCTATCCCGGCGCCAGCGCCGACCTGATCCAGGGGTTCATTTCCGCGCCGATCGCGCGTGCTGTCGCTTCGACCGAAAACATCGATTATGTCACGTCGGCGAGCCGGCCGTCATCCAGCACCGTGACAGTGCAGATGAAACTCGGCTCCGACCCCGACGTTGCGCTGAACGAAGTCCTGTCGAAGGTTCAGAGCGTTCGCGGCGATCTGCCGGACGAAACCAAAGACCCGGTGATCGTCAAGGGCACCGGCCAGCAGTTCGCGATGATGTACATCTCGATGCAGAACCCGAACATGACGCCGGAACAGCTCACCGAATATATCGAGCGCGTCGTGCGGCCGCGTATGTCGACGGTCGAAGGTGTTGCCGACGTGCAGATTTTCGGCGCCGCCGAATATTCGATGCGTGTCTGGATCGACCCGATCAAACTGGCGGCGCGCGGTGTGACGGCGGCGGAAGTGCTGACCGCCATTAACGAATCGAATTTCCTCTCCGCGCCCGGCGATACCGAAAACGAATATGTGGCTTCCTCGATCACGGTTCGCTCGACCCTGCAGACGCCGGAGGCTTTCGCTGCCCTTCCGCTCCGCTCGAAAGACGGCAATGTGGTGAGACTGCGCGACGTGGCCCGCGTCGAACTCGCCGCGGTGAACACCGACACCAGGGTCACCTTCAACGGCAAGCCCGGCATCTTTCTCGCCATCTTTCCGACGCCGGCCGCCAATCCACTGACCACCGCGGCGGCGATCCACAAGATTGTGCCGACGATCCAGGAGACGCTGCCGCTCGGCATGACGATCGAGATCGTCTATGACTCGACCGAGCAGATCAGCGCGTCGATCGAGGAGGTGTTCAAGACCATCGGCGAGGCGGTCGCCATCGTCATCGTCGTCATCCTGCTCTTCCTCGGCTCGTTCCGCTCGGTGCTGATGCCGATCGTGACCATTCCGCTGTCGCTGATCGGCGTCTGTTTCCTGCTGTTTTCTTTGGGTTATTCGATCAACCTTTTGTCGTTGCTGGCCATGGTGCTGGCGATCGGACTGGTTGTTGACGATGCCATCGTGGTGGTGGAAAACATCCACCGCCACATGGAGGAAGACGGCTTGTCGCCGATGCAGGCGGCTTTCAACGGCATGCGGGAGATCTCCTCCGCCGTCGTCGCCATGACGATAACGTTGGCCGCCGTGTTCGCGCCGCTGGCCTTCACCGGCGGCCTGACAGGCGCACTGTTTCGCGAATTCGCAGTGACGCTTGCCGGCTCGGTGGTCCTTTCGGGTGTCGTTGCCCTAACCGTCACGCCGATGATGTCGGCACGCATCCTGAGGGCCGGCTCGCACAGCCGCTTCCAGCGCATTGTCGACAACACGTTCGGGCGCGTCGAAAACGTCTATGAGCGGCTGGTCAGCGGCTCGCTGAAATATCGCCCGGTGACGCTGATGATCGTCATCGCACTGGTCGCCACGACCGGCTTCATGTTCACCAAGACCGCGAGCGAACTGGCGCCGGAAGAAGACCAGGGCTTCTTGCTGTCTATTGTGAACGCACCGCGCTATGCGACGTCGGACTACACCGAGACCTATGTGAACCAGATTCTCGGGCTAGTGAATGATATCCCCGAAACCAGGGCGCGGTTCTCCGCCGTCGCGTTCCAAGGCCCGACGAACAGCGCTTTCGTCGGCTTTGCGTTCAAGGACTGGGCCGAGCGCGCGCGCAGCTCGAAGGAACTTCAGGAAGACATCACTGCCCGCCTTGCCAAGGTGGCGGGCGTCGAGGCTTTCGTCTTCGCACCGCCGACACTGCCCGGCTCCGGCGGCGGCCTGCCAATCACGATGGTGGTGCGCTCGACCGGCGAGGCCTCCCAAGTGTACGAGGCGGCCGAGAACATCAAGAACAAGGCGCAGGCCTCCGGTCGCTTCCTCGCGGTGCAGAATTCGATGTCCTACGATGCGCCGCAAGTGACGGTGACGATCGACCGCGACCGCGCCGCGGCACTCAACCTGCCGATCGCCGATATCGGCCGGACGCTGACCCTCTTGGTCGGTGGCGCCGAGGTGGCGCAATTCGACCGCGAATCCAACAGCTACGACATCATCCCGCAGGTGCCGCAGAGCTTTCGCGACAATCCCGAAAAACTGGGGGAGTATTTCGTGCGCAGCGTCTCGGGTGAGATGGTGCCGCTCTCTGCGGTGGTGAAGATCTCGACCAACGCGTCGCCGGCGGCGATCGAGCAGTTCAACCAGTTGAATTCCGCAACGATTTCCGCCCTGCCGCTGCCTGGCGTCACCACCGGCGACGGTTTGAAAGCGATCGAGGATATCGCCAAGGAGAGCCTGCCCGACACTTTCTTCATCGACTATACCGGCCAGTCGCGGCAGGAGAAGCAACAGGGCTACACGATCATCATCGCCTTCGCGGCAGCCGTTCTCGTCATCTATCTGGTGCTGGCGGCGCAGTTCGAAAGTTTCCGCGATCCGTTGATCATCATGATGGCGGTGCCACTCTCGATCTTCGGCGCGATCGTGCCGCTTAATGTCGGGCTCGGCACCCTCAACATCTACACCCAGGTCGGCTTGATTACGCTGATCGGCCTGATCACCAAGCACGGCATCCTTCTGGTCGAGTTCGCCAACCAGCAGCGTGAAATGCACGGCATGCGGCGGCGCGATGCGATCATCGCGTCGGCCAAGGTGCGGCTGCGGCCGATCCTGATGACGACGGCGGCGATGGCGCTCGGAGTGGTGCCGCTGATCATCTCCAGCGGCGCTGGTGCCGCGGCACGCTATTCGATGGGCCTGGTGATCTTCACCGGCATCCTGGTCGGAACCATGTTCACGCTCTTCGTGGTGCCGATGTTCTACACGTTTATCGCCAGCAAGGACCTGCCGCATCACGCCGAAAAGCCGGACCCCAAGCTGATGCCGGTGATGCCGGATTAGATTGTACTAACATTGCACAATAAAGAAGGCCGGATTTCCGGCCTTTCTTGGGAGCTACGAAAAGCATCGCTCATTTGACGATGACGATGCTGGTGTTGGCCGGGCCGAACACCTCGACGAGCTGATAGAAATCGGCGGCGTTGTCCGGATGCAGACGCACGCAGCCATGCGAGGCCGGCTGGCCGAGGCGCTTGATGGCGCTTGTCGCATGTACGGCGTAGCCGCCGCTGAAGAACACCGAATGCGGCATCGGGGCGTTGTCGTATTTCTTCGAATACCACATTTCATGCATGCGGGTCGGCTTGAACGAACCGGTCGGCGTGACGTGCGTCCTGTCGCCGGTCGAGACTTTCCAGGCGAATGTCGGCCGGCCGTCGACCAGGATTTCCATGGTCTGCTGCGATAGCGACACACGCGCGACGATCTTGTTGGCGGCGGCGTGGGCTGCGCTGTTGCCGGCACTGACAAGCAAGGCAGCACCGGTGATGACGGCGGCGGCGATGTTGATGAGCTTGGCGGAAATGGCGGTGTACATGATGTCTCCCCTATTCTGCCGGTCGGGGCCGGCTCAATTCGATGACCGGCTTATCGGGGCGTCATGTTTCGAGCCGATTTCGCTAGATGCTCGTTTGTGTTTCGATTCTGTTTCCCCCGGGTTAACAGAAAACGCCGTGCAAAGCGGCTTACAGCTGTTGGACGTCGTCATGACAGCGGCGGCGTGTTTGCCTAAGCGGATCAGCCAAACCGCGGCACGAATACGCGATTGTCTTTCGTTTGAGAGGAATTCCACCTGACTCCGAAACCGAGCTGCAACAAAGCGCGGCCTCGGCGGCATGATCCGGATACAGCGAACGGGCAAAGTTGACGTAACGAAAACAGCGGGCAACGAACGATCGGAAGCCAACACTGTTTTCGCTACGGTCTGGATTGTCTGGACAGTTTCCAGCCTGCGCGTCGACCGGCTCAAGCCCCTCTGGCGGGGGCGGCTTAGAGCCGTTGAGGATGCGCGGCGCCTCCGGCAACTTGCAGCCGAGAGGACCGAAGGCCCGCGCCGCAACGGGGGGCTCCGCTGGCGGCGCGGGCGCTTCGGGGGTTCCCCTGAAGCGCCCGTAAATCCCAATTTTGAGGAAAGAACAGGATGAAAACGAAATTCGCCGCTTCCGTGCTTTCTGCCCTGCTCTACGTGCAGGGCCTGCTCGGCATTGCCGGCCTCGCAACCGTGCTGCTGAAGGAACGTGCGCATGCCGGCGAGGTCAGCACGAACAGTGACATGCCGTCAGGCCCGTCGCTTCTCGTGGCGCGCTGAGGAAAGAGCATCGGACCCAAAAGCGGGAACCGGTTTTAGGAAAATCCGATACTCAAAAAAGGGGTGGCTGTCCTGCATTCAATCGGCGAATTGCGTTGGCGGATCGAACCGGTAACCCGCACCCCGTATGGTGGTGATGGTTTCGGTGTCGAGCTTGCGGCGCAGCCGCACGATGCGCGAATCGATCGACCGGTCGAAGGCTTCGGCATTTTCGGCGGGCGCGGCGGCGATGATGTCGTCACGCGTCAGCACCTTGCGCGGGCTGGCCAGGAACAGCCTGAGCAGCGCCACCTGCCCGGCGGACAGCTGTTCTTCCGTGCCCGAGCGGTGCATGACGATGGCCGACCGGAGATCGACGGTCGCGTTCTCCAGCACGATCAATTCCCCGGCGCTCCTGCCGCGCCGAGCCAGCAGGCCGCCAACGCGGGCGGCAAGCTCCCTGACATTGAGCGGGCTTTCGACGACGTCGGCGGCGCCGAGCTCGAGCGCCAGCACCTTGTCGACCAGATCGGCCGGGCGGCAGATCAGGATGAAATCCGGTCCACCTTCGCCGCCATGTCGCCTGAGCAGGTCGCGCCCCTCCGCCTGGCTGACGCTGTCGCCGACAACCACGACATCGATACCCTTTTCAGAAAGCAGCGATTCGGCTTCCCACGGCTGTCGCGCGGCGCGGACGTCATGACCGCGTCGCTTGAGATGATCGGCGAGATCGGTCGCAATTACTTCAGCGACGGAAACAAGCGCGATGACGGATCGTGCAGCCATGTTTTTCTACCCCGCATACGGCAACCCAAGAAGAGTGCTGGACATCATGTTTATACCCAATCTACTTTCCGCTGAAAGCGGGAGCGAACGCATCGTGCGGGCACGAATTGTCATTGTCGAGGACGAGCCCGACCTGAGGGACGCGGTCGCCGAGTATCTCGGCGCCAGCGGCTATGATGTGGCCACGGCCGAAAGTGCGGCGGCGGCGCGCGACCTGTTGGAAGCCCAGTCCTTCCATCTGGCCATTCTCGACATCGCCATGCCGGGCGAGGACGGCCTGTCCCTCGGCCGCTGGATGCGGTCGAAAATGCCGATCGGCATCATCTATGCGACGGCCGCCGGTACCGCGCTCGACCGCATCGTCGGACTGGAACTCGGCGCTGACGACTACATCGTCAAGCCTTACGAGTTGCGAGAAGTGCTGGCCAGGGTGCGCAGCGTGCTGCGCCGCGTTCCGGAGCCGACCGAGCCACAAAAAGCCAAGGCTGAAACATCCGGTGGCCGCCGGTCCGTGAGCTTCGGCGCCTTTCACGCCGACCTCGACGGCAGGCTCGTCACCGGCGCCAACGGTGCGGTCATCGACATGGCCAAGAGCGAGTTCGACGTGCTGGAGGTGTTCCTTACCCGCGCCAACCGGCTGTTGACGCGGGCGGCGATCTCCGAGGCGATCGGTTTCGTCGAGGACGCGGAATCGTCCCGCGCCGTCGACATCCGCATCATGCGGCTGAGAAAGAAGATCGAGGCGGATCCGGCCAATCCGAAATTCCTGCGCACGGTGCGCGGCGAAGGCTATATCTTCTCGCTGCCAGCCGGCGAAAATAACTGAGGCCCGGCGGCTTGAGCAAGCCACGGCCAGGAAATGACCATGACGGCTGAAACAGCACGCGCGGACTCGCAGGGCGCCAGGCAGGGCGCGGCGATGGCGGCCGTGCATGTGGTTCGCCGGCTGCGCGAAGCCGGCGACTGGCAGCGCGAGATGGAGGGTATCCTCCAAACGCTTTGCGAAGCCATGGATTGTCACCGCGGCATCCTGTTTCGCCTGCGCGAACTGCCCGGCCAGGGCTTCGCCCAGTCGGTCGCCGCTTATTGGATCGCCCCCCGGTTTGGCGGCGAGCTGGCGTCACCGACCGTCATCATGCAGTCGGTCGTCGATTCGGACCCATTGCTGGAACAGCTGGCGGAGGACGAGCGCCAAGGCAAGATATTCGCCGGGCACACACGCGATCTCGAAGGCTTTCTGCGGACCGATTTCGAAAAGCAGAACATCAAGTCGTTCCTGTCGGTGTCGGTCTTTTCGCACGGCAATTTGTGGGGCACGCTGGCGGTCAACGACTGCGTCAACGAACGCGAATGGACCGACCAGGAAGAGGCGGCGCTGCACATGGTGGCACTCGCCATTGGCGACGCCATCGAACGGTCGCCCTCCGACGCGCATGCCAGTGACGTCATTCGCCGCACCATGCTACAGGCCTCGCTCGACGCCATCATCGTCATCGACGAGACCGGCTCGATCATCGAATTCAATCCGGCCGCCGAGAAGATGTTCGGCTATCGACGCGGCGATATCCTCGGCAAGGACCTGCTCGACACGGTCGTGCCGGAATATTACCGCAAAGGCTATGCGTCGGGCGCCGAATACATGTCGGGCCGCGGCGCGCCGATGGTCGGCCAGCGGCTCGAAACGGTCACCCAGAATGCCGCCGGCGAGGTTTTTCCGATCGAGCTGACGGCGACCGAGATGCGGGTCGCCGATCGCCATCTGATCTTCGGCTCCATCCGCGACCTGCGCGACAGATTGCGCGCTGAGGAGGAAATCAACCGTCAGCGCGAAAAACTGCACCAGAACGAGAAGATGGCGGCGATGGGCTCGCTGCTTGCGGGCGTTTCGCACGAGCTCAACAACCCGCTGGCCGTGGTCGTCGCCCAGTCGACGCTGCTGCATGAATTCGCCGCCGATCCGCAGACCAAAGTACGCGCCGAAAAGGTGCGCGCCGCTGCCGAGCGCTGCGGCCGTATCGTCAAAAGCTTCCTGTCGATGGTCCGCCTGCACCCGACGGCGCAGGCCGAGACCGACCTCAACCAGGTGATCCGCGCGGCACTCGAAGTGACCGCCTATGGCGCGCGATCAAGCGGCATCATCATCGACACCGATTTCGCCGGCGGCCCGCTGCTGGCCATGGCCGATGCCGACCACGTGACGCAGGTAGCCGCCAACTTCCTCATCAACAGCCAGCATGCCTTGGCCGGCATTGCCGGCGACCGGCGGATCAAGGTCCGGACGTTTCGCAGCGACCGCGGCAATCCCGGATTCTCGGTCGAGGACAACGGGCCAGGCGTGCCGGAAGCGATACGCTCACGCATATTCGAATCCTATTTCACCACCAAGCCAGTCGGCGTCGGTACCGGTATCGGCCTGTCGATTTCCAAATCGATCATCGAGCGGCACAATGGCAATATCTGGTTCGAGGAGGTTTCGCCGAGAGGCGTGCGTTTTGTCGTGCAGTTGCCGGCGATCGCTGCCGGCGCGGTCGCCGCCGGCGACAGTCCGTCGCGGTCGAGCGGCTTGCGTCACGCGCTGATCATAGACGATGAGCCGGATGTCGCGGCGTCGCTGTCCGACATTCTGGAGTTGATGGGCATCAAGTCGCGGATCGTGCCGGCCTGGGTCTCGGCCGCCGCGACCCTGAGCGGCCACATGCCGCCGGACATCGTGTTTTCCGATTTGCGCATGCCCGGCACCAGCGGCATAGCCGCCTATCGCGAGCTGCTTGCCGAAATGCCGGATCTGGCGCGGCGTTTCGTCCTTGTCACCGGCGATCTGATCGGCGCAAAAGGCGAAATCGAGGCGCTGCCGGCGCCGCAGCGGCCGCCAATCCTCGAAAAGCCGTTCAGCACGCTGGATGTGCGCGGCGTGCTCTCGGCCATTGCCGAGCAGGTCGCTTTGGGCGGCTAGACTCCCAGAGAGACAAAAAGGAAAGAAAAAAGGCTCCCAGCCGACATTGCGGCGGGAGCCTGACTGGAGTGCTGGAGGGCGCTCGCGAAAAGATCAAAAAACGTTCGGCGTATCGGCCAGCGGGGCGGCGTTGGCGATCATGCGGACGGGCCGTGCCTTGCCCGACTGGGCAGCGATGGCGCGCAGGCAGTCCAGGCTCTCGGCGCCCCAGGCCTGACCCTTGCAGGCAAAATCGATGTCCGGGATCGGCAGGCGCGCCGTCTTGGTCGTGGTCGTCGCGCCGTCGATGAGGTTGACCGGCGGGTTCAGCGAGGCGAAGGCCGGACCGACGGTCGGCGTGAACGCCATGCCGGCAAACGCGGCAGCGGCAAGCAGCAGGAACATCGCCATCGGGTGATCGCTGGCGCGCTGGCGCAGCGCCAGCTTCGGGCGCCGGTCGTTGCGCTGCGGACCCTGCAGGCGATGGTCGTTGTCGGTGATCTGGGTTTTCGTATGCATCGTCGTTTCCTTCGGTGTTCTTCTTTTCCCTGTTGAAACGAACTTAACCGCACCTTGTAACGGGCCAACGATGATGGATTAACGATTGTGTAACCGGCATGAAACCAGGCCCGCGGCCATTCCGGGGGCAAACCGATGATGCGTAGCTGGCCGCACCGGTGACATTCAGCGCTCGTTTTCCGCTATCCACGGCACCGGATCCACGTCGACTTTTCCGGTCCACGGAGGGCTGGGCGCTCAACAAGCGTAAGGGGATTAACGCCCGGAATTCCCGGGATTTTCCCGGCTTCGATCGTTCGAGCTCGGCTCTCAATTACCGATCGGTTTCGCGTCGGGAATTCGCCCTATTCTCGCAAGCTATTGCATTTCAACAGAAAATATGCTTGTATTGAACGGCCATTCAATAAATAAGAGCCTTTTATGAACCCGCATCTGCGTGACGTGGCAATCCCCAACGATTGGGATCGGCGGGGCCTGCCGGGCTGGAGCTATCATTCCGACGCCTTGCTCGAACTCGAGAAAGAGCACGTCTTCCGCAATCACTGGCAGATCGCCGGCCATGTCTGCGACCTGCCGAACGCCGGCGACTATCTGACGATGGATGTGGTCGGCGAGCGGGCGCTGATCGTGCGCGGCAAGGATGGCGTGGTGCGCGCCTTCAACAATATGTGCCGCCACCGCGGCAGTCGCGTCGTTGCCGATAGCCAAGGCACTTGCAAGAATGCGCTGGTCTGCCCCTTTCATGGCTGGGTCTACAATCTCGACGGCACGTTGCGCGGCGCTGCCCGCCCGCGGTCCTTCCCCGACCTCGACAAGACCGAATTCGGCCTGATGCCGCTCGAGCTCGAAATCTGGATGGGCTTCATCTTCATCCGCTTCCGCAAGGGTGGCCCGCAGCCATCCGTTGCCGAGTTGTTGAAGCCGATCGAAGCCGAGATTGCCCATTACGGCGTCGCCGAGATGGTGCCGTCCTGGGGCATCTGGACCCAAAAGACGCCGGTCAACTGGAAGTCGGTGCGCGACGTCGACAATGAAGGCTACCACGTCGCCATGGCGCATCCGGCGCTGCAGGATCTTTATGGCGCGACCTACTTCGACGAGCCGTTCGTCAACGGCGTGTCGCGCTCGTTCGCCACTTACAACCCGCATGCCGGACGGCGCTGGAGCGTCGCGCAATACATCAAGCTCGCACCCGAGGCGAAGCAACTGCCGGAGCACCTGCGCAAGGCCTGGATCTATTACGGCATCTTCCCGAACAACGCGCTGTCGATCATGCCGGAGTCGGTGCAGTTCTATCAGGAGTTCCCGCTGTCGACGGGTGAGACGCTGCTGCGCGGCGCCATCTACCGCTATCGCGACGAGAGCAGGGAGCAGGCGGCTGCCCGCTACCTATCCTACCGCATCGACCGCGACACGCTGGCCGAAGATGTACAGCTTTCGATATGGTCGAACGAATCCATGCTGTCAGAAGCCTTCGGAGGTTTTTACCTCTCCGATCTCGAATATGGCGTGCGCACCCACCACGACCATTTGCGCAAGCAAATTCCCGTGCTCGGATTGGAGACCGCGCCCGAGGAGAAGGATATGTGGGCGCTCAACGAGGCGCTCAGATCACGCTCCTGACGCATGCCACCTAAAACGTTAGCCCTGGTCCTCAAGCCCAGATGGCGACGGGAATGCCGAAACGATCGGCGAGCGGCGGATCCGGAAACGGCATTGCCTCGCCTCTGGCGATGCGGCCGGCAATCAGCATCATCGCCGCGGCATCGAGGAAATCGTCGGTGGCCGCGCCGCGCGGCGGCCTCTGGTCGAGAAAATGCTGGCCATAACCATGCCGGGCAAGCAGCGCCTTGCGTTCGGCCATGCCGGCCGGATTGATGTTGCCCTTGATCTTCTTCGGCAGACGCATCGCCCGGTCGCCGTTCAGTCTGCAGAAGGCAACTTCCGGATGCGATTCGAAGACGCGGCTGCGCAGTTCGGGCCGCGCGATCAGCAGCGAATCGATCTCACGGATCTTGGCAAAGATGCCGAAGGCCTGGATCGAGACACCGCGCGGCGGATCTGAGGTCGTCTTGGCCACGTCACTTGCCCTGCGATGTGCCGCGTACCAGGCTTCGACCGTGGTGAAGGCTTCGATCTCCGCGTAGAGCGCGGCGCGGGAGGGGATGGCAAAGACACTGGATTGCCGGGCGCCAAGAAATGGCCGCACCAGCGCCTCCGGACCGCGACCGCCTCTTTGCGAGAAATCGGGCAGGCCGATCGGCATATCGACCGCTACGATTGCATTGACGGGTAGCTGGTCGAGCAACGCCGCGAAGCTTGGGAAAACGGCTGTCGACGGTGCGGCACCGGAATCGCGGCGGACGGCTATCCAGCCGGTCTTGCAACCGTCGACGCCGACAAGCACAACATCCCTAGGCGCAACATCCTCGGGCACAACATCCCCAGGCACAACATGGTCGGGCGCAGCACCCTTGGGCGCATCATCCTGGGGCACGGCGTCTTCGGCCTGCGTCACGCCCGGCGATCCCGTCCCGGATGCAGGAGATGGCGAAGCTGCACCATCGCCATCGGGTGCGACAGGCTCTGGGCATCGGTCTCGAGCTGCAATTCGTCGCCGCCGCGCTTGGCGGTGCGCGCCAGGATCTCGTAGACCGCTGCCGTGGTCGATTGCAGCGCCTTGGCGGCCGTTTGGCCGGACAGGATGCGCGCCAGGTAGACGGCCGCCGTCAGGTCGCCGAGCCCATTCGGAGGCTTGTCGATTAGCCGGTGTTCTGCAAGCAGCGCCTCTCTGCCGTTGAGCAGCAAATTGCCGATGCCGCCGGCCATCATCGCCGGTGCCGAAGTGACCAGCATGGCCGGTGGGCCGGCTTGCAGGGCAGCAGCCATTGCCGATTTCAGGTCGGGCAGCGGCGCTCCGGCCATCCATTCCAGCTCGTAGCGGTTGGGCGTGGCGATATCGGCGATCGGCATCAGCCGGTCGCGCATGGCGATTGCGGTCGGCTCAGGTACGTAGAGGCCGCCCGAATCGCCCATCACCGGGTCGCAGATATAGAGGGCGTCCGGCGTCTTCGCCTTGACGGCGCCGACCAGCGAAGCGACGGCTTCGGCCTGGCCAGCCTCGCCGAGATAGCCGGACAGCACGGCGCCGACCTCGCCCAGCCACGGCGCGCGCTCGAGGTCGGTCATCAGCGCCTTGAACTGGTCCAGCGGCGGCACGATGCGGGTGGCCCGGCCGTGCCCCGGATGCCAGGGCAGAATGACGGTCGGCACCGCCCAAACCGGAAACCCCAGCGTCTCCAGCGCAAACACGGCGGCACGGTTGCCGACCGAGCCACGTGCGACATGGCTGGAGACGACGATGACCGCGCGCGGCGCGTCGGCTTTTTCGGCGCTCATTGATCTTTGTCCTAACCGCCCCTGGTGATGAAAAGCACGAGCCAGATCAACAGGCCGATGGCAATAAGCAAGCCTGCCGCCCGACCAATACGGGTGCCCCAATATTCGATCGGGTCCGATCGGTCGGCATCGGCCGCTGTGACGTGGTCTCGCGCGCCTCTGGCGGTTCGTGCGAGGAACGAGGTGCCGCCCGGGTCGGTCTCGCGCGCCACCCGTTCGATGATGCGGCGCGATTCCGCGTCGCTGTCGTGGCGTTTCGCCATGGTGATATCCCGTTTCATGCCGAGCTTAACCCGTTCGCCTCGTCTGTCACAGGGCCTGACGGCGAATGGTAGAAACCAGTAACGCTTCTCGGCCGAAGTCATTTTCTTGCGCAAGGATTGTGCTAATGCTTCGCGTGCCAATGCTATCGAGGGGACGTTATCATGCTTGTCCAGCGCCTTGCTTTACCGCCAATCTTCCGTAATTTAGCTGCGTTCCTGGTGATGGCCGTCATGCTGCCGCTGCTTGCCGGCTGCGGCTACAACACCATCCCGACGGCTGAGGAAAACGCCAAGGCCGCATGGAGCGAGGTGTTGAATCAATACCAGCGCCGCGCCGATCTCATCCCCAATCTGGTCAACACGGTCAAGGGCTATGCCGCGCACGAGAAGGACACGCTCGATGCCGTGGTCGAAGCGCGCGCCAAGGCGACGCAGGTGACCGTGACGCCGGACACGCTGAACAATCCGGAAGCCTTCAAGAAATTCCAGGACAGCCAGGCCGGCCTGACCAGCGCGCTGTCGCGCCTGCTGGCGGTGGTGGAGAACTATCCCGATCTCAAGGCCAACCAGAACTTTCTGGCGCTGCAAGCACAACTCGAAGGCACCGAGAACCGCATCACGGTCGCCCGCCGCGACTATATCCAGGCGGTGAGAGAGTACAATCTGACGCTGAGGACCTTCCCGTCGGTGATCTGGGCGACCTTGTGGTTCCGCGGCAACCAGCCGTTTGCGAATTTCACCATCGAGGAGGACAAGATGCAGCCGCCGAAGGTCGATTTCGGCACGCAGCAGGGCGGGTGAACGGCGCTTAGCGGGTCTGTTCCCGTTGGCCTTGTACTCCGTCCCACCCCCCTCTGTCCTGCCGGCCATCTCCCCACAGAGGGGGGTGGGAAGAAATGCCGGCCGGATTTTTTTTGGCTTCGTTCTAAGCTTTCTCCTCCTCCCTCTCACCGTTCTCGCGGCCGAATTGCCGGCGCTGACCGGACGGGTCGTCGACAATGCCGGCATCATCGATGCCGCGACCAAGGCGGCGCTGACGCAGAAGCTTGCCGATTTCGAGACCAAGGGTTCGGACCAGATCGTCGTTGCGACCATTCCCAGCCTCGACGGCGAGGAGATCGAGCCTTACGCCAACCGGTTGTTTCGCGCCTGGAAACTCGGCCAGGCGAAGGAGAACAACGGCGTGCTTTTGCTGGTGGCGCCGAACGACCGCAAGATGCGCATTGAGGTCGGCTATGGGCTTGAAGGCACGCTGACTGACCTGCACACCAAGTTGATCATCGAAAATGACATGGTGCCGGCCTTCCGTGCCGGCGATTTCTCCGGCGGCATCAGCAAGGCCCTCGACGACATGATCATGGTGCTGGAAGGCAATCCCGAAGAGCTGGAAGCGCGCGGCGAACGCAACCAGCAGCCGCCGTTCAACAGCGACGATCTGTTCTTCACCATCTTCATAGCCATCTGGGCAATCATCTTTTTCGGCGGCCTCGCAGCCTCCATCCTGCCGCCGATCTTCGGCCAGAAGATCGGTCCCGGCCGCTATCGCTGGCTGGGCATGACCTTCGAGCCGAGCCGGCGGTCGTCCGGCGGCTGGTCGGGAGGTTCCGGCGGGGGATGGTCGTCGGGTTCAAGCGGTGGCGGGTTTTCCGGCGGCGGCGGTTCGTCCGGCGGCGGCGGCTCCTCGGGAAGCTGGTGACGAGATGACAAGACACGCCGTCAGCCCGGTGGAATCCGGCCGTTTCATCAAAATGACCGGCATCGCACTGTTGGCCATAGCGGTGCTGCTGTTCGGCTTCGCGGCCTTCGCCGCCGAATTGCCGGCGCTGACCGGACGGGTCGTCGACAATGCCGGCATCATCGATGCCGCGACCGAGGTGGCGCTGACGCAGAAGCTTGCCGATTTCGAGACCAAGGGGTCCGACCAGATCGTCGTCGCGACCATTCCCAGCCTCGACGGCGAGGAGATCGAGCCTTACGCCAACCGGTTGTTTCGCGCCTGGAAACTCGGCCAGGCGAAGGAGAACAACGGCGTGCTGCTTCTGGTGGCGCCGAACGACCGCAAGATGCGCATCGAGGTCGGCTATGGGCTTGAAGGCACGCTGACCGACCTGCACACCAAGTTGATCATCGAAAACGACATGGTGCCGGCCTTCCGTGCCGGCGATTTCTCAGGCGGCATCAGCAAGGCCGTCGACGACATGATCATGGTGCTGGAAGGCAATCCCGAAGAGCTGGAGGCGCGCGGCAAGCGCAATCCGGCGAATGACAATCCTGTCGATCCCATCTTCATGCTGTTCATCATCCTGTGGGCGACGATGTTCTTCGGCGGCTTGGCAATGGCGTTCCTGCCGCCGATCTTCGGCACGAAACTGTCGCCGGGCGTGTACAAGTGGCTGGGCATGACGTTCCGCTACGGCCGCGGGCCAGGTTCGTCACCCTCCGGTGGCGGTGCCTGGACGTCGGGGACCTCGTCCGGCAGTGGCTGGTCGTCGGGAAGTTCAGGCAGTGGTTGGTCGTCAGGAAGTTCCGGCGGCGGGTTTTCCGGCGGCGGCGGTTCGTCCGGCGGCGGCGGTTCTTCAGGAAGCTGGTGAGACATCAATCATGGCAACACGACCGATCAGCCCCGAGGATCATGAGCGCATCGCCGATGCGATCCGCGCTGCCGAATCAAAGACCGACGGCGAGATCTACTGCGTCGTGGCGCATGCAAGCGACGGCTATTTCTTCCCGGCCGCCTTCATGGCGATGCTCGGCATGCTCGTCGTCAGCCTCGCCGTCGGTTACGGGCTGGAAGCCTGGTGGCTGTCGATCCGCTTGCCGCATTTCGTCATAGCCGAGCTTCTGGCGCTTGCCAGTGTGCTCATCCTGTTGTGGGCATTGCCCGCATTGCGCATCCATTTGGTGCCGAGGCGGCTGCGCTACCAGGCCGCCCACGCCAATGCGATGAAGCAGTTCCTCGCCCGCAACGTCCACCGCACCGCGGCGCGCACCGGCGTGCTGGTGTTCGTCTCGATCGCCGAGCGCTATGCTGAAGTGGTCGCCGACAGCGGCATCGATTCTCGTGTCGGCCAGCATGTCTGGGACGGTGTCGTCCGCGACCTTACGGCGCATGCCGGCGACGATCGGCTTGCCGACGGCTTCGTCAGGGCGGTCGAAGCGGTCGGTGCGGTACTGGCCGAGCATTTTCCGGTGTCGACCGGCGACAGCAACGAACTGGACGACCATCTGGTCGAGATTTGATCTCGCTAAAGGCGGTTTTGCAGCGTCTCAAGGACGCACCGTTCGGCTGTGCGAAAGCATCGCAGTGGCTGACCGGACTCTTGCAATCGGGCGCCGCGGGTTTATGGTTAACCAATCATGAATACGCTGAGCATCGACATCAGGAAAGCCGAGCCGCGCGATGCAGCCGCCATTGCCGACGTGCATCTCGAGGCCTGGCGCGGCGCCTATTCGGGCATCATCCCACACCGCACTCTGACATCGATGATCAACCGCCGCGGTGCCGACTGGTGGGCGAATGCCATTCGCCGCGCCGCCACCGTCCTGGTCGTCGAAATCGGCGGCAAAATTGCCGGCTACGCGACGATCGGCAAGAACCGTGCCCGCGAACTCAGGCAGCAGGGCGAGATCTACGAGCTTTACCTGCGGCCGGAATATCAAGGCATCGGGCTCGGCAGCCGGCTGTTCTCGGCGGCACGGGCACGGCTGGCCGACCATGGCTTGAAGGGCATGGTCGTGTGGGCGCTGGAAGACAATCAGAACGCACTTGCCTTCTATGCCGGCGCCGGCGGTCGCGATGTGGCCGAGGGCGTCGAGATATTCGAGCAGAAGGCGCTGAAGAAGGTCGCTTTCGTCTGGGAATGACGGCCAGCGCATGATCCGACCGGTTTCGGTTCGGACGATCCCCCAGTACCATTCGCCGCATTGCACCATTCGCCGTCGCCCGCTATCGATCTTCAATCGAGAGAGGGATAAAGCGATGCGTATCGAAGCGATTGCCAGCGGAAAGAACCCGCCCGAGGACGTCAACGTCATTATCGAGGTGCCGATCGGCGGTGAGCCGATCAAGTACGAGATGGACAAGGAGGCCGGCACGCTGTTCGTCGACCGCTTCCTGCACACGTCGATGCGCTATCCCGGCAATTACGGTTTCGTACCGCACACGCTGTCGGGCGACGGCGACCCGATCGACGTGCTGGTCTGCAACACACGCGCGCTGGTGCCGGGCTGCGTCATCAATGTGCGGCCGATCGGCGTGCTGGTGATGGAGGACAATGCCGGCCAGGACGAGAAGGTCATCGCGGTTCCTTCGCCCAAGCTGACCTTGCGCTATGAGGACGTTCACGAATACACGCAGCTGCCTGATATCACCCGCCAGCAGGTGCAGCACTTTTTCGAGCACTACAAGGATCTCGAACCCGGCAAATGGGTCAAGATCGAGGGCTGGTACGATGCCGCCTATGCCAAGAAGATGATCGTCGAGGCAATCGAGCGGGCCAAGCGCAAGTAATTAACGGGCGCAAATCGTCAGTTGTCGACGCGGCCGAAATCGGGCGTGTTGCCGATCACCACACGCTTGTCCTTGCCGCAGGCGAAGGTGCGTGCCTTCTCGTCGGCAAGCTTGCGCGCCTGATCGTTGGCGGCGGGATTGCCGGTGGCGAGCACAAGAGCGATCGTGCAGCCTTCGTGGGCGCCAGGCTGGGCAACCTTGGCGACGATCAGCACTTCCGTCGACTTGTTCTCGCCCTCGCTATCGCTGATCGAGCGACGATGGATGACTGCGAAAGGAACGGCCATATCGCCCTTGGTTTCGATACGCCACTCGACTTTGGGTCCAGCCGAGTTGAGGCCGGAAAAGCTTTCCCAGACCGTGGTCATGTCGCCAGGTGGAAACCCGTAGAACAGAGATTCCCGCGCGTCGTCGTAGGAAACCATCACCGGGTAGCCGCCATAGCCCGAACAGGCGAGGTCGGCCCAGTCGCCGTCGCCTTCCTCCGCCTGGGCATAAGTCACGCAGTCCTTCTCCCAGACGAGATCGGTATAGACGCTGGATATGTCGCCAGCCCGAGCCGCCTGGCAGAAACCGGCGAGGACAAGCGGGATCAAAAGAGCGCGCATGGCGGACAACTCCGTTCGGGCTGCCGCAGCGTACCGTCAAATTCAGCAGCAGCCTAGACGAAGTCAGGCTGCTCACAGTGACCTGGTAAACGGAACGCTATTTCCTCAAGCTTGCCTCGATCAGAAGATCGGCGTTGCGGGCCACCGACTGCGCCGGTCCGCCGGCACCGAACAACTGGCCGCTGATATAGGCGCCCTCGATCAGGAGCAGCAGCCCGTCACCCAGCGTGTCGGCGTCGCCGGCGCCCATCGCCGCCGCCATGGCACGCAGGCGCCGGCGCAATTCCTGCTTGTTGGCCTCGCTCACGACGCGGGCCGGATGGCCGTGTTCGGGATATTCGACCGCGGCATTGGTCATGCCGCAGCCGCGATAGTCGGGCCTTTGCGTGCGCTTGCCGACACGCGTCAGGAAGGCGACGATCTGCGCGCGCGGATCGCCGGGATGGGCATTCACCGCCTCGTCGAAGCGCTCCCAGAATTCGAGGTCATAGTGCCGAAGATAGGATGCGGCCAACTCATCCTTGGACGGAAAGCTGCGGTAGAGGCTTGGCTTGGTGACGCCGGCACGCCGTACGATCTCGTCGACGCCGATCGCCCTGATGCCTTGCCGGTAGAACAGGTCGCGCGCCACCTGGAGAATCCGTTCGGCGGCGCGAGGCACCGGTGCGCCATTCTCCTTGATCGTTGGTTCAATGCTTTTCATGTCTGGTTTGCCGATTGCCTGGTTGACAATGTTACCGGTCGGTACGTATGTTCCGCACACCTGAAACGTACCGGTCAGTAACATGATAGCTCAATCCCGCCCGTTTGGCCAGCGCTACGCTTTCGTCGTGGTCGCCGTCATCTTCCTCTGCCTGCTGATCGCCGCGGGCCTGCGTTCGGCACCGGCAGTCATGATGCTGCCGCTGGAGAATAGTTTCGGCTGGCGGCGCGACGTCGTCTCGCTGGCCGCGGCCACCGGCATCTTCCTCTATGGCCTGACCGGGCCGTTTGCCGCGGCGCTGATGGAGCGGATCGGGCTGCGCCGCACCTTGCTTGCCGCGCTCCTGTTGATGTCGGGATCGACTGCGCTCAGCCTACTAATGACCAAGCCGTGGCATCTGCTCCTCACCTGGGGCGTGTTTTCCGGCATCAGCTCGGGCGCCGTCGCCACCGTGCTCGGCGCGACCATCGTCAACCGCTGGTTCAAGACCAATCGCGGCCTGGTGATGGGACTGATGTCGGCGTCCAGCGCCACCGGGCTGCTGGTCTTCCTGCCGCTGCTCGCCTCGCTCGCCCAGTCGGGTGGCTGGAAGCCGGTCGCCATTGCCATTGCCGTGGCCACCGCCGCCTTGGTGCCGCTGGTTTACATGCTGGTGCCGGAGCGTCCGGCCGCGATTGGCATGGTGCGTTACGGTGCCGAGGCCGACGACGTGCCGCCGTCGCCGCCGGCCGCGCAAGGCAATTTCCTCGCGCATACGCTGAGCACGTTGCGCCGCGCCGCCGGTACGCGTGTGTTCTGGTACCTGTTCGCCACCTTCTTCGTTTGCGGCTTCACCACCAACGGGTTGGTCGGCACGCACCTGATCGCCTTTTGCGGCGATATGGGCATCGGCGAAGTGCAGGCCGCAGGCCTGCTCTCGATGATGGGCATCTTCGATCTTATTGGCACGACGCTGTCGGGCTGGCTCACCGACCGTTTCGACCCGCGCAAGCTGCTCGGCATCTATTACGGCATTCGCGGCCTGTCGCTGATCTATCTGCCCTATTCCGGCTTCTCGGCGACCAGCCTGATCATCTTCGCAGTATTTTACGGACTGGACTGGATCGCCACGGTGCCGCCGACGTTGCGGCTTTCCAACGAGGCGTTCGGCGACCGCAGCGGGCCGATCGTCTTCGGCTGGATCGTCGCCGGCCATCAAGTCGGCGCAGCGACAGCGGCCTTTTTCGGTGGCACTATGCGTGAGTTGCAGGGCAATTACGAGCTTGCCTTCCTGATCGCCGGCATGACGGCAATAGCCGCCGCCTGCATCTCGCTGCTGATCAACACCAGCCGCCCGGCGTTCGATCCTGAACCGCAGGCGGCATAGCTTCTCGTTGCAGGAGATGCCGTCGGCCAAATTGCCGATCTCCCCCCTCGTGGGGGAGATGCCCGGCAGGGCAGAGGGGGCGCGAAGGTTCGCCAGCCTCCGACTTTACGCAATGTTCTGCCCAAACTCCGCTGCTCCGTCTGATTTCTTTCTGATTTGTACATCGGCGGGACAGCGCCCCCCTCTGGCCTGCCGGCCATCTCCCCCGCAAGGGACCCGCAAGGGGGGAGATCAACAGCTTCGCCGCCGAGCGGTCCAGCCTTCCCGCTTGTTGATGTCAGAAAACCTTCATCGTTTCGAAATGTGCCTGAAACATTGAAGCTGGAGCTTGGCGGCGACGTTCAACGCCATCCAGGAGACAGCCATGAACAAGATTTCAATGACGCGGCGCGCTTTCGTCACGTCGGCCAGCGCCGTTGGCCTGGTCGGCGCCTCGGGTCTCGCCCTTCCCTATTACTCGCGCGCCAATCAGCGCCCGGCCTTCACCCATGGCATTCAGTCCGGCGATGTCGACGCGACCAGCGGCATGGTCTGGACGCGCACGGACCGGCCGTCGCGCGTCATGTTCGAAGTGTCGTCGACGGAAAATTTCGCCAATGCCGTCCGCCTGGCGCCGCTCGATACGTCGCCGGCCAGCGACTATACGGTGAAGCGGCTGCTTACCGATCTCGCCTCCGACCAGGACATTTTCTACCGCATGGTCGCGGCCGATCTTGCCGACATCAACGCCGTTTCGGAGCCGATCGTCGGCCGCTTCCGCACGGCACCTGCCTCGAAGCGCGACATTCGTTTCGCCTGGTCGGGCGACACCGCCGGCCAAGGCTGGGGCATCGACGAGACCGGCATGAAGACCTACGCCACGATCGCCAAGCACACGCCCGACTTCTTCCTGCATTCGGGCGATACGGTCTATGCCGATGGTGCGATGAAGGACGAGGTCGACCTGCCCAATGGCGACAAGTGGAAAAACACAGTGCTGATCGACGAAAAGCGCAAGGTTGCCGAGACGCTGGACGAATACCGGGCGCAGTGGAAATACAACATGATGGACAAGAACGTTCTTGCGCTCAGTGCCATCTGCCCGACTTTCTATCAGTGGGACGACCATGAGGTGCTTAACAACTGGTCGGACTCGAAGGACCTGACTGCCGACGACCGCTACACCGAAAAATCGATCCATGTGCTGGCGGCACGTGCTGCGCGCGCCTTCCACGAGATGACGACGATCCGCTACGAACTGTCGGAGCCGGGCCGCGTCTACCGCAAGATCGCTTATGGGCCGCTGCTCGATGTGTTCTTCCTCGACATGCGTTCCTACCGCGGCCCCAACGGCCCGGGTATGCAGGAGACGATGACGCCGCAATCGCGCATCCTCGGCGAACAGCAGATTAAGTGGTTGAAGCGTGAGCTGGCAAATTCCAACGCGACGTGGAAAATCATCGCCGCCGACATGCCGCTCGGCCTCGTGGTCTGGAATGACGGTACCAAGAAGGTCGGGGCCGAGGCAGTCAGCAATGGCGACAATGGCCCGGCCAAGGGGCGCGAGCTGGAAATTGCCGACCTTCTTCGCTATATAAAGAACGCGGGCATCAGCAATACCGTTTGGCTCACCGCAGACGTGCATTACACGGCCGCGCATTACTACAATCCGGACAAGGCGCAGTTCCGGGACTTCAATCCGTTCTGGGAATTCGTTTCGGGTCCGATCCATTCAGGCACGTTCGGACCGAATGGTTTTGACATGACCTTCGGCCCGGAGCTGAAGTTCATCAAGGCACCGACTGCCGAGCAGGGTCAGAACCTGCCGCCGTCGGCCGGCCTGCAGTTCTTCGGACTTGTCGATATCGATGGCGCTACAGAGCAGCTGACGGTGCGGCTGATGGATCGCGACGACAGCGAACTCTACAAGGTCACGCTCGATCCGGTGCGGTCGGCGTGAGCGACTGCACCATTATCCTCGGGCCAGCCCGAGGGTAGGACGTGTATCAATCGGGATAGCAGACGACGGGAATGTTGGGCCAGACGGCGCTGTCGCATCCGGCATTTTGCTGCCTTTGCTTGAAGGCGGCGCTGACTGGCCCGGTCACCACCGGGTCGACGCCATCGGGAGCATCGGCAAAAAGCTGCTCCGCCGACCGCTTGTCGGACGGCAGGGCAGTCCGCGTCTCCTTGAACGACGCGGCCGACTGCGCCGCGCCTGCCGCGAGGAGGACGGCGAGTGCGCTACATGCCAAAATCGGCCGGAATCTGCTGCCTGCGTCGATCATGAAATTCGAACTGCCCGGACCATGAAAGGTTCCGCCTTGGTTAATAATTCCACTTCACACCAAGACATTTAAGATTTGGTGACTTTATTTGGTGACTCGCCTCCTCTTTCGCAATTGCGAAAAACCCTGTATGAGCCGCCCAACCGAAAGAGGCAGCGCCTTTTGGCCTGCTGCCTGCAACGCTCCCGAGACCAAAACATGAAAATCCGCAATATCGCGATCATCGCGCACGTCGACCATGGAAAAACCACCCTCGTCGATCAGCTCCTGAAACAGTCCGGCTCGTTCCGCGACAACCAGCGTGTCGCCGAGCGCGCCATGGATTCGAACGATCTCGAAAAGGAACGCGGCATCACCATCCTGGCCAAGGCGACCTCGGTCGACTGGAAGGGCACCCGCATCAACATCGTCGACACGCCCGGCCACGCCGACTTCGGCGGTGAGGTCGAGCGCATCCTGTCGATGGTGGATTCGGCCATCGTGCTGGTCGACGCCGCCGAGGGGCCGATGCCGCAGACCAAATTCGTCGTCGGCAAGGCGCTCAAGGTCGGACTGAAGCCGATCGTCGTCATCAACAAGATCGACCGGCCGGATGCTCGCCACGTCGAGGTGGTCAACGAGGTGTTCGACCTGTTTGCCGCGCTTGACGCGACCGACGAGCAGCTCGACTTCCCGATCCTTTACGGTTCGGGCCGTGACGGCTGGGTCTCCGAAAACCCCGAAGGTCCGAAGGACCAGGCTCTGGCGCCGCTGTTCGACCTCGTCATCAAGCACGTGCCGGCGCCGACCGTTCATCCTGGCCCGTTCCGCATGATCGGCACCATTCTGGAAGCCAATCCGTTCCTCGGCCGCATCATCACCGGCCGTATCGAATCCGGCACGCTGAAATCCAACCAGGCGGTCAAGGTGCTGCACCATGATGGCACCCAGGTCGAAACCGGCCGCATCTCGAAGATCCTTGCTTTTCGCGGGCTCGAGCGCCAGCCCATCGACGAAGCGCAGGCAGGCGACATCGTCGCCATCGCCGGCTTGTCGAAAGGCACCGTCGCCGACACGTTCTGCGACCTGTCGGTGACCGAGCCGCTGCACGCGCAGCCTATCGATCCGCCGACGGTGACGATGTCGTTCCTGGTCAACGATTCACCGCTGGCGGGCACCGAAGGCGACAAGGTGACCAGCCGCGTCATCCGGGACCGCCTGCTGCGCGAGGCCGAAGGCAATGTCGCGCTGAAGATCGAGGAATCGCCGGACAAGGATTCGTTCTTCGTCTCCGGACGCGGCGAATTGCAGCTGGCCGTGCTGATCGAGACGATGCGCCGCGAAGGTTTTGAGATCGCCGTGTCGCGGCCGCGCGTCGTCATGCAGAAGGGCGAGAACGGCGAATTGCTGGAGCCGGTCGAGGAAGTCGTCATCGACGTTGACGAGGAGCATGCCGGCGTCGTCGTGCAAAAAATGTCGGAGCGCAAGGCCGAGATGGTCGAGCTGCGCCCTTCGGGCGGCAATCGCCAGCGCATCGTTTTCCACGCGCCGACGCGCGGCCTGATCGGCTACCAGTCGGAACTGCTGACCGACACGCGCGGCACCGCCGTGATGAACCGGCTGTTCCATGCCTATGAGCCTTACAAGGGTGAGCTGCCGGGCCGCACCAACGGCGTGCTGATCTCCAACGAACAGGGTGAATCGGTGGCCTATGCCATGTGGAACCTGGAAGACCGCGGCCCGATGGTCATCGACCCCGGCGTCAAGGTCTATCAGGGCATGATCATCGGCATCCATTCCAGGGACAACGACCTCGAAGTCAACGTGCTCAAGGGCAAGAAGCTGACGAACATCCGCGCCGCCGGCAAGGACGAGGCAGTGAAGCTGACGCCGCCGATCCGCATGACGCTGGAACGCGCGCTGGCCTGGATCCAGGACGACGAGCTGGTCGAAGTGACGCCGAAAACCATCCGCCTGCGCAAGCTCTATCTCGACCCGAACGAGCGCAAGCGTTTCGAGAAGTCGGCGAAAGTGGTCGGCGCGGCGTAAGCCACTTTTCTCAGCCATTATGAGGGAGGGAGCACGTGCGTGCTTCCTCCCTCTATCTTACCCGCCGGCAGCCGCGATAATGCCGTCCCGGTCTGGATTACTAGACAGGTCGATGCGGATCGCCGTTCCCGCTCGGGCTGGCCTGCGCAAGGCTTTGGCCCCGTCCGGACCAACGGCCAGCAATCGCTTCTCTTCCCAAACCTGAAGCCGCGATCGCGAGATACCGAGTTCGTTGGCGAGCAACCGGTCGAGCCGCAGCGCTGTCGGCATTTCGAGCTGGAGTTCGAGGCCGGCGGTGTTTTCCGGCCTGTCCCCGAGCACCTGCTTATGAACGGCGGCTTCAGGAAATTCCTCGACGCGCCCGATCCTGCTTCGCAATGCGGCAATATCGAAAGCATGGCGCCGCGCCAGGACCGGATCGTTGCATTCGAGCGCCTGCAGCAGGGCCGGCTCGATGTCGCGGCGATTGCAGCGCTCCAGAATGCCGAAATTCCAGGAATTGTCGCAATCGATGCACCGGTAGATCAACCAGGCATCAATGCGTTTGCCATTAGCATTGACCCGGAATTTGCCGCTGCAGCGATAGGCTTTCAGGCCGCCGCAGCGATTGCAGTTGAGGTGAGGTCGCGGTGCGGTCTTGGGCGCGATCGCCCAGCGGATACGCAGTATCGAAGGCATGCCGAAAAGCCCTTCCCGTCGGGAAGTTCGTCAGATCGGCGATGTCGAGATGCCCCTGCGGGCACGGCGTGGCGAGAGACTGCGGCAGTTGGAAATAAGCGTCGCGGGTGATTGTGCGCGACAGCGGTTCAGCAGTGCCAAACCGGTCTCGAACCGCCACCCTGAGGAACACATGATGTGAAAACAGGCGCCGCGACTGCGACGCCCTGCTCTGTGTTGGGGGAGTTGGCGAGACCGGCGGTTACGTAGGCAAAGTGAAGCTCCAAATGATGTCGGGACGACATTTCTAGCCGCGAGGTGCCCAGCCGACAAGCCTTCTTTCGGTAGACGCTACCGTCGTCGGAACAGTTGGGTTATGTTGAATGACTCCAAAAGTTTCTAACGAGATCCGCGTCATGCATTTCACGTCGCTTCTGATTTTTGCCGGCGCCCTGCTTGTTGCCGCCGGCTCGCCGGGCCCGTCGATTGCCGCACTTGTGGCGCGGGTCATCGCAAAAGGGTTTCGCGACGTGTTTCCGTTCCTGCTTGCCATGTGGATTGGCGAAGCGATCTGGCTGTCACTGGCGGTGTTTGGCCTCGCCGTGGTGGCGCAGACGTTCCACTTCGCCTTTGTCGTCGTGAAATGGGTTGGCGTCGTCTATCTCGCCTGGCTTGCCTGGAAGATGTGGACGGCACCGGTCGAGGCAAAAGAAGGCTCGCTGCCGCGCGACGATTCGCCCGTCAGACTGTTCTTTGCCGGCATGGCGGTGACGCTCGGCAACCCCAAGATCATGATGTTCTATCTGGCGCTGCTGCCGACCATCATCGATCTCGGTTCAGTCCGCGTGATCGGCTGGGTCGAGCTGACGGCGACCATGGCCGTGGTGCTGGTCGCCATCGATTTGACATGGGTGCTCGCCGCATCGCAGGCGCGCAAGCTCTTGAGGAGCAAGCGGGCGATGAAGATCGCCAACCGCATCAGCGCCGGCACCATGGCCGGCGCTGCGGCGGCGATCGCGGCGCGGTCCTGAGCCGGCGCGTCAACCCATTTCAATTATCGGTGCGATCTCGACGCTGAAACCCGGGTCCGTCAGGATAGGACAATCCTTGGCTTTGCCGACGGCATCGTCGATGTCTTTCGCTTCGATGATGGTGTAACCGGCGGTTGGATTGCTGCCGCCATTGTTCTCGACCTTGCCGCCGGGCAGCAGGGTCTTCGACATGCCGACTGGATTGCCACCGTCGACCACGGCTGAGCCAAGCTTGCCGTACCAGCCGTTCCAGGCATCCATCGCTGCCTTCCGTTCGGCCTCCTCGGTCGGCATCTTGCCCGAGCCGTGATAGACGTAGAGAAATTTCGCCATGTTCTCCTCCTTTGATCGGCGGCATCGAACCGGCATGCGGTCATGCCGCATGCCGATCATCGGACCAAACCGGCAAACAAGCAACGAGAATGCGATGTAGCTAATATATACGACCGCGGTGCCCTATCGCGCCATCGCGTGATATTCATCGTTCGGCCGCATATCGATCGCCGATGCCAGCCGGTTCGACATGTTGAAGAACGCGGCAGTCGAGGCGATATCCCAGATGTCGCGGTCGGAAAAGCCCACTTGCCGCAGCGCCGCCCGGTCGGCTGCGACGATCTTTGCCGGCTGCTCGGTCAGCTTCACCGCGAATTCGAGCATGGCGCGCTGCCTGTCTGACAGCTCGGCGGCGCGAAAATTCATCACCATCATCTCGCCGAAGGCCGGGTCGCCGGAAAGCTGGCGCACCGCCGCGCCATGTGCAACCAGGCAATAATAGCAATGGTTGACCGATGAGACGACCACCGCGATCATCTCTCGCTCCAGCTTCGACAGGCCGGATTCACCCAGCATCAAATCATTGTACATGTCGGTGAAAGCGCGCAGCTTCTTCTCGTCGAAGGCGTAGGCGAGCAGCACATTGGGAACGAGGCCGAGCTTCTCCCGGCATTTGGCGAAATAGGCGTTGGTCGCTTCGCTCAGCTCCGCCGGTGCGAGGTCAAGCGCGGTGATTTTGTCTGTCATAGGGGATTTCTCCTCGTTTTCCGCCAGGCTGCCGGTGAATTCCGACATTTCGTCGCAAGCCGTCAAACCTTTGTCGCCAAATACCCGTCATCTGCTACGATAGTTGTAAAAACATGACGGGAGGGAATTAGCTCATGGCCGGCCTGAAATCCGCAAGCCAGTTGAAAAAGATGAGTCCGGCCAAGGGCAGCGAAAAGCCCGGCAGGCTTGCCGACTACTTGCTGGCCCGAGCTCCGGCCGAAGATGTCGCCGCCTACGACGTCATCGATCTCGAACGCGCTGCCGAACTCGCCGGTCGCGCTGTCGCCCGGCACAAGAAGGACGACTGCGTCGTTGCCATAGACGTCGATTCGGGTGTCGTCCGCCAGGGCCGGCCGATGACGGTGATCACCGTCGTCAACGACAACATGCCGTTCCTGTTCGATTCCGTCCTCGGTGAGATTACAGAGAGCGCCGGCGAGCCGCTGCTGGTTACCCACCCGGTCATCGTGGTCAGGCACGGCAAGAACGGCGTCGAGGAAATCCTCGGCGATGGCGGTTATGCCAAGGGCGAGCACAGCCATGACCGGCTGAGCGTCATCCATGTCCATATCGGCCGCCTTTCGGCCGAGCAGGCCGAAGGCCTTTCCGCACGCCTGACGAAGCTGCTCGGTCAGGTGCGCGCCGCCGTCATCGACTGGAAGCCGATGCTTGCCCGCCTCGACCAGGCGATCTCGGAATTCCGCTACTCGCCGGTGCCGCTCGACAAGGCCCATGTCACCGAGGCGATCGCCTTCCTCGAATGGCTGCGCGACGACAATTTCACCTTTCTAGGCATGCGTGAATTCAAATACACCGGCGGCGAGAAGAGCGGCATGCTCGAGCGTGCCGAAAAGCCCGGCCTCGGCATCCTTTCCGATCCCGACGTGCTGGTGCTCAGGCGTGGCACCGAAGCGGTGAGCACGACGCCGGAAATCCGCGCCTTCCTGCATGGGCCGGAACCGCTGATCGTCACCAAGGCCAACGCCAAGTCATCGGTGCACCGCCGCATCTACCTCGACTACATCGGCGTCAAGACCTACACCGGCAAAGGGGTGCTTTCGGGCGAGCTGCGCATCGTCGGACTGTTCACCTCGACTGCCTATACGCGCTCGGTGATGAAAATCCCCTATCTGCGCTCGAAGGCCGAAACCGTCATTGCCAAATCCGGCTTCAATCCCGGCGACCACTCAGGCAAAGCATTGATCAACGTGCTGGAGAGCTATCCGCGCGACGAGTTGTTCCAGGTTCCGGTGCCGATCCTGCGCAAGCATGCCGAAGCCATACTGGGCTTGATCGAGCGGCCGCGCGTCAGGGCATTGGTGCGTGTCGACCAGTTCGACCGCTTCGTCTCCGTGCTCGTCTTCGTGCCGCGCGACCGCTACGACAGCGTCGTGCGCGAGAAGATCGGCACCTATCTGAAGACCGTCTTCGAAGGCCGGCTGTCGGCCTATTATCCGGCCTTCCCGGAAGGCGGGCTGGCGCGCGTCCATTTCATCATCGGCCGCTCCGGCGGCAAGACGCCGAAGGTCGAGCAGGCGACGATCGAGGCGGCGATTCGCGACATCGTACGGACCTGGGACGATGCACTGCGCGAGACCGCGACCGAGACCGGCGCCGAAGCGAGACTCACGGCCATCGCCTCGCGCTTTTCGGAAAGTTATCGCGACAGTTTCCCGCCGGCCGTGGCGCTGGCCGATGCCGGGCGCATCGCCAGGCTCGATGCGTCGAATCCGATCGCCATCGACTATTACCGTCACGCCGTCCAGAAGCCGCATCAGGCGGCGTTGAAGATCTATCACCATGGCAGCCCGGTGGCGCTGTCGCGGCGCGTGCCCGTGCTGGAAAACATCGGTTTTCGCGTCATCAGCGAGCGTACTTTCGAGGTCGGCGACAATCAATCCGGCATGGTCTTCATCCACGATATGGAACTTGAGAACAGCTACGGCAGGCCGATCGACCTCGGCAATGGCGGCGCGCTGTTCGAGGACGCGTTCCTTTCCGTCTGGCGCGGCAATGTCGACAATGACGGCTATAACGGCCTCGCCCAGACCGCAGGCCTGTGGTCGGGCGAGATCACCGTCCTGCGCGCCTATGGCCGCTATCTGCAGCAGGCCGGTATCCCGCAGAGCCAGGATTTCATCGCCGCCGCACTCAACCGCTATTCCGAGATCGCCCGCGGACTGCATGCGCTGTTCGTCGCCCGCCTCGGCCCGACGGCTGAGACGGAAGGCGTCGTTCAGGCCAAACATCTGAAGGCCAAGATCACGGATGCGCTGGAAGACGTTCCCAACATCGACGACGACACCATCATCCGCCGTTATCTGAACCTGATCGAAGCCTCGCTGCGCACCAATCATTTCGTTGCCGATACGAAAGAGAAGGGCCAATCACTGGCGATCAAGCTCGATTCGCAATCGGTCGACGGGCTGCCGGCGCCGCGGCCATGGCGCGAGATCTTCGTCTACGGCTCCGAGGTCGAGGGCGTGCATCTGCGCTTCGGCCCGGTCGCGCGCGGCGGCCTGCGCTGGTCGGACCGTGCCCAGGACTATCGCACCGAGGTGCTCGGCCTGGTCAAGGCACAGCAGGTCAAGAATGCGGTGATCGTGCCCGTTGGCGCCAAGGGCGGCTTCTACCCGAAAAAGCTGCCGATGAGCGCCGGGCGCGACGCCATTTTCGAGGCCGGCACGGCCGCCTACAAGAATTACGTTTCCAGCCTGTTGTCGATCACCGACAATATCGGCCTGGACGGCGTCATCCCGCCAGCCGGCGTGGTGCGGCGCGATCAGGATGATCCGTATTTCGTCGTCGCCGCGGACAAGGGAACGGCGACCTTCTCGGACACCGCCAACGCCATAAGCGAAAGGCACGGCTTCTGGCTCGACGACGCTTTCGCCAGCGGCGGTTCGGCCGGATACGACCACAAGAAGATGGGCATCACCGCGAAGGGCGCCTGGGAAGCAGTCAAGCGGCATTTCCGCGAGATGAACCGCGACATCCAAACCACGCCGTTCACTGTCGTCGGCGTCGGCGACATGTCGGGCGACGTGTTCGGCAACGGCATGCTGCTGTCGGAGCAGACCCGGCTGATCGCCGCCTTTGATCATCGCGACATCTTCATCGATCCCGATCCCGACATGGCGGCTTCGATGGCCGAGCGCCGGCGTATGTTCGCTCTCGCCCGTTCAAGCTGGCAGGATTACGACAAGACGAAGCTGTCGGAGGGCGGCATCATCGTCTCGCGCAGCCAGAAGTCGATCACCTTGCCGGCGCCCGCGGCTGCGGCGATCGGCCTCGGCAAGACAACGGCCACGCCAGTCGAGATCATGAGTGCCATTCTCAAGGCGCCGGCAGACCTTTTGTGGTTTGGCGGCATCGGCACCTATGTCAGGGCATCGGGCGAGACCAACCAGGACGTCGGCGACCGTGCCAATGACGCGATCCGCATCACCGCGCTCGACTTGCGTGCCAAGGTCATCGGTGAGGGGGCCAATCTCGGCGTCACGCAGCGGGCGCGCATCGAATTCGGATTGAATGGCGGCCGCTGCAACTCAGATGCGATCGACAATTCGGGCGGCGTGAATTGCTCCGACGTCGAGGTCAACATCAAGATCGCGCTGGCTTCCGCCATGCGCAAGGGATCGCTGACCCGGCCGGCGCGCAACAAATTGCTGGCCGAGATGACCGATGAGGTCAGCGCCCTGGTGCTGTCCAACAATTACCAGCAGACGCTGGCGCTGTCCCTTGCCCGTAAGCGCGGGCTCGCCGACATCGCCCATCAGAGCCGCTTCATGGCGGCGCTGGAGGCGCGCGGACTGCTCGACCGTGCCGTCGAGGCGCTGCCGTCGCCGGCGGCCTTTGCCGAGCGCGAGACGCGCGGTGAGCCGCTGACCCGGGCCGAGCTCGGCGTGCTGCTCGCCTATGCCAAGATCGTGCTGTTTTCCGATATCGTCGCCAGCGACGTGCCGGACGATCCGCATTTCGACCGTGATCTGATGGGCTATTTCCCCGATCGCATGGCGAAGAAATATGCGGGAGAAATCCACGGCCATCGGCTGCGCCGCGAGATCATCGCCCGTGTCGTCGCCAATGATCTGGTCAATCGCGGCGGCCCGTCCTTCGTCAACAGGCTGCAGGAAGCGACTGGCCGCAGTGCCGCCGATGTCGTGCGCACCTTCGCCGTGGTGCGGGATGGCTTTGCGCTGCCGGCGCTCTACCGGCAGATCGACGCGCTCGACAACCAGATCGACGGACAGATCCAGCTCGACCTCTATCAGGCGGTCAGCCGGCTGATCTATGTGACCAGCGGCTGGTACCTGAAGAACGATACCGGCACCGCACCGCTCGGGCAGCGGATCGCCGAGTTGCAGGATGCGCGCAAGGCGCTGGAGCCGAAGCTCGTTTCGCTGCTGCCGGCCTTCTCTCGCGAGCGGATCGAGGAGCGGCGGCACGGCCTGTCGAAGGGCGGCGCGCCCGAGAGCCTTGCCGAGCAACTGGCGTTGACCGATGTGGCGGAGCTCATCCCCGACATTGCGCTGACGGCGCGGACGGCAAATGCCAGCATCGTCGCTGCCGCCAAGGCGTTTTTTGCAGTCAGCGATGTCTTCCGCATCCCGCGCGTCGAAGATGCGGCGCGCTCGATCACGCCCTCGGATTATTATGATCAACTGGCGCTTTTCCGCGCCACCGACACGATCGGCGCGGCCAGGCGCGGCATCGCCGTGGCGGCACTCACCAGTCATGCCGAGGCGGCGGATCCGGTGACAGCATGGCTGGAGGCCGGCGGCGAACGGGTCGGACGCATCCGCGAGCGGCTGCAGGCTCTGACCGAGGGCGGCGACATCACCGTGTCCCGGCTGTCGGTGGCGTCCGGCCTGATGAGTGATCTGACGGCGCTGTGAGACGTCTTCACATCGCGCGGTATTGCCGGGAAGAACTGCGCTATAGAGCGAACGGCGCGCTGCTTTGGGGCGCCGGAGCATGATCGCGAACGTAACGATCGGCTTTTGGACAAGATCGTGCTCAACAACAAGACGGAGCATCATGCCGATTCGATCGGCACGGAGCAAGCTCCAGCGGAGGGGACATGGCTGAGATCGCAGTGCAGCGTGCGTCGGGACGCGGCATCTGGGGATGGATGCTGTTCGACTGGGCGGCCCAGCCGTTCTTCACGGTCGTCACCACCTTCATCTTCGGTCCTTATTTCGTCTCGCGCATGGCCAGCAATCCGGAGACGGGGCAAGCGGCCTGGGGCTACGGCATTGCCGCCGCCGGCCTCGTCATCGCCGTTTTGTCGCCGATCCTCGGCTCGATCGCCGATCAGACCGGACCACGCAAACCGTGGATAGCCTTCTTCGCCGCGGTCAAGATCACCAGCCTCACCTTGCTGTGGTTCGCCGCGCCCGGCTCCAACCTTTTTCTGGTCGTGGCGTTGTTCTCGCTGGCATCGGTCGCGGCTGAATTCTCGACCGTGTTCAATGACTCGATGATGCCGCGCCTGGTGCCGAAGAGCGACATCGGCAGGATCTCGAACATGGCTTGGGGGCTCGGCTATCTCGGTGGCATGATCGCGCTAATCTTCGTCGTTACCGTCATGGCCGGCTCGCCTGAAACCGGCAAGACCGTCGTCGGGCTCGACCCGATCTTCGGCCTTGACCCCAGGCTCGGCGAGGACGCGCGCGCCACCGGACCGTTGTCGGCGGCCTGGTATTTCCTGTTCATCCTGCCGATGTTCTTTTTCACGCCTGATGCGATCAAAGGCATTCCAATCGGGCCGGCGGTGCGCGAGGGCCTGTCGGAACTGAAGTCGACGCTAGCCGAAGTAAGCAAGCGCAGCGGTATTTTTCGCTTTCTCGTCGCCCGCATGATCTATCAGGACGGCGTCAACGCGCTGCTGGCGCTGGGCGGAACGTTTGCGGCGGCAATGTTCCATTGGTCGATCACAGAGATCGGCCTGTTCGGCATCATCCTCAACGTCGTTGCCGTCGTCGGCTGCGTGGTTGCCGCACGCCTCGACACTGCACTGGGTTCCAAGACCATAGTGATGATTTCGCTGGTCATGCTGAGCATTGCCACGATCGGCATCGTCTCGACCGGCCCGGGCTATACGCTGTTCGGCGCCTGGGTGATGCCCGGACTGGACGGCGGCGGACTGTTCGGCACGGCGGCGGAAAAAGCCTACATTTTCTACGGCCTGCTGATCGGGCTTGCCTTCGGGCCGGTGCAGGCATCGTCGCGCTCCTACATGGCGCGCAGCGTCTCCGCAGCCGAATCCGGCCGCTATTTCGGCATCTATGCGCTGGCCGGTCGGGCAACAAGTTTTGCAGCGCCCTTCATGGTGGCCACGATCACCCTGGCCAGCGGCTCGGCGCGGCTCGGAATGGCGGCGATCGTGCTGTTCCTCGGCGCAGGCATGGCGATCCTGATCGGCACGCCCTATCCGGCGGATCGGCCGGCGGAGTGAGCTGCTCTTCCCTTCTCCCACAGGGGGGAGGGAGTTCAATGCCGGAAGTGCCTCACTCCGGTGAAGACCATGGCAATGCCGTGAGCGTCGGCGGCGGCGATGACGTCGTCGTCGCGCATCGAGCCGCCGGGCTGGATGACGGCGGTGGCGCCGGCTTCGATTGCCGACAAAAGCCCATCCGCGAACGGGAAAAAGGCATCCGAGGCGACGACCGAGCCCTTGGTCAAAGGCTCCGTCAGACCGGCAGCGTCGGCCGCGTCGAGCGCCTTGCGCGCGGCGATGCGCGAGGAATCGACACGGCTCATCTGGCCGGCGCCGATGCCGACGGTGGCGCCGTCCCTGGCATAGACGATCGCGTTCGACTTGACGTGCTTTGCCACGCGAAAGGCGAATTTCAGATTGGCCATTTCGGCCGGCGTCGGAGCGCGCCGGGTCACCACCTTCAGCTCGAGGTCATCCACCACCGCATTGTCGCGGCCCTGGACGAGCAAGCCGCCAGCAACCGATTTCAAGCCAAGGCCCGCCGCGCGCGGGTCGGGCAGGCCGCCGGTGACCAGCAGGCGTAGATTCTTCTTGACGCCAATGATGCGGATTGCATCATCGGACGCCTCCGGTGCGATGATCACTTCGGTAAAGGTCTTGACGATCTCTTCGGCGGCTGCGGCATCGAGGATACGGTTCATGGCGACGATGCCGCCGTAGGCCGAGACAGGGTCGCAGGCCAGCGCCTTGGCATAGGCCGCTTGCAGCGAAGCGCCTTCGGCGACGCCGCACGGGTTGGCGTGCTTGATGATGGCTACCGCTGCGGAGCGGGTCGGATCGAACTCGCCGACCAGCTCGAAGGCGGCGTCGGTATCGTTGATGTTGTTGTAGGAAAGCTGCTTGCCCTGAAGCTGGCGTGCCGTGGCGACGCCCGGCCGCCTGTCGCCGTTGACATAGAAGCCGGCGCCCTGATGCGGGTTTTCGCCGTAGCGCATCACCGACTGCAGCCTGCCGCCGAAGGCGCGCCATGTCGGATGCTCGATCTCCAGCGCCTCGGCGAACCATCCCGAGATCGCCGCATCGTAGCTGGCGGTGCGGGCAAAGGCCTTGGCTGCCAACTTCTTGCGGAAATCCAGCGACAACGAGCCGAAATTCATCTCCAGCGCGTTGAGCACCGAGGCATAGTCGTCAGGGTCGGTGACGATGCCGACATAAGCGTGGTTCTTGGCAGAGGCACGGATCATCGCCGGGCCGCCGATGTCGATGTTCTCGACGATCGCCGCGTAGTCGGCGCCGGAGCGGCGCACCTCTTCGAACGGATAAAGATTGGAGACGACGAGATCGATCGGCTCGATGCCGTGGTCGCGCATCGCCGCGGCGTGCTCTGGATCGTCGCGCACGCCAAGCAGTGCACCATGCACCGACGGGTGCAGCGTCTTGACGCGCCCGTCCATGATCTCGGGAAAGCCGGTGAGCTCGGATACGTCGCGCACCGCCATGCCCGCATCGGCGAGGGCCTTTGCCGTGCCGCCGGTCGAGACCAGCTCGACGCCGGCCGAAGCCAGCGCCCTGGCGAAATCGATCAGGCCGGTCTTGTCGAAGACGGAGAGCAGCGCGCGACGGATGGGTACAAGGTCGGGCGCGGGAATATTCTTGGCGGCGACGGCCATGGGCTGGCGGCCTTTCCACGTGTGGTTGGAGAGCGTCCGCGGGCCGTAGCATATGAGGCCCGGAAATCAAGCCGCAAGGCTTGATCAGTGTCTGCCGTTGCCACCAGCTTCAGCTTTTTCCTGACGGCCGGCGATAATTGTCCGCGTTAATTGCCAATGGACCTCGGGAATCTCCGAGGCCTTGAAGGCAAGCACGATCTGGCGGCTGCGGCGTGGGCCGCCAAGCCCGGCGAAATAGATCGATTCCTCGACCTCGGGTGCCACTTCGGTGGAGGTAAACACCCAGGTGTCGGCGTGGTCGGCGGTCAGCACCAGACGGTCATGCTCATCCTGGAGCACGTTTATGTCGGGATGGACATGGAAACGCACTGTAACGAAATCACGGCCATTGTTGCGGATAGAAGCGCCGCCCGGCCGCAGGAAGCGGTCCCTGCCGGCAAGCACATTGCCCTCGGTCGACAATTTCAGCTCGCGCTCATGCAGGAAGCCGAAGCGCGCCACATAGCCGTCATGGCGGGCGATGAAGCCCTGGCTGCCCTTCTGGTCGGTGCGCTTGCAAGGCACATGCTGCGGCCCGCCTATCAAAGGCGTGCCGAGCAGGTCGTTGACGCGCAAGGAGTGGTTGAAGCGCGCCGACGACGTGTCGTTGATGGTAGCGGTGGAGTGGGCGGCGGTGGCGCGGGCAAGCGGCCGGAACTCGGCGGCACCATAGGTGTCTATGCCGGCATTGACGATATAATGCTGGCGGCCCGACGACAATTCGAAGGCGAGGCATCCGGCGTGAGCAGCATTGGACACGTCGACGGGCGGCGGCGGGCCGGTATCGGCGATCACCGTGACACCACCCATCGACAGGCGCTCATAACCCGAATGCGGCGCGTGCAGCAGTGGTGCGCCGGCGGTGTCGTCGTGATGCAGGATGCTGGCGATGCGGTCGTGGATGGTGGCGCCCATGCCGTTGAAGCGGGCAAGGCTGCCATCCTGATGGCGAAAGAAGCGCAGTGCCGGCAGCATCCGGTCGATGGCGCCGATCAGGGCGGCCGGCGGTGTCTCGGCCTGATTGGCGTATGTCTGGCGCAACGGCAGAAGGTCGGCGAGGATTTCAAGCACGGTCATCGGATTACGCGAGATATGGCCGCCGTCAGGCAGGATCTGGCGGTCGAGCTCCTCGGCGAGATTGCGGGTGGCACCGCGCAGCGCCGAGGCCGGCGCCGGCAGCGACAAAGCGGCAAAGGCCAGCGCAATGCGGGCGCGCAGCCTGTCCTTGCCGTCCGGCATCTCGCGCACCATGGCGCGCAGATAGCGGATCTGGACGGCAAGCGATTTCAGGAACGCACGGTAGAACGGAAACTCGGCGCCCTGCAACACGATCGAGGAATGCTGCAGCCAGGCAATGACACGCTTGGCCGTCGTGCCGGGCTCCCAGGCGACGCCGGAAATATGGCTGCCATGGATTGCAATCCAGTCGGAAACCAACGCCCGCGCGTTGGCGGCGGCGAGTTCCGTACCCGCGGCACGCATATGGCGCAGCCAGCGAAAGCCGTGCAGCGTCTTTTGCCAGCCGGGATTGGGCACGTCGATCTGGAAGGGCGATTTGCCGCCGGTCTCGACCAGATGCCCCGAAAGCGGATAGCGGCCGTAATAGATCTCGAGTGCGATCTGAGGATCGGCGAGTCGCAGGTCCGGCGGGGCAATCAGGACGCGCTCCGGCGTGCGGCCGGAGTAACGCCAGCGATAGAGTGGCCCGGCACGCAAGCGTCGGCGCGTCTTGCGCCAGAACTCCCTCGCGACAAGCGTCCACAGACGCGTCGTGTTACCGGCAGCGATTGCCAAAACCCCTCCTGATCGTCCTCACCCAAGCACAAGTTTATATGATTCAAGAACTTGTGCGAAGGCGAATTCCGCGGCAGTGGGGCCGTTCAGCCTGTTTTCCATGCCTCCTCGCCCCAAGAAGTCGGATGGCGCTTCAAGATCGGCCCTTAGCCGGCTCTGCGCATGCGGGCGGCAAAGAAACCGTCCAGCCCGGAACGCGCCGGTGAGCCAAGCTCCAGATCGGCAGGCGTGGTGCGCAACGTGCCTTGCGGCGTCAGGAATGGGTCGATGCCGGCAATCTCGCCCGGCCGAAGCGGGTCGTCGATGATCTCCGCATTGCCGGCGAGAAAGTCGCGATAGAGCTCTTCGCCTTCCAGCGGATCGAGCGAACAGTTGGAAAAGACGATGCGACCGCCAGGCTTGACCAAGGTGATGGCGCGGGCAAGCAGCCGGCGTTGCAGGTCGGCCAATTTTTCGACGTCGACCGCCGTCTTCGTCCAGGGAACGTCGGGATGCCGCCGCACCGTGCCGGTCGAAGAGCAAGGTGCGTCGAGGAGGACGGCGTCGAAGCGGTTCTTCGGCTCGTATTTGAGCAGATCGGCCTCGACGATCTCCGCGGCCAAGCCGAGCCTTTCGAGGTTCTGCGTCAGCCGTGCCAGCCGCGTTCTGGACATGTCGAGCGCAGTGACATGGGCGCCGGCGAGGATCAGCTGGGCGGTCTTGCCGCCCGGCGCGGCGCAGAGGTCGGCGATTCGCAAACAATTGATGTCGCCGAACAGCCGGGCCGGCAGGCTGGCCGCTGCATCCTGAACCCACCAGGCGCCTTCCCCAAAGCCGGGCAGTTCGGTCACGGAAGCGCTGAGCTTCTCGACCCGCACCGTGCCGGTCGGTAAGACGAAGCCGCCGAGCCGTTCGGCCCACAGCGCCGGGTCCGACTTGACCGAGAAGTCGACCGGCGCCTCATGGCGGTGGGCGAGCAGTATCTGCCTGGCCTTGTCGAGGCCGTAGACCGTTTTCAAACGGTCGGAAAACCATTTTGGTGCCTCGTCGGTTGCGGCAATTGCGGTCGCGAGCTCGTCCTGCTTGGACCGCGCCAGCGTACGCAGCACGCCGTTGACGAGGCCGGAAAAGCGCGCCGTGCGCGGATCGGACTTGGCGTGGGTGACGGCGAGGTCGACGGCGGCGCTGTCGGGAACATCGAGGAACAGGATCTGTGCCGCCGCTACATGCAAGATGTGCGAAAGCGCAGTGGCGTTGGGCGGCAGCGGCTTTTCCAGGCGGCGGGCCAAAAGGCCTGATATGGTCATGCGGTAGCGCAGGGCGGTGACCAGAATGGCGCGTACCAGGGCGCGGTCGCGCAGGTCGAGCGCCTTGTATTGCGGATGGCCGTTTTCATGGTCGGTCAGCCCGTCGAGCGGCGTCCTCGCGTCGATGACGGCGGCAAGCAGGCGCGCGGCTGCCTTGCGCGCGGCGAGACCGGCTACGGCCTCGCTGCCCGAATTGTGCTCGCGATCACCTGGAATTGCGTGCCGGCGTTGTGCTGCGCTCACGACCCCGGACCTTTGGGTCCGGTCGGATTGCGTCCCCAGGGATTGGGTCTCGGCTTGGCCGGCTCAGGCGGCCTCTCGGGCCGGGCGGCCCTGTCCCACGGACCCGACGGCTGCTGCCCGGTCCCTTCCGGCGCCGGCTTTGGCGTCGCGGCCGCTTCGGGTGCGCCGGCCATCTCGCTCGCCATCCTCTGCAATGCGGCGATGCGGTTTTCTGTGCTCGGGTGAGTGGAAAACAAACTGTCCATGCGCTCGCCGGAAAGAGGATTGATGATGAAGAGATGGGCGGTTGCCGGATTGCGCTCGGCATCCGGGTTGCGGATGCGTTCGGCGCCCCGCGCGATCTTGTCAAGTGCCGAGGCGAGCCACAGCGGGTGTCCACAGATTTCGGCCCCGCGCCGGTCGGCCTCGTATTCGCGGGTGCGGCTCACCGCCATCTGCACGATCATGGCGGCCAGGGGCGCGACGATCATCGCCACCAGCACGCCGACGATGCCGAAGGAATTGTTGTTGTCGCGGTTGCCGCCGAAGAAGAAAGCGAAATTGCCGAGCATCGAAATTGCGCCGGCAAAGGTCGCGACGATCGTCATGGTCAGCGTGTCGCGGTGCTGCACATGGGCAAGCTCATGCGCCATCACCGCCGCGACTTCTTCATGTGAGAGCTGCTCGAGCAGGCCGGTGCTGGCGGCGACAGCGGCATTTTGCGGATTGCGGCCGGTGGCGAAGGCATTGGGCTGAGGATTGTCGATGAGATAGGTTCTCGGCATCGGCAGGCCGGCGCGTTGCGCGAGACCCTTCACGATGGCGTAATATTCGGGCGCGTTGCTTTCGTTGACCTCGATCGCACGGTGCATCGACAGCACCATCTTGTCGGCGTTCCAATAGCTGAACAAATTGGTGCCGGCGGCGATCAGCAAGGCGATCATCATGCCGCCGGATCCGCCGACCAGATAGCCGACACCCATGAACAGGGCCGTCATTGCGGCCAAAAGCATGGCGGTGCGAAGGGTGTTCATCGTCTGCTCCGTTCTGGCCCAACAAGGGGGTCGATCCTTGTGGGCCCATCGCTATATGATGGGAAACAGCGGTTCCCGTTTCAATCGGGGCCTGTTTCAATCTAGCGGAAGATCGCATGATCGACAAAACCAGCCAAACGCATGCTAACGGCTCGCCGCACAAGCCACTGACGCCGGCAGCCCGGCGCGCCTTGGCCGAGGCCGAGGCCCGGCGGGAGCAATATCACGAGAAGGAAGCCACGCTGCCGAGGGAGATCGGTGGGCGCGGCGGCAAGGAACCCGGCCGCTACGGCGACTGGGAGGTCAAGGGCCTGACCAGCGACTTTTAGCCCAGGCAGGGTGCTGGCTAAGCAGGGTACCAGCTAAGCAGGCTGGGCGGCCCGCTCCGCTTCGATGGCAATCCAGCCGCTGGCATCGACGGCGACGCCGATCGCGTCATAGCCGGCGATGGCGGCATGCGGCGTCTCCAACGGATGCCGGTGCGTGGCGCTGATCACGACGACCGCGGCGCCCGCGGCCTCGGCTGCTGCTATGCCTGCCGGTGCGTCTTCGAAGACGAGGCAATCGCGCACGTCGACGCCGAGCCGTTCGGCCGCCAGCCGGAAGCAGTCGGGCGCCGGCTTGCCGCGGGAGACATCCTCTGCCGCAACGATCACGGCGGGAGCCGGAATGCCGGCGGCCTGCAGGCGCAGCAGAGCGAGTTCACGGGGCGCCGAAGTGGCGATCGCCCAGCTCCCGGGCGGCAGCGACGCCAGGAATGCCGCGGCGCCGGTAATCGGGTGGATGCCTTCGACGTCGGCTGCTTCGGCCTGCAAAAGCGCATCGGCTTCGCGGGCAGGATCGATCCCTGGGAGCGCCAGCCGGCCGATGGTCTCGATCGCCCGCACGCCGTGGATGGTCGGCAGGAATGCAGCGACGTCAAGACCTTGCCGGTGCGCCCAGGCTGCCCAGACCCTTTCCGCCGCGGCAATCGAATTGAGAATCGTGCCGTCCATATCGAACAGGAAGGCCGCGAATTTTCTGCCTGCAAACATCGGTTTTCCCGGGGTCATCTTGGAAGGATTATTTCGAAGGGAGCATATCGATCGACCGTAACGTTGCCGCGTCCGTATGGGAAGCCGCGAGACCTCGTTTTCGACGTTCGCAAGGAACCGCGCGCACTCTCCTGCGTTGACCAGCACTATCTTCCATGACGATCGCAGGGGAGGGCGATGCTGATTCGGCTCGGCTATGAAATTGGCATTGAATGCGTTGCACCAACGCCGGTCGTTTCATTGCTCGACATCCACGGGGATCGTCAGACAGACATCAAGCGGCAGACGCGCGTACTGACGTCGCCATCCGTGCCGACCAGGGTCTACCACGATCTTTTCGGCAATAGCTGCCGCCGCTTCACGGCGCCGGCAGGAAGCTTTCGCATCCTCTATGACGCGGTGATCGAGGACGGTGGCGAGACGGACGAGGTCAACACGCTGGCCGGGGAAGTCCCGGTCGCGGAATTGCCGGACGAGGTGCTCGGCTATCTGCTTGGCAGCCGTTACTGCGAGACCGATCATCTCAGCGATCTCGCCTGGCAACTTTTCGGCCAGCTTCCGCCGGGTTGGGCGCGGGTGCAGGCGATCGTCGACTATGTCCACAACCGCCTGTCCTTTGGCTACGGCTATGCGCGCCCGACCCGCACGGCGGCGCAGGCGCATGAGGAGCGCGTCGGCGTCTGCCGCGACTTTGCCCATCTGGCGATCACGCTGTGCCGCTGCATGAATATCCCGGCCCGTTACGTGAACGGCTATCTCGGCGATATCGGCGTGCCCGCCGATCCGGCGCCGATGGATTTCTCGGCGTGGGTGGAAGTGTTCCTCGGCGGCAGATGGTACACGTTCGATCCTCGCCACAATGTGCCGAGGATCGGCCGCGTCGTCATAGCGCGCGGCCGTGACGCCACCGACGTGCCGCTGCTGCATAGTTTCGGCCCGCATCGACTCAGCCGGTTCAAGGTCTGGACGCACGAGCAGGAAGGCAATCTCTTCAAGCCGCCCTATCGCGGCGTCGACAAGACCGTCAGCGCACGGATGCTGGCATAGTCCTTTCACAGTCCAGATTTCCATCTCCCGCTACCGCGGTCGTGCTGAACCGGTTCGATACATCTCGTCTGTACCGGATTGGGACGCAGTCCAGTCGTCCTGAATTGCGAGCCTGATCATGGTAAGCGCTTTGTCAACAAAGCCGCGCTGACGCGACTTTCATTTACCGGCTGTTTACCTTGCCGTCGCTTGAAACCGTTTGGAAACAATGGCCTGAGCGAGAGCCGCTCGCTTTCTCGCGCCTGGCGGCGCGATCCGGCCGGATTCCTGCAATGCGCCTTCGGACAGCTGCAGGCTGTGGCGATGGAGGCGGAAGGAATGCAGCGTTTCGGGGGTCTTGTTCAGGCGATCGGCGGCTTTGCCGGGGATCGCAGCGGAAATTTCGCGGTGCTGTTTGGTATAATCAGCTCGGTGCTGGCGCTGAGTGTCGGCTTTGCCGTCAACGTGTCCCAACTCTACAATGTGAAATCGAGCCTGCAAGGCGTCGTCGACGCTGCGGTCACCTCGACGGCGCGCGACCTGACAACCGGCGTCATCAGCGAGGCCGACGCCAGCAAATCGGTGCAGGCCTTTCTCGATGCCAACAGCACGGCGGGTATCCTGCAGGACAACCAGATCGTTCTCGACAAGCTGACCGTCGACCGGACTGCAAACACGGTTCAGGCGGATGTCCATGTCAATGTCAGCTACTATTTCCCGCTTTTCGGCACGAGTGGCATGCAAAGCGTTCCCGCATCGACGATGGCGCTCTATTCGGACAAGCAGATCGAAGTCGCAATGATGCTCGATGTGACCGGGTCGATGGCCGGCCAGAAAATCATCGATCTGCGGACGGCTGCGGCGAATGCCGTCGACAGTTTCCTGGGCGGTCAGGACCCCTCCAAGCCACGAGTGCGGGTTGCCATCGTGCCTTACGCAAATTCGGTGAATGCGGGTACACTTGCGCCCAGCAGCGTCTATGTGGAAACCAGCACCAGCCAACGCAAACAGGCGCCGGCCAATGACGCCGTGCAATATATCTCGGGCTTCATCCGTCCGGACAATTGCGCCACCGAACGCAAGGGGATCTATCAATATTCGGACGCGGGCCCCGACGCCAGCATGGTCAACCGCGACTACCTGCTGTCGTCCTTCGCTTGGCAAACCGGCACCGCCGCCTGCCCGGCCGCCACGCTGATGCCGCTGACGGCGGATGCGACGGCGCTCAAGACGGTCATCAAGAATTTCGTCGCATCCGGCGGCACCGCCGGCCATATCGGCGTGCAGTGGACCTGGTACATGCTGTCGGAGAACTGGGGTAGCATCATGAGGACTTCGCAACGGCCGGCCAAGATGGATCCAAAAAAGGTCGCCAAAATCGCGATCCTGATGACCGACGGCGAATTCAACCTATCCTACTTCGATGCGAGCACGGTGAGCGACGTTTACAATGACGCCGGTAAGGAGCCGACCCGCACGGCCGCCAAGACACTCTGCGCTGCCATGCGCAACAAGGGCATTGAGATATTCACCATTGGGTTTGACCTAAACGAAACGAATGCCAAGGCGACGCTCCAGGATTGCGCCAGCCCGGACACCGCCAAGATCAAGCACTTTTATCAGGCGGCCAATGGAACCGAACTCAACCAGGCTTTCCAGGATATAGCGCGCAACGTCGAGATGTTGACCGTAACCAGATAGGGGACAACAGCCCAAAGGAAAAGGCCGCCGCTTCTTGCGAAGTCGGCGGCCTTCCGTGTTTCCGTCCATGGCGCGGCTCCTGGCGGCGACACTGGTCGCCAGCCGCGCATCTCGCGCCTTAACGGGAAGACTGCTTCCCGAAAGTGCAATCCGCTGAGGCCACGTTCTGGAAAACGAAATCACTCGACATCGGATCACCTCCTTTCGATTTGTTGAACACTCCCCCATGATGGGGTGTCACCCGGGAAATGGCAAGGCGCGGCATCCAAAAATCCTGAACAAGCGTGCTTGCGCACCCAGGCGGCTTGCGGCCGGCCGATCTGGCAGGCAAGATCGGGCCGCTATTGTTCCGGGCCACTATTTTGCCGGGTAAGGGAGGACGGGGATGGAGGCAGCCGAGAGAGCGGCCCGGATTGTTCGGACGGTCATCGAAACGATGAAGCCGGGTTTTGCGGTGAGGCTGTGGACGGGCGAGCGGATCGGCCCGGCTGCCGGCCCGGTGCTCACCATCAACGACCAGGACATCGTCTGGCAGATCGTACGTCGGCCCTCTTTATCGACGCTGATCGAGATGTGGATTGCCAAGGCGGTCGACGTCGAAGACGGATCGCTGTTCGATTTCTATGCCTTGCCCACGCACGGCAAGCTCAGGACGAAGCTCAAGACACTGCCGAAGCTGGCGATCCTGCGCGACCTGCCGGCGGTGCTGTTTTCGCGAAAACAGATGACGGCGCGAACCGATCTTTCCGGCCGCAATCCTTACGTCAGCGGTTCGAGCAAGGAGGCGATCCAGCATCACTACGACATTTCCAACGCATTCTACCGGCTCTTCCTCGACGAGCGCATGGTCTATAGCTGCGGCTACTTCAAGGACTTCGCCAACGATATCGATCAGGCGCAGAGAGACAAGCTCGACCATATCTGCCGCAAGCTTCGGCTGAAGCCCGGCGACAGATTGCTCGACATCGGCTGCGGCTGGGGAGCGATGCTCATCCATGCCGTGAAGAATTATGGCGTCGTCGGCCACGGCGTTTCGCTATCGGAGGCACAGACCGAGTTCGCCCGCGAACGCATCCGCGCTGAGGGGCTGGAGGATCGCATCACCATCGAGATAAAGTCCTATGCCGAGCTGTCCGGTTCCTTCGACAAGATCTCGTCGATCGGCATGTTCGAACATCTGGGGCTTGCCAACCATGCCGCCTATTTTTCGACCATCCATCGCCTGCTCAAACCCGGCGGCATCTATCTGCACCATGCCATCACCCGCCGCGACAAGGGCAGCATGAAGAAGACGCTGCGCAAGGGGCCGGAATTCAAAGCGCTGATCAAATACATTTTTCCGGGCGGCGAACTCGATACGATCGGCATGACGCTCGGCAATCTCGAGGCGCACGGCTTCCTCATTTATGACGTCGAAAACTTGCGCGAGCACTATGCGCGCACCTGCCGGCTATGGGCCGAGCGCCTCCACGCACGCTTTGACGAGGCCATCGCCGAGGTCGGCGAATCCAAGGCGCGGCTCTGGCTGCTTTATCTCACCGGCTGCTCGATTACCTTCGAACGCGCCTCGGCGCAGATTTTCCAGACCGTCGCCACCAGGCGCGCGCGCGGCCCAAGCGGCCTGCCGCCGACGCGGGCGGATTTATACTAATAGCTACAGGAGACGCATCGTGGCGCCGATCTCGACGCGGGCCGGTCGATCGACAGTGCAGTAGACGCCGAAATTATGGGCGTTGTGGCGGACCAGGCTGCGCAGGATTGCCGGGTCGTGGTCGAACCCGTCCTGGCCAATGATGGTGAAGCCGCAGCGGCGGCACGGCTCGGAGATGGTCAGGAGCAGGTCGCCGATCGCCAGCTTGCGCCCGATCCATTCGGTTTCGGGGAATGACCCCTCGATCTTCGGCATGTCGACGACGATGTTGGGGCGGAAGCGGCGCGGGTCGGCGGTGCCGTCTGGATGCAGCAACTTCAACTGCGCCAGCGAAGCGGTGGTCAGCAGATGAATGGGGGCTTTGACATAGCGTTCCGCCAGCAGGGGACCGGCGTATCCCGGTGTAGTATTCTCGCGGCGGAACGGCCGGATGGAGGCCGCAAAGCCGAGATAGGCGGAAATGGCGCGGTCGCTATCAGCGCCCGGTGCGGCTAGCCAGTCGCCATCCGGGACCGCAACCTCCAGTGCGCCGGCCGGCGACAGCCGGGTTCGGATGCGGGGCACCTTGTGCCATTTCACTTCGCGGTCCGGCCGTGCGATTTCATTGTTCGACGTGTCGATAAGACCAAACAGGCGGTCGCCTTCAACGGTATGCCGGGCGACCGAGATCGCCTGCTGGCGCTCGCCGGCGAGCGAGCTCGCGGGATAGCGCCAAAGCTCGGTGACGGCACCCAATATGGCTTGCATCAGCTCTTCTTGTTCTGCCGATTGGCGATCAGGTCGTCGACGACCGCCGGATCGGCCAGCGTCGAGGTGTCGCCGAGCGCGGCAAAATCGTCCTCGGCGATCTTGCGCAGAATGCGCCGCATGATCTTGCCGGAACGGGTCTTCGGCAGGCCGGGCGCGAACTGGATCTTGTCGGGCGAAGCGATGGCGCCGATCTCCTTGCGGACATGGGCGACGAGCTCCTGGCGCAATTCCTCGCTTGGCGTCTCGCCGGCCATCAGCGTGACATAGCAGTAGATGCCCTGGCCCTTGATATCGTGCGGGTAGCCGACGACGGCCGCTTCCGAGACCTTCTCATGCGAAACCAGCGCCGATTCGACCTCGGCGGTGCCCATGCGGTGGCCGGAGACGTTGATGACGTCGTCGACGCGGCCGGTGATCCAGTAGTAGCCGTCAGCATCGCGGCGGCAGCCGTCGCCGGTGAAGTACCTGCCCTTGTAGGTCGAGAAATAGGTCTGCACGAAGCGGTCGTGATCGCCATAGACGGTGCGCATCTGGCCCGGCCATGAGTCGGCAATACAAAGATTGCCGCTGGCTTCACCCTCCAGCACCTTGCCGTCACCATCAACCAGCTGCGGGTTGACGCCAAAGAAGGGCCGCGTCGCCGAGCCCGCCTTGAGGTGGGTGGCGCCCGGAACCGGCGTGATCATGATGCCGCCGGTCTCGGTCTGCCACCAGGTATCGACGATCGGCACCTTGCCGTTGCCGACAACGTTGAAATACCATTCCCAGGCTTCTGGATTGATTGGCTCGCCGACGGTGCCGAGCACGCGCAGCGACTTGCGCGACGTCTTGGTGACATGGGCGTCGCCGGCGCCCATCAGCGCGCGCAGCGCCGTCGGCGCGGTGTAAAAGATGTTGACCTTGTGCTTGTCGATCACGTCCCAGAAACGCGACTGCGACGGGTAATTCGGCACGCCTTCGAACATCAGCGTGGTGGCGCCGTTGGCGAGCGGCCCGTAGACGATGTAGCTGTGGCCGGTGACCCAGCCGACATCGGCGGTGCACCAGTAGACGTCCCCGTCGTGATAGTCGAAGACATATTGGTGGGTCATCGAGACATAGACGAGATAGCCGGCGGTGGTGTGCAGCACGCCTTTCGGCTTGCCGGTCGAGCCCGACGTGTAGAGGATGAACAGCGGATCCTCGGCGTTCATCTTCTCGGGCTTGCATTCGGCCTTAACCGTCGCGACCTCGTCATGGTACCAGACATCGCGCCCGGCGGCCCAGCCGGTCTTGCCGCCGGTGCGGCGTACTACCAAGACCTTTTCGACTTTCGTTCCGGCCTTGGCGGCGATCTCGATCGCCTTGTCGGTGTTCTCCTTCAGCGGGATCGGCTTGCCGCCGCGCAGGCCTTCGTCGGCGGTGATGAGGAAGGTCGACTTGCAGTCGTCGATGCGTCCGGCCAGCGCGTCCGGCGAAAAGCCGCCGAAGACCACCGAATGAATGGCGCCGATGCGCGTGCAGGCGAGCATCGCATAGGCGGCCTCCGGGATCATCGGCATGTAGATGGTGACGCGGTCGCCCTTCTTGACGCCGTGCTTCTTCATCACATTGGCGAGGCGGCAGACATGTCTGTAAAGCCCGTTATAGGTGATCTTCCTGTCGTCGTAGGGATTGTCGCCTTCCCAGATGATGGCGGTCTGTTCGCCGCGCTTCTTCAGATGCCGGTCGATGCAGTTCCAGGAAACGTTGGTCTGGCCATCCTCGAACCATTTGATTGAGACCTTGCCGTCGAAGGACGTGTTCTTGACCTTGCTGTACGGCTTGAACCAGTCGATGCGCCTGCCGTGCTTGCCCCAGAACTTGTCCGGGCTCTTGACGCTGTCGGCGTACCATTTCAGGTAGGTGTCATTGTCGATCAGCGCGTTCTTCTTCCACGCCGGCTGGACGCGATGGACATGAACATCGGACATTTCTTCGCCTTCCTCCCGAAACCAAACCGCCGGCTTGACTGCCGGCAGGATCGCAGCGTTGCGGCCGCGAATTCGCGCGCATTATTAACAGTTCGGCGATGACGGCAACATTAGACGTTGGATTTGCGCGGCGGGATGCCGCAGGTCCCTTCCCGGGTGGTGTCAGCACTCTAGCGAGACGGCTGCTAACCGCATGTTTTTGCGGCAGAAATCTGGCTCGACCGCAGAAATATCAATAGACGATTAAGCAAATGGGGTGCACAATTTCAGGCTGGGAGGAAAGAGAATCAACCAGGGGACCGCAATGCGCGACCATTCCGAAATGGACCTGATGCTCAAGGGCTATGGCTTGACCACGGCCAAGATTCTTTATCACTTTCCCGATCATCCGCATCTGCTGCAGAGCTTCATCTGGCAGGATTACGACATCGCCCCGAAATTTCCGGTGCTTATCCGCTTCATCGAGTTCTGGCAGGCCAAGCTCGAAGGCCCGCTGCATTCAGTCAGCTACACGCACCAGAAGCTGATCGCGCCGAACGAATGGCGCAAGGTCGACGGCGAGTTCGTGCTGCATTAAAGCACGCGGGCGGCAGCCTGGGAGCCGCCGCCCAGCTTTTGGAGCGTCAGACGGCGGGCGGGTTCAGCCGGGCAAAACCCTCCTGCCGGCGATAGGGAAAATACGGGTAGGGTGCGGTGACCTCGCTTGCCGTGTCCAAGATTTTCATCTGATCCGGGGTCAGTGACCATCCGACGGCGCCGAGATTCTGGCGCAACTGCTCCTCGTTGCGCGCGCCGATGATGACGGAGGCGACGGTCGGCCGCTGCAGCAGCCAATTGATGGCGATCTGCGGTATGGTCTTGCCGGTTTCCTCGGCGACAACATCAAGCGCGTCGACGACCCGATAGAGATGCTCGTCGTCGACGGGCGGTCCGAAGCTTGCCGTGTCGTGCAGCCGGCTTTTCTCGGGCAGCTTCTGGCCACGGCGGATCTTGCCGGTCAGGCGGCCCCAGCCGAGCGGGCTCCACACCAGCGCACCGACGCCCTGGTCGAGGCCGAGCGGCATCAACTCCCATTCATAATCGCGCCCGACCAGCGAATAATAGACCTGGTGGGCGACGTATCGGGGATAGCCGTATCTGTCCGCCAGGCCGAGCGACTTCATCACTTGCCAGCCGGAAAAATTGGAAACGCCGACATAACGCAGCTTTCCGGCGCGCACGAGCCTATCCAGCGTCGATAGCACCTCCTCGATCGGTGTTGCGGCGTCGAACGCGTGCAGCTGCAGCAGGTCGATGTAGTCGGTGCCAAGACGCCTCAGTGCGTCCTCGACGGCCTTGATGAGGCGCGAGCGGGACGAGCCGGCGTCGTTGGGACCGTCGCCCATCGGCAGCGAGGTCTTTGTCGAGATCAGCACGGCATCGCGGCGGCCCTTCATCGCTTCGCCGAGCACCTGTTCGGAAGCGCCATTCGAATAGACGTCGGCGGTGTCGAACAGGTTGACGCCCGCCTCCAGGCAGATGTCGACCAGCCGCCGGGCTTCCGTCGCATCGCTGTTGCCCCAGGCGCCGAACAGCGGCCCTGACCCGCCGAAGGTTCCAGCGCCGAACGAGAGCGCCGGGACTTTCAGGCCCGATGCGCCAAGATTTCGATAATCCATCTGTTTCTCCTATGGTGTACAAGGGTTCTTCGAGTTGCTACGAGCGAGCGGGTGCCGGTTCACCGAGCGTTGGGCGATCGAGGCGTAGCGCCAGCGCTGCCACGGAAAGCGCCGAGAGCGGCAGCAGGGCCGCGACCCAGGTGACGGCACCGAGGCCGGGGCCATGGGCGATGACCCCGCCCCCGAGCCAGGCGCCGGCCGCATTGCCGAGATTGAAGGCGGCGATGTTGAAGGACGAGGCGAGGCTCTGGCCGGCGCCTTGTGCCTTTTCCAGTACCCACATCTGCAGCGGCGCCACGGTGGCGAAGGCGGCGGCGCCGAGCAGGCCGACATAGATGACGGCCATAACCTGGCTGTGCAGGGCGAAGGTCATGGTGCCGAGCACCAGCGCCAGCACGACGAGACTGCCGAGAACGGAAGGCACCAGCCAGCGGTCGGCGAACTTGCCGCCAGCGAGGTTGCCGGCGATGAGGCCGCCGCCGAAGACCAGCAGGATCGGCGACACCGCTGCTTCCTCAAAACCGGTGATCTCGGTCAGCAACGGGGCGATGTAGGTGAAGACGGCGAAGACGCCGGCATAGCCGAGCACGGTGGTGGCAAAGCCAAGCAGGACGGGCGTGCGGCCGAGCACGGCGAGATCGGCGCGCAAATTGCTTTGCTCAGGCGCTGTCTGGCTGCGCGGCACCAGCAGCAGGATGATGGCGAAAGCGACCATGCCGACCAGGGTCACCGCCCAGAAGGTCGCGCGCCAGCCGAAGGCCTGGCCGAGCCATGTTCCGAAGGGGACGCCGAGGATGTTGGCGATGGTCAGGCCGGTGAACATCAGGGCGATCGCCGATGCCTTCTTGTTGGGCGCCACCAGCCCGGTCGCCACGACCGAGCCGACGCCGAAGAAGGTGCCGTGGGCGAAGGCGGTGAGCACGCGCGCACCCATCAGCGTCCAGTAGTCTGGGGCCAGCGCGCACGCGAGGTTGCCTAGCGTGAAGATTGCCATCAGCGCCAGAAGCACGGTCTTGCGCGGCCACCGGCCGGTGGCGATCGTCAGCAGCGGCGCGCCGATGACGACGCCCAGCGCATAGCCGGAAATCAGTTGACCGGCAGCTGAGATCGAGACGCCGAGATCGGTGCTGACGTCGAGCAGCAGGCCCATGATGACGAATTCGGTGACGCCAATACCGAAGGCGCCGGCGGCAAGAGCGTAGAGAGCAAGAGGCATGGCGGTTCCCACTTCGATGACGGCCAGTTTCGACGACGGGCGCCGTGTCCTCTCACGCCCGGCCCGAAAGATCGTGATGCACCGAACTGTGAACCAGCCTTGCCTAGGGCACATTGCCTGTGAAATAGATTCACCAATGGCCAGGCCCGACATCAACCGCTCCGGCGAGATCGAAGTGTTCGTCCGCGTCGTCGAGGCCGGCAGCTTTTCGGCCGCTGCACGTGCGCTGCGCATGAGCCCGTCGGCGGTTAGCAAGCTGATCGCGCGGTTGGAGGGGCGTCTTGGCGCCCGGCTGGTCATCCGCTCGACGCGCAAGCTGCGACTGACACCGGAAGGGGCGGCCTTCTTCGACAGCGGCGTGCGCATCCTGGCCGACATGGCGGTAGCCGAGCGCGAGGCAGCGGCGGGCGCCGCGCCGCGTGGCCGGCTGCGGATCAATAGCTACGTGCCTTTCGGGCAGCACCGGCTGATCCCGCTTTTGCCGCGTTTTCTAGAACGATACCCCGAAATCTCGGTCGATCTGGTGTTGACCGACAGTGTTATCGACCTGATGGAGGAGCGCGCCGACGTCGCCATACGTGCCGGCCCGCTCGGCGAATCACGGCTAGTGGCGCGCAAGCTCGGGCAGAGCCGGGTGGTCGTCGTTGCCGCGCCATCGTATCTCGAAGCGCGTGGCACACCCAAGACGCCCGCCGATCTCGATCGTCACAACCGGATGGGCTTCTGCTTCGTGCGCCACGTCGAGGGCTGGCCTTTTGTCGACGCGGCCGGCAAGCCGATCACCATATCGATCGTTGGAAACACGCTGGTCGGCGACGGCGAGGCGATGCGGTTGATGGCGCTCTCAGGGGCGGGCATCGCCCGGCTGGCACGCTGGCACGTGGAGGCCGACATTGCCGCCGGCCGGCTGCTGCCGCTGCTGGAAGAGTTCAACCCCGGCGACGAGGAACTGACCCATGCGGTTTATGTCGGCCAAGGCAAGCATTTGCCGGCGCGGGTACGGGCCATTTTAGATTTCCTGGCCGAAACCGCGCGGCTGGGCTGAAGCGGAAGGCATTCGGGAGCCACTTGGCTCCCGAATTTGGCTGCCGAAATGTCACGTCGACAAGGAACTACTTCTTTGGCGTGAACGGCGCCGGCCTGCGGCCCGCCGCCTGGCGTTCGAGCATCCAGCCCGGATATTCGGGCGGGAGCGCGCTGACTTCGTCGAGACGAGCAAGATCGTCGGCATCGAGCTTCAACTCGGTTGCCGCAAGGTTCTGTTCCAGCTGGTCCATGCGGCTGGCGCCGATGATGACGCTCATCACGAACGGTTTGGCCAGGACAAAGCCGAGCGCCACCGTGGCGACGCTGACGCCGTGCTTAGCGGCGATCTCGCGCATGACGGCGACCGCTGCCCAGGCACGGTCCTCATTGACCGGCGGGAAATTGAAGCTGGCGCGGCGACCTTCGCCATTGCCGGGGGCACCGGGTCCGTACTTGCCCGAGAGCAGTCCGCCAGCCATCGGCGACCAGACCATCAGCCCGAGCTTCTCGTCGTTGAGCAGCGGCACGATCTCGCGCTCGAGATCGCGGCCAGCGATCGAGTAATACGATTGGACGGTTTCGAAACGGGCAAAGCCCTTGCGCTCGGCAATACCCAACGCCTTGGCGATGCGCCAGGCCTGCCAGTTCGAGACGCCGACATAGCGGACCTTGCCAGCGGCAACCAGGTCGTCGAGCGCCCGCAGCGTTTCGTCTATCGGCGTGACCGTGTCGGTGCCGTGCAGCTGATAGAGATCGATATGGTCCAGCTGCAGCCGTTCGAGGCTACCTTCGATCGAATCCATGATATGGCCGCGCGAAGAACCGCGCTGGTTCGGGCCGCCGCCCATGGCGCCGTGAACCTTGGTGGCGATGATCACGTCCTGCCGATTGACGCCGAGATTTCTCAGCGACTGGCCGAGAAGCCGTTCCGAGGCGCCGAAGGAATAGACATCCGCCGTGTCGAAGAAATTGACGCCGGCGGCGAGCGAGCGGGCGACGATCTCGTCGACGCCCTCCTGGTCGAGGCTGGCGATCAGGCCCCATTGGGCATTCTCGCCGGCCGCGCCGAATGTCATCGTACCGAGGCAAAGTTCGGAGACGAACATCCCCGTATTTCCAAGTTGATTGTAACGCATGGTGGCTCCAGAGGCTTTGGGATAACTCGAACCATATAGGAACGAAACGTTCCGTTTCTATTGCTGGCATAGTCAGCGTCAGCCTGTGGCCTAAGGCCGGCTGCGCCTCATCTGGCGCCGAAAATCGCCGATCCAACCCTGACACTGGTCGCGCCGAAGGCGATCGCCGTTTCGTAGTCGCCGGACATGCCCATAGAGAGCTTGTCAACGCCGGCCTCAAGCCCAAGCTTTTCTAGCAGCGCGAAATGCGGACCGGGGTTCTCGTCCGCCGGCGGAATGCACATCAGCCCTTCGATGGCGAGGGCGTGAACCGAGCGGCAGCGGGCCACGAAGGCGACGGCCTCGCGCGGCTCGATGCCGGCCTTTTGCGGCTCCGAGCCGGTGTTGACCTGGACATACAGCCTTGGTGACCGGCCCCGCCTGGCGATTTCCTTGGCGAGTTCGGCGGCGATCTTTTCACGGTCGACGGTTTCGATGACGTCGAACAATGCCACCGCTTCCTTTGCCTTGTTCGATTGCAACGGCCCGATCAGGTGCAGCTCGATGTCGGGGAAAGCTTCCTTCAGCGCCGGCCACTTGGCTTGCGCCTCCTGGACGCGGTTCTCGCCGAAGACGCGCTGGCCGGCCTCGATAACCGGACGGATATCGGTGGCATCGAAGGTTTTCGAGACCGCAACCAGCGTCACCGCCCCGGCCTCGCGCTCGGCAGTGGCGATCCTTGCTTTGACGGTGAAAAGCTGTTCGACGGCGCTCGCCATGCCTATATCCTGCCTGTGTTTGGCTTTTCGCCGGATCGCCGCAGTTGACGGGTCCGGTAATCCATGGTGAACACCGCGACGACATTTCCTGAGCCGCCCGGGCATTGTCCGGCGGCTCGCGCATGCTTTTAAGTGAAAAACACCCGATGGCAACCGAACGATACAATCCGCGCGCGTCAGAGCCCAAATGGCAGAACGCCTGGGACGCCAAGAAGCTGTTCGAAGCCGACAACGACGACCCGCGCCCGAAATACTACGTGCTGGAGATGTTCCCATATCCGTCGGGGCGCATCCATATCGGCCATACCCGCAACTATACGATGGGCGACGTGGTGGCACGCTACAAGCGGGCCAAGGGTTTCAACGTGCTGCACCCGATGGGCTGGGATGCCTTTGGCATGCCAGCCGAAAACGCAGCAATGCAGAACAAGGTCCATCCCAAGGACTGGACCTATCAGAACATCGCTGCCATGCGCGAGCAACTCAAGGTCATGGGCCTGTCGCTCGATTGGGCACGCGAGTTCGCTACCTGCGATGTCGATTATTACCACCGCCAGCAGATGCTGTTCCTCGATTTCGTCGAGAAGGGCCTGGTGACGCGCAAATCCTCCAAGGTCAACTGGGATCCGGAGGACATGACGGTGCTTGCCAACGAGCAGGTCATCGACGGGCGCGGCTGGCGCTCGGGCGCGCTGGTGGAACAGCGCGAGCTGACGCAATGGTTCTTCAAGATCACCGACTATGCGCAGGATCTGCTGGATTCGCTCGACCAGCTCGACGATTGGCCGGAAAAAGTGAAGCTGATGCAGGCGAACTGGATCGGCCGTTCTGAAGGCCTGCTGATCCGCTGGCCGCTGGCCAAGCCAGTCGCCGGCGAGCATGAGCTCGAAGTCTATACGACAAGGCCCGACACCATCTTCGGCGCCTCCTTCATGGCGATTGCGGCCGACCATCCGCTGGCCAAAAAGGCGGCCGAAGACAATCCGGCGCTGGCAAAGTTCATCGACGAGGTCCGCCACATGGGCACGTCGGTGGCGGCCCTGGAGACGGCCGAGAAGAAGGGCTTCGATACCGGCATCCGCGTCGTCCATCCGTTCGACGAGAAGTGGACGCTGCCCGTCTACGTCGCCAATTTCGTGCTGATGGACTACGGCACCGGCGCCGTTTTCGGCTGCCCGTCCGGTGACCAGCGCGACCTCGACTTCGCCAACAAATACGGCCTGCCGGTCATTCCAGTGGTGATGCCGGAAGGCGAGAATCAAGGAAGCTTCCAGATCATCGACGAGGCCTATGTCGGCGACGGCGTGATGATCAATTCGCGCTTCCTCGACGGCATGAAGCCGGATCAGGCATTCGACGAGGTGGCGAAGCTGCTCGAACAGAAGACCATCGGCAACCGGCCGATGGCCGAGCGCAAGGTGAATTTCCGCCTGCGCGACTGGGGCATTTCGCGCCAGCGCTATTGGGGCTGCCCGATCCCGATGATCCATTGCGAGGATTGCGGCGTTGTGCCGGTGCCGAAAGCCGACCTGCCGGTCAGGCTGCCTGACGATATCGAGTTCGACCGGCCGGGCAATCCGCTCGACCGTCATTCGACATGGCGGCACGTCAAATGCCCGCGTTGCGGCAAGGATGCGCGGCGCGAAACCGACACGATGGACACGTTCGTCGATTCGTCGTGGTATTTCGCGCGCTTCACCGCGCCCTGGGCCAACGATCCGACCGATCCCAAGGCCGCGACTGAATGGCTGCCGGTCGACCAGTATATTGGCGGCATCGAGCACGCCATTTTGCACCTGCTCTATTCGCGCTTCTTCACCCGCGCCATGCGCGAGACCGGCCATGTCGATCTCGCCGAGCCGTTCAGGGGCCTGTTCACGCAAGGCATGGTGGTGCACGAGACCTATCGGGTTGGCGGCGCCTCGAACGGCCGCTGGCTTGCGCCGAGCGAGGTCAGGCTGGAGGACGCCGACGGCAAGCGCCGCGCCTTCGAAATCGCCACTGGCGAAGAGGCGGTGATCGGTCCGCTCGAAAAAATGTCGAAGTCGAAGAAGAATACCGTTAGCCCGGAAGAGATCACCGACGGCTACGGCGCCGATACGGCGCGCTGGTTCATGCTGTCGGACTCGCCGCCCGAACGCGATGTCGAATGGACCGACGAGGGTGCGGCCGGCGCGCATCGCTTCATCCAGCGCATCTGGCGGCTGGTGTTGACGGCTGCCGATTCGCTCGCCGGAGTTCGGCCAGAGGCGGCGAAGGACGGCGAGGCCGGAACAGTGTCCAAGGCCGCGCACAAGATCCTCAAGTCTGTCGGCGAGGATATTGAAAAGCTCGCCTTCAACCGTGCCATCGCCCGTATCTATGAGCTCGCCAATGCCTTGACCGTACCGCTCAACGAGGCAGCCGAAGGCAAGGCCGGTCCGGCGCTCCAAGCGGCCTGCCGTGAAGCCGTTGAGATCCTGGTGCACCTGATCGCGCCGGTCATGCCGCATCTGGCCGAGGAGTGCTGGCAGACGCTCGGCGGCACCGACCTTGTCGCCGAACGGCCCTGGCCGGACTACGATCCCTCGCTTGTCGTCGACGCCGAGATCGTGCTGCCGGTCCAGGTCAACGGCAAGAAGCGCGGCGATTTGACAATTGCCCGCGACGCGGACCAAGGTGCGGTCGAAAAAGCGGTTCTGGCTCTCGACTTCGTGCAGAAAGCGCTCGAAGGTAAGGCACCGCGCAAGGTGATCATCGTGCCGCAGAGGATCGTCAATGTTGTTGCCTGATCCGAAAAAAGCGGAGCTGACGCCGCGCCGTATCATGCTCTACGGGCTGCTCGCTTCGGTGGCGCTGGTTTCCGCCTGCACGGTGCGGCCGCTCTATTCAAGCGCGCCGCTGATCGCCGGCTCTCAGGTCGGCGCTGCTGCCGAACTGGCATCGATCTCGGTCAAGCCGGTCAAGACCCGCTACGCCCAGCAGGTCCGCAACAATCTGATCTTCGCGCTCGGCCAGGGCGCCGGCGAGCCTGCTTCGCCGGTCTATTCGCTTGATCTCGGCGTCTCCGAACTCGTCGAATCGGCGGCAATCGAGCAGGTCACGACGGACGAGGACGAGCCGACCGCCGGCACAGTGACGCTGACCGCCAACTATGTGCTCAGCGATGCCAAGACCGGCACGGTCATAGCGCGGGGCAAGCGCTCGATCCCGTCCTCATACGATAGGCCGCGCCAGGAATTCGCGTCATATCGGGCCCAGATCGACGCCGAGAACCGCGCGGCGCGCGAACTGGCGGATGTGCTGCGGCTGTCGATCGCCCAGGATCTGGTCAAGCACGTCAAGCCGGCGGCAAGCTAGGTCTTTCCATCCTGGGATTGAAGCGCTCCGTCTGTGGCGGATTGCGCTATCTGCAAAAGGCCGATTGCTCGGCCTTTTTTGTTCGACGTAGGATATTTCGCTTCAGCCGATCTTCTGGCCGGTCTTTGCCCAGTCGGCGAGGAACTGCTCCAGGCCCTTGTCGGTCAGCGGGTGCTTGACCAGCGCCTTGAGCGTCGCCGGCGGGGCGGTGATGACGTCGGCGCCGATCAGTGCCGCCTGTTTGACATGGTTCACCGTGCGCACAGAAGCGGTCAGGATTTCGGTCTGGAAATCATAATTGTCGTAGATGGTGCGGATATCGGCAATCAGTTCCATGCCGTCCCAACCGCTGTCGTCGATGCGGCCGACGAAGGGCGAGATGAAGGAGGCGCCGGCCTTGGCGGCGAGCAGCGCCTGGGTGGCCGAGAAGCACAGCGTGACGTTGACCATGCGGCCGTCCGACCGGATGTCCTTGCAGGCTCTCAGGCCGTCGAGCGTCAGCGGCACCTTGATGCAGACATTGTCGGCGATCCTGGCCAGGATCTTGGCCTCCGCCATCATATCCTTGTACTCGGTGGCAACGACTTCGGCTGAGACCGGTCCCTTGACGATCTCGCAGATCTCTCTGGTGACGTCGGCGATCTTGCCGCCCGATTTCAGGATCAGCGACGGATTGGTGGTTACGCCGTCGAGCAGCCCCAAATCGTTCAGCTCACGGATTTCCTTGACATCGGCGGTGTCGACAAAAAATTTCATGGCGATCTCCTGAAGATTTTTCATGTGCAGGTCATGCACATTCGGGGTCGGACTTTGATCTAGACCAAAGTCGGGGCAAGGTCACGCCTCATGATCGAAGATTCGCCCTTTGTCGCGGCCGCACCGGTGCTGGTCCCAGTGCCTGCTGAGCGCCCCTACACCTATGCTGTGCCGGCTGGCATGCGCGTGGTGCCGGGCTCGATCGTGCGCGTTCCGCTTGGGCCCCGCCAGGTCGCCGGCATCGTCTGGGACGGCGCCGTCGAAAAGGTCGACGCGAAGAAATTGCGGCCGATCGAGCAGGTTTTCGACTGCCCGCCGATCGACCGCGCGATGCGGCGTTTTGTCGATTGGGTGGCGCAGTACACGCTGTCGCCGCCCGGCATGGTGGCGCGCATGCTGCTCAGGGCGCCGGAGGCGTTCGATCCGGAGCCGTGGATCGAAGGGCTGCAGCGCACCTTCGCCAAGCCCGACCGGATGACGGAGGCGAGGACGCGCGTGCTGGAAACGGCCGAAGGTGGGCTCGCCTGGACGCGGTCGGGCCTGGCGCATGCGGCAGGCGTGTCGTCGACGGTGGTGGACGGGCTGAGGGCGCAGGGGGTATTCGAGACGGTGATGATCCCGCCGCGGCCGGTGGTCGCAGCACCCGATCCCGGCTACGCCGCGCCGGCACTGATGCCCGACCAGAGCGATGCCGCCGAGATGCTGCGCGCCAATGTCGCGGCCGGCATATTCGGCGTCACCCTGCTCGACGGTGTAACCGGATCCGGCAAGACGGAGGTCTATTTCGAGGCGGTTGCGGCCGCGCTCGATCGCGGCACGCAAGTGTTGATCCTGCTGCCGGAAATCGCGCTGACCCACGCCTTCCTCGAACGCTTTCAGGAGCGGTTCGGCGCCAAGCCGGCGGAGTGGCACTCGGACCTGCCGCCAAGAATGCGCGAAAAGGTCTGGCGGCAGGTGGCGGAAGGCGGCGTGCGCGTGGTCGCAGGCGCGCGCTCGGCGCTGTTCCTGCCGTTCAGGGAGCTTGGGCTGATTGTCGTCGACGAAGAGCACGACCCCGCCTACAAGCAGGAGGATCGCGTCTTTTACAACGCGCGCGACATGGCCGTGGTGCGCGGCCATATCGGCGGGTTTCCGGTCGTGCTCGCCTCGGCGACACCGTCGGTCGAAAGCCGGGTCAATGCCAGCCAGGGCCGCTACAGCAGGGCGGTGCTTTCGGCGCGCTTTGCCGAGGCGGCACTTCCCGATCTCAAGACGATCGACATGCGCCGTGCGCCGCCTGCACGCGGCGGCTTCCTGTCGCCTGTACTGCTCGGCCATATACGGCAGACGCTGGAAAGAAAGGAACAGTCGCTGCTGTTTCTCAACCGGCGCGGCTATGCGCCGCTGACGCTCTGCCGGGTCTGTGGCCACCGCTTCGGCTGTCCGGTCTGCTCGGCCTGGCTGGTCGAGCACCGCTTTCGCGGTCAGCTCGTCTGCCACCATTGCGGGCACAATGAACGCCGGCCCGAGGCCTGCCCGGAATGTGGCACGCTCGATCATCTGGTCGCCTGCGGGCCGGGCGTAGAGCGCATCGCCGAGGAGGTCGTCGCGCATTTCCCTGATGCCCGCACCATCGTACTGTCGTCCGACCTGATGGGCGGCGTGCGGCGGCTGCGGCTCGAGCTCGAAGCCATAGCCAATGGCGAGGCCGACATCGTCATCGGCACGCAACTCGTCGCCAAGGGCCACAATTTCCCCAACATGACGCTCGTCGGTGTCGTCGATGCCGATCTCGGCCTGGCCAATGGCGACCCGCGCGCCGCCGAGCGCACCTTCCAACTGCTCAGCCAGGTGACCGGCCGCGCCGGCCGCACCGGCAAGAAGAGCCTTGGACTGCTGCAGACCTTCCAGCCCGACCACCCGGTGATGCGGGCGATCGTCTCCGGCGATGCCGAGGCCTTCTACGAGCGCGAGATCGCCGAACGCGAGCGGGCGGGGCTGCCGCCCTTCGGCCGGCTCGCCGGCGTCATCGTCAGCGCGGCGACCCGGGCGGAAGCCGAAGGGCACGCCCGCGGCCTGCGCCGTGCCGCGCCGCAAGCCACCGAGCTGTTCGTGCTCGGCCCGGCCGAGGCGCCGCTGTCATTGATCGGCGGCCGCCATCGCTTTCGCCTACTGATCCAGGGCGAGCGGCGCGCCGACATGCAAGGGTTCATCCGCACCATGCTGGCCGAGGGACCGAAGATAAGGGCCTCGGTGCGGGTCCAGGTCGATATCGACCCGCAAAGCTTTTTGTAAGGTGTCGAATTACCCTTTCGAGACGCGTTCGGTGAATGGGTTCAGGTAAGGCACGTCGAGAATCGCAAAATGCCGGGTGTTGGCCGTCAAAACTGACAGGCCGTGCAAACGGGCGGTAGCTGCGATCAGAATGTCCGCCAGTCCCGGATTGGCGCCTCTGGCGATAGTGGCGTCTTCCAGTTTTCCGGCTTCTCGCGCGATTGCTAAATCGATGGGAAGGATGCGCTGGTTGAACTCTAGAAGCAACCTTTCGAACCACTCATTGATGCGCTCCGCCTTCATATGCCCGCCCGCCCGCTTCAGTTTCGCGATTCCTCGTTCCACCTCCAAGATGACGATCGACGAGAGCTGCCAAGAGCCGCGTTCTCCTTGTACAGCAACCCAGTTCTGCACGTGTGACGGAAGCAGAGGCCGACCAGGTGCAAATGCCGAGAGAAAAGACGTATCAAGCAGATAGCCGGTCAAAACTCCACTTCCCACGACGGCGATTCGTTTCGCTCAAGCTCGATGCCGCCTGGATACCGAAGCAGGAAATCCACGAAGTCTTTTTGGCTGTTCTGCGGATAAAGTTTCCGTCCCTCACCGATTGGCACCACCATGACTGCGGGCTTGCCGTGCTTGGTGATAACCGTGGGCTCACCGTTCTCAGCGGCCTCCACGAGCGCGGAAAGGCTGGCCTTTGCCTCTCGCAGTTGCATCGTCTTCATGCGCGGAACCCCTTGTGGTCTCATGTAGTCACAATATAGGAATTGTGCAGAAAAAAACAGCCCATTGTTTAACGTCCTGTTAGCCCGGTCGAGACAACGGTCGCGCTCGCGTTGAGCTGACGCGCCCTGCAAATTGCCGACGGCCCATCTGGCGCATGTCAGTTGCTTCGCTAGAATGCCCGAAATTTTGAATATCCATTTACGAGGGGACAAGGATGGAATTTGCGTTTCCATGGCCGATGAGCCAGGGCGAGTGGCTGGCATGGTCGAGCGCGGTCGCGACTCTATTGCTCGGCCTGTTGCTATTCCTGGCTCCACAGCTGGCGTTCCGCATCCTGCGGCTGCAGGTCAGACCGGAGAAGGCAGCGGCGATCGCCGAGGGGCGCGGCCGGATGTCGGGCTTCTATCTCGGCGTCAGCCTGTGCTGCATCCTCTTGGCGCAGCCGCTGCTCTACATGGCGCTCGGCTTCTCCTGGCTATTCACCGCCTTCGGCCGGCTGCTGTCGATGATGTCGGACGGCGCCAATACGCCGTTCAACTGGGCATCCATCGTCGTCGAGCTGGTGCTGGCGGCGCTGCCGCTTGCGTTCGCCTTCGGCTTTTTGCCTTGAATCACAGAGCAATCCGGGGTTGGTTGCTGAACTCGGCGAGCGGATGCGACAATAGTGCCTGAAAACCATGCCGGACGACGCATTGCGGTCTGAAAATGCCTGTGCTAGACGGCAATCGACTTTCGACCGGGGATAGCGGAAGCCGCGCCTCCGTGCTTGGAAAAATGCAGTAAGGTCAAAGATTTAGCCAGAGTTTTTGCTCGCGCCAACAATCTGCGGCCTGTCAGACAAGAGAAAAGACGGTCCGTGGCCCAATCGTCATCGCCAATCTCAGGTGTCGCAGAACGCTATGCGGGTTCGCTGTTCGAACTCGCGCTGCAGGCCAATTCGGTGGCCAGCGTCGAGACCGACCTCAACAGTTTCGAAGCGATGCTCGAAGGCAGCGCTGACCTTTCGCGGCTGATCAGGAGCCCGGTTTTCTCCAGCGAAGACCAGGCCAAGGCGATCGCCGCGATCGCCGACAGAGCGGGGATCACGGGCCTCACTGGCAATTTCCTGCGCGTCGTTGCCCAGAACCGCCGGCTTTTCGCCGTGCCAGGAATGATCAAGGCGTTCCGCCAGATCGCCGCCGAACACCGCGGCGAGACCGCCGCCGAGGTCACCTCGGCGCATGCGCTGACGCCTGCCCAGGAAACCGAGCTGAAAGCGGCGCTGAAAAGCGTCGCCGGCAAGGATGTGGCGATCACCGTCACCGTCGATCCGTCGCTGCTCGGCGGGCTGGTGGTCAGGATCGGCTCGCGCCAGATCGATACGTCGCTCAAAACCAAACTCAATTCGCTCAAGCTTGCACTGAAAGAGGTCGGCTGATGGACATCCGCGCCGCGGAAATTTCCGCAATTCTGAAAGACCAGATCAAGAATTTCGGCAAGGAGGCCGAGGTCTCCGAAGTCGGCCAGGTGCTGTCCGTCGGTGACGGCATCGCCCGCGTCTATGGCCTCGACAATGTCCAGGCCGGCGAGATGGTCGAGTTCCCCGGCGGCATCCGCGGCATGGCGCTCAACCTCGAAGCCGACAATGTCGGCGTCGTTATCTTCGGCGCCGACCGTGACATCAAGGAAGGCGATACCGTCAAGCGCACCGGCGCCATCGTCGACGCGCCTGTCGGCATGGGCCTGCTCGGCCGCGTCGTCGATGCGCTCGGCAACCCGATCGACGGCAAGGGCCCGATCCAGGCCACCGAACGCAAGCGCGTCGACGTCAAGGCGCCCGGCATCATCCCGCGCAAATCGGTGAACGAGCCGATGTCGACCGGCCTCAAGGCCATCGACGCGCTGATCCCGGTCGGCCGCGGCCAGCGCGAGCTGGTCATCGGCGACCGCCAGACCGGCAAGACCGCGATCATCCTCGACACCATGCTCAACCAGAAATCGGTGCACGACAACGGCCCGGAGAAGGAAAAGCTGTACTGCGTCTATGTCGCCGTCGGCCAGAAGCGCTCGACCGTGGCGCAGTTCGTCAAGGTGCTGGAAGAGCGCGGCGCGCTCGACTATTCGATCATCATCGCTGCGACCGCGTCTGATCCGGCGCCGATGCAGTTCCTGGCGCCGTTCACCGCCTGCACCATGGGCGAATATTTCCGCGACAACGGCATGCACGCGCTGATCAGCTATGACGATCTGTCGAAGCAGGCCGTCGCCTATCGCCAGATGTCGCTGCTGCTGCGCCGTCCTCCGGGCCGCGAGGCCTATCCGGGCGACGTTTTCTACCTGCACTCGCGCCTGCTCGAGCGCGCCGCCAAGCTCAACGACGACAATGGCGGCGGGTCGCTGACGGCGCTGCCGATCATCGAGACGCAGGCCAACGACGTGTCGGCCTATATCCCGACCAACGTCATCTCGATCACCGACGGCCAGATCTTCCTGGAAACCAATCTGTTCTTCCAGGGCGTCCGTCCTGCGGTCAATGTCGGTCTGTCGGTGTCGCGCGTCGGCTCTTCGGCGCAGATCAAGGCGATGAAGCAGGTTGCCGGGTCGATCAAGGGCGAGCTCGCGCAGTACCGCGAAATGGCTGCTTTCGCGCAGTTCGGCTCCGATCTCGACGCCGCCACGCAGCGCCTGCTCAATCGCGGCTCGCGCCTGACCGAGCTTTTGAAGCAGCCGCAATTCTCGCCGCTCAAGGTCGAGGAGCAGGTCGCGGTGATCTTCGCCGGCGTCAACGGCTATCTCGACAAGCTGGCGATCAACCAGGTCGGCAAGTTCGAGCAGGGGCTGTTGTCGCACATGCGCTCGGCCGGCAAGGACGTGCTCGACGGCATCCGCAAGGAGAAGGCGCTGTCCGACGATCTGCGCGCCAGGCTGAAGGCAGAGATCGACGCCTTCGCCAAGACCTTTGCTTGACTGGGCCGGACGGGATCAGGTTTGAAGCATGCCTTCGTTAAAAGACCTTCGTAACCGTATCGCCTCGGTCAAGGCGACGCAGAAGATCACCAAGGCGATGCAGATGGTCGCCGCGGCGAAACTGCGCCGCGCGCAGGAAGCGGCTGAAGCGGCGCGTCCCTATTCGGAGCGCATGGGCGCGGTGCTGGCCAACATCACCCAGGCGATCGGCGGTGGCGGCGATGCCCCGGCGCTGATGACCGGCACCGGCAAGGACGACGTGCATCTGCTTGTCGTCTGCACGGCCGAACGCGGCCTGTGCGGTGGCTTCAATTCGCAGATCGCCCGCTTTGCCCGCGACCACATCCGCAAGCTTCTGGCCGACGGCAAGCAGGTCAAGATCATCTGCGTCGGCAAGAAGGGGTTCGACATATTGCGCCGCGACTACGGGGCGCTGATCATCGAGCGTGTCGATCTGCGCGAGGTCAAGACGCTGGGCTTCGTCAATGCCGATGCCATCGCCAAGAAGGTGATCCACCTGTTCAACGAAGGCGGCTTCGACATCTGCACGCTGTTCTATTCGCAGTTCAAGTCGGTGATCAGCCAGATCCCGACAGCGCAGCAAATTATCCCGGCGGGCGTGGTTTCGGATGCTGCTGAAGCGAAGGATGGTGGCAGCGCTGTCTACGAATACGAGCCGGAGCCGGGCGAAATCCTCTCCGATCTCATCCCGCGCAACATCTCCGTGCAGGTCTTCCGCGCGCTGCTCGAGAATGCGGCCGGCGAGATGGGCGCCAAGATGAGCGCCATGGACAATGCGACGCGCAATGCCGGCGACATGATCAACAAATTGTCGATCACCTACAACCGCCAGCGGCAGGCGCAGATCACCAAGGAATTGATCGAAATCATTTCGGGCGCCGAGGCGCTCTAGGCACGCTCCCAAGGAGGTCATCGACCTCAAGCGTGTGAGAAACAAAGAGACGAAAAGGGTAAAGACGATGGCGAAAGCAGCGACCCCGAAGACGGCAGCCCCTAAGGCCGCGGCACCAGCAAAGGCTCCGGCGGCAGCAAAGGCCGCTCCGGCCAAGAAGGCGGCAGCAACCAAGGCCGCCGCCGTGAATACGCCGGCCGCTACCATCAAGAAAACCGGCTTGGCGGGCAAGGTTCGCCAGGTCATCGGCGCTGTTGTCGACGTGCAGTTCGGCGAACATCTGCCGGCGATCCTGAACGCGATTGAGACGATCAATGTCGGCAATCGCCTGGTGCTCGAAGTGGCCCAGCATCTCGGCGAAAACACCGTACGCTGCATCGCCATGGACTCCACCGAAGGTCTGGTTCGCGGCCAGGACGTCTATGACACCGGCGCGCCGATCACCGTGCCGGTCGGCCCTGGCATGCTCGGTCGCATCATCAACGTCATCGGCGAGCCGGTCGACGAGGCAGGCCCGGTCGACGGCATCGAGATGCGCTCGATCCACCAGCCGGCGCCGACCTATGTCGAGCAGTCGACGGAAGCGCAGATCCTGGTCACCGGCATCAAGGTGCTCGACCTGCTGGCCCCCTATGCCCGCGGCGGCAAGATCGGCCTGTTCGGCGGCGCCGGCGTCGGCAAGACGGTGCTGATCCAGGAACTGATCAACAACGTCGCCAAGGCGCATGGCGGCTTCTCGGTGTTCGCCGGCGTCGGCGAGCGCACCCGCGAAGGCAACGACCTCTATCACGAGTTCATCGAGTCCGGCGTCAACAAGAAGGGCGGCGGCGAAGGCTCCAAGGCCGCGCTCGTCTATGGCCAGATGAACGAGCCGCCGGGCGCGCGCGCGCGCGTCGGCCTGACCGGCCTGACGGTTGCCGAATACTTCCGCGACCAGGGCCAGGACGTGCTGTTCTTCGTCGACAACATCTTCCGCTTCACGCAGGCGGGCTCGGAAGTGTCGGCGCTGCTCGGCCGCATTCCTTCGGCCGTGGGCTACCAGCCGACGCTGGCCACCGACATGGGCGCGCTGCAGGAGCGTATCACCACGACGACCAAGGGTTCGATCACCTCGGTGCAGGCGATCTATGTACCGGCCGACGATTTGACCGACCCGGCACCGGCGACTTCATTCGCCCACCTCGACGCGACGACCGTGCTCAACCGCGCGATTTCGGAAAAGGGCATCTATCCGGCGGTCGATCCGCTCGATTCGACTTCGCGCATGCTCGACCCGATGGTTGTCGGCGAGGAGCACTACCAGGTCGCGCGCCAGGTGCAGTCGATCCTTCAGCGTTACAAGTCGCTGCAGGACATCATCGCCATCCTGGGCATGGACGAGCTGTCGGAAGAGGACAAGCAGACGGTTGCCCGCGCCCGCAAGATCGAGCGCTTCCTGTCGCAGCCCTTCTTCGTCGCCGAAGTGTTCACCGGCGCGCCGGGCAAGTTGGTCGACCTCGCCGACACCATCAAGGGCTTCAAGGGCCTTTGCAACGGCGATTACGACCACCTGCCGGAGGCCGCCTTCTACATGGTCGGCGGCATCGAGGAAGCGGTCGAGAAGGCACAGCGCCTGGCGGCTGAAGCGGCGTAAGCCAAAGCGAATAGCGAATAGGGAGTAGCGAATAGGGGTCTATGAGCCGGACGAGTTTCTTCACTACTCGCTACTTACTATTCCCTATTCGCTAAATTGATCATGCCTGAAGCTTTCAAGTTCGAACTGGTCTCGCCGGAGCGCCTCTTGGTTTCCGAGCAGGTCGAATCCGTCGTCATCCCAGGCGCCGAGGGCGAAATGACCGTGATGGCGCATCACGCACCGGTCATGACCACGATCAAGCCGGGCGTCGTCACGTTGAAGACCGCTTCCGGCAAGGAAGAACGCTACGTGGTGTTCGGCGGCTTTGCCGACATCGTTCCGGCCGGCTGCACGCTGCTGGCGGAATCGGCTGTGGCCGTCGGCGACATCGACCGCGCCGAGCTTGCCCGCCGCATCCAGGAGGCGAGGGAAGACGCCGCCGACGCCAAGGACGACCAGACCCGCAGCAAGGCCGAGCAGTTCCTTAACCAGCTCACCACGCTTGAAGGCGCCATCCTGCCGGCTTAACGCGAAGGATCAGTTCGGCGTCGAGAAAGCGAGGCTTGCCTCGCTTTTTTATTTGGTGAACAGTCAGGCTGCCTTGGCGTGGGGGGCCGATGACAGAACAAACAGTGCAACAAGAAACAGTCTCGCGATCCAGATGGTCGACGGCCCTGGTGTCGGCCCTTGGCGGCCCGTTTGGCGGATTTCTATGGATTGGCGCTGGCAAACTGGCTGTCATAAGCCTGTTTGTGATCAGTGCTGTCAGCATCGCGCTTTGCTACATCGGAATTCCGGTGGTGCCGGGCATGGATCTTGCGGCGGCGGGCAACTTTTCGGGTATCGGCTTGATGATCCTGTGGGCGACGCTCGTTGTTCCCTTTGCGCATCGGTTCAAGCCGGACAAATGGTATGCGCAAGGGGTGTCGGTGTTCGTGTTGGCGTTTTACGCCTCCATCGTGGCTGCGTTTGTAATCCGCTCGTTGGTGTTCCAATCGTTTTCGATCTCGTCTGGCAGCATGACGCCGACGTTGCGGGAGGGCGACTATCTCTTCGTGTCCAAATCCGCATACGGCTACAGTCGCTACAGCGTGCCCTTCAACGTGCTCTCATTTGACGGGCGCCTATTGGGCGCGGAACCCAAAAGGGGAGATGTGGTGGCATTCAAGTTCCCGCCCGATCCGAGCGTGAACTACATCCAGCGGATCGTCGGCTTTCCGGGCGAAAAGATCCAGATCATCGACGGGATGCTTTACATCAACGAGGTAGCGGTGGGGCTCGAGGATATCGGCTCTTTTTCGTCCGAAGAGTTCCCCGATCCAGTCAAACTTCAACGTGAAACTTTGCCAGAGGGCGTGTCCTACACCGTTCTCAACCTGACAGATTCATCCATCGGGGACAACACGAACTCGTGGATCGTGCCGCAGGCCACTATTTTGCACTTGGCGACAATCGGGACAATTCCTCCGACAGCCGATTCAGCGTCGGGTTTATTCCCAGTGAAAATCTGGTCGGCAAGGCCGTGCGGCTGTTCTGGAATTCTAAAGGCGTCGACTATTCTTCCCGGCAAGTATTGGATCCGTCAGGCAAATAGCTCACACCGTCAGCGCTTCCACGGCGCGCATGACGCCGCGCAGTTCGGCGAGGCCCTTCAGGCGGCCGATGCAGGAATAGCCGGGGTTCACCTTCTTGCCGATGTCGTCGACAATGGCATGGCCATGGTCCGGACGCATCGGAATCTGCCAGTCCGCCCTGCCTGCCGCCTTGCGCCGCCGCTCCTCGCCAATCAGCGCCGACACGACCGCCACCATGTCGGTGTCGCCGTCGAGGTGCTCGGCTTCGTGGAAGGAGCCGTCGGGCTCCTTGGTGACATTGCGCAGATGGGCGAAATGGATGTTCTCGGCGAAAGCCTTCGCCATTGCCGGCAGATCGTTCTGCGCGCTCGCGCCGTAGGAGCCGGTACACAGTGTCAGTCCGTTAGCCGGCGAAGCGACGGCGTCGAGCAGCGCGCGGGCATCGGCTGCCTTGGAAACGATGCGCGGCAGGCCGAACAACGAAAAAGGCGGATCGTCGGGGTGGATCGCCATCCTGACGCCGGCCTCTTCGGCAACCGGCACGATCTCGCGCAGGAAGGCAAACAGGTTTTCGCGCAGTCCTTCGGTAGAGACGTCCTTGTAGAGGTCGAGGGCGCGGCGGAAGCTCGCTCGATCGAAGATGAATTCGCGCGCCGGCACCCAGCCGATCAGGTTGAGCTCCAGTCTCGCCTTGTCGCTTTCGCTCATGCCTTGCAGCCGCACACGCGCCGCCTCGACACGGGCCGGCGGGTGATCGGCCTCCGCCCGTTTTCGCTCGAGGATGAAGACGTCATAGGCGCAGAGCTCGACGACATCGAAGCGCAGCGCCGTGCCGCCATGCGGCATCGGATAGTCGAGGTCGGTGCGCGTCCAGTCGGTGATCGCCATGAAATTATAGCAGATGGTGTTGATGCCGGCGGCAGCGACGGCGCGGATCGAGGCCTTATAATTGTCGATCAGGGTGCGCCAGTCGCCACTGCGGGTCTTGATGTCCTCGTGGACGACGATGCTCTCGACCACGTCCCAGGTCAGGCCTGCTGCCTGGATCTCTGCCTTGCGCCTGGCGATCTCGTCCGCCGGCCAGGCGCGGCCGTCATTGAGGTGATGCAGCGCGCTGACGATGCCGACGGCGCCGGCCTGACGGACATGGGCAAGCGTCACCGGGTCGTTGGGCCCGAACCAGCGCCAAGTCTGTCTCATGGCTTCTCACTCCCTATGCCAAGCGCCGCCAAGGCAGCGGCAGGCCCGCCCCGCCGCAGGCGCTCGAGATGGGCTGTCGTCAGATCAATCAGTGTCATGCGCTGGGAATGGTCCCTGGCGAAGCCGGCGAGATCGAACATCGCTGTCACAGCTTCATCAGCCGGCCGGCTGCCGAGCGCCGTAAGCCGAGTGTCGATCGGGTCGGTGAAATGGGCTTCGGGCAAGGTCTTGCCGCGCGCCTCGCAAGCGGCGATCCAGGCGGCCACCACCAGCATCAGATGGGCTGGGGGATCACCGGCACTCAGCCGCTCGACGGCCGAGGCGACGATGCGCTGTGGCAGTTTCTGGCTGCCGTCATTGGCGATCTGCGCCGTGCGATGGGCCAGCGCCGTGTTCGAGTAACGTTCGGCGAGCTGGGCCGTGTAGCCGGCCGTATCGAGCCCGGCGTCCGGCGGCAGCGTCGGGATCGCCTCGGCCCACAAGCCGTCGACGAATTGCCGGATCGCCGGATCGGCAAAGGCGCGGTCGACCGTGTCGTAGCCGCTGAGCAGGCCGAGATAGGCGATTGCCGAATGCGAGCCGTTGAGCAGCCGCAGCTTCATGTCCTCGAACGGCCCGACGTCGCCGACCATGGTGACGCCGAACTTTTCCCAGGCCGGCCTGCCCGCCGGAAAGTCGTCCTCGACCACCCATTGGCAGAACGGCTCGGTCATCACCGGCCAGGCATCCTCGACGCCGAGCTCGACGGCGATACGCGCCCGGTCGGCATCGGTGGTCGCCGGCACGATGCGGTCGACCATGCTCGACGGAAAGGCGACGCCGTCGGCGATGTGTGCGGCGAGCCTGGCATCGCCTGAAGTGGCGAGCCTGGCATCGCGCAGTGCGGCGAATTCGACCAGCAGGCGGTGCAGCGTGGCGCCATTGGCCGGAAGGTTGTCGCAGCAGAGCACGGTGAAAGGCTGGATGCCGGTGGCACGGCGGCGCGACAGCGCCTCCGTCAGGAAACCATGCGCCGTTCGTGGCATTTGCGGGTTAGCCAGATCATGGACGATGTCGGGGTGGGTATTGTCCAGTCCGCCGCCGGCTGCCCTCAGATAGGCCTTTTCGGTGATCGTCAGCGTGACGATACGGGTGAGCGGATCGGTCAGAGCGGCGAGCACCGCAGCCGGATCTTCCGGCGCCACCAGCAGCGACAGGATCGAACCGACGACGCGCAGCTCTTCTTCGACGCTGCTCCTGATCGCCAGTGTGTAGAGGCCATCCTGCGGCGCCAGTGCATCGCGCGTGTCTGGACTGCGCAAGGACACGCCGACAATGCCCCAGCCTGTCTCTCCAGCCGCCAGACAGTCGTCGACATAGGCCGCCTGGTGGGCGCGGTGGAACGCGCCGACGCCGAGATGGACGATGCCTGGCGCAATAGCGCCGCGGTCGTAGCGGGGAACCGCGACCGAAGCCGGCAGTGCCTTCAGCGTGCTGTTGGAAAGGCGTCTATTGGTCATTGCGCGGCGTGTCTGATCGAGGTTGCTGGGTCACTGTTGGCAGGCGGCGTAACACCCGTTGCCGTCACGCACAATGGGCAATGGCCGACGAAAAGTCATCATACAACAACCCATTTTTTGTATGTTGACATTATTTCTTTCCAACCCTACCGATGTCCGGATTGGGAGGATTTACGTGGCCGCATTGACGGATCCGGACTTGCTGTTTGCCGCCGAGGCGCGCCCGCTTTCGCTGGCCCGCGATCTCTACGCCGCGGTCAAGGACCTGCCGATCGTCAGCCCGCACGGCCACACCGATCCGCGCTGGTATGCGCTCAACGAGGCGTTTCCCGATCCGGCGCAGTTGCTGATCGTACCGGACCACTACATTTTCCGCATGCTGTTCAGCCAGGGCGTTCGGCTTGAGGAGCTTGGCGTGCCGACACTTGACGGTTCGCCGGTGGAAACCGACGGCAGAACGATCTGGCGGCGCTTCGCCGAGCATTATTACCTGTTCCGCGGCACGCCGACCCGGCTGTGGTTCGACCATGTGCTCGCCCATCTGTTTGGTATCGACGAGCCGCTGAATGCCAAGACGGCCGACCGCCACTACGACACGATCGCGACGCTGCTGCAGTGGGAGAATTTTCGCCCGCGAGCGCTGTTCGAGCGCTTCAACATTGAGGTCATCGCGACGACCGAAGGCGCGCTCGACGATCTCAGATGGCACCAGATGATCCGCGACAGCGGCTGGGAGGGCCGCGTCGTCACCGCCTATCGGCCGGATGCGATCGTCGATCCCGACTTCGAAGGCTTTTCGGCCAATCTCGACCGGCTTGGCGAGATCACCGGCTGCGACACCGGCAATTGGGCCGGCTATCTCGATGCGCATCGCCAGCGGCGCGCCTTCTTCAAGAGCTTTGGCGCGACTTCCTCCGATCACGGCCATCCGACGGCCGAAACCGCCAATCTCTCGGATGCCGCCGCCGAGGAGCTGTTCAACCGCATCCGCCGGGGCTCGAACGACGAGCGCGAGCGAAAGCTGTTTCGCGCCCAGATGCTGACCGAGATGGCCAAGATGAGCCGTGACGACGGGCTGGTCCTGCAAATCCATCCCGGCTCCTGGCGCAATCATTCGCCGGCTGTCTTTCAGAAGTTCGGCAGGGACAAAGGCTTCGATATCCCGACTCGAACCGATTATGTGACGGCGTTGAAGCCGCTGCTCGACTGTGTCGGGCTGGAGCGCGATCTCACCATCATCCTGTTCACCCTCGACGAGACCAGCTATGCGCGCGAGCTGGCGCCGCTCGCCGGTGTCTACCCGGCATTGAAGCTCGGGCCGGCCTGGTGGTTCCACGACAGCCCCGAAGGCATGCGCCGGTTCCGCGAGATGACCACCGAAACGGCCGGTTTCTACAACACCGTCGGTTTCAACGACGACACCCGCGCCTTTCCATCCATACCGGCCCGCCATGATGTCGCGCGCCGGGTCGATTGCGCATATCTGGCGCGTCTCGTCGCCGAGCATCGGCTCGGCGAGGACGAGGCGCACGAGCTGGCGCAGGAACTTGCCTATACGCTCGCGAAAAAGGCGTACCGGCTCTAACGGCGCTTGCCGCCATCGTTCAAACGGGAGGAAACCAATGCTGCATTTTTCAAGACGGGCGGGAGCTACGCTACTTGCCGCCGCACTGCTGGCCGGAACGGCAAGCGCCCAGACGGTCCTGCGCTCGTCTGACACACACCCGGACGGCTATCCGACGGTCGAGGCGGTCAAATATTTCGGCGAGCTCGTGAAAGAGCGCACGGCCGGCCGCTATGTGGTCGAACTCTATCCTTCCGCGCAACTCGGCGAGGAAAAGGACACGATCGAGCAGGTGCGCACCGGCGTGATCGATCTCAACCGCGTCTCGATGGCGCCGTTCAACGGGCTCATCCCGGAGACCACCGTACCCTCGCTGCCCTACATCTTCCGTTCGGAAGACCATATGCACAAGGTCATGGACGGGGCGATCGGCGACCAGATCGCGGCGGCGTTCGACCAGGTCGGGCTGGTGCTGCTCGCCTTTTACGATGGCGGCTCGCGCTCCTTCTACAATTCGAAGAAGCCGATCAACACTGTAGCCGACATGGCCGGCATGAAGTTCCGCGTCATCCAGTCCGACATCTTCGTCGATATGGTGGCGGCACTCGGCGCCAACGCGACGCCGATGCCGTATGGCGAGGTGTATTCGGCGATCGAGACCGGGGTGATCGACGGTGCGGAGAACAATTTTCCGAGCTACGACACCGCCAAGCACGCGGAAGTCGCCAAATACTATTCGCTCGACGAGCACACGATGGTGCCGGAAGCCTTCGTCATGGCGAAGTCGAGCTCGGACAAGCTGACGCCGGAAGACCAGGCGATCTTCAAAGCGGCCGCCAAGGAGAGCGTCGCCAAGCAGCGCGAGCTGTGGACCGCCAAGGTCAAGGAATCGCGCGCCAAGGTCGAGGCGGCCGGTTCGCAGATCACGACGCCGGATAAGCAGCCCTTCATCGACGCGATGGGCCCGGTCTACGAGAAGCACGTCAAGGACGACAAGCTGAAGGCCATGGTCGAAGCCATCAAGGCCGTGCAGTGATCAAGCGGCGGCGCGGACATCCCGCGCCGCCGTCCTCTTGCGGAGAAAACCGGTGACTTCCAGCCTAAAACCAAGACCGCTCCTGTCCGGCGTCGCGCAAGTGATGTCGCGCGTCAGCACGGCGGCGCTGTCGATCGCCGGCATCGGGCTGGTGCTGATGACCGCCTTCGTCGCCTGGCAAGTGTTCGGCCGCTATGTTCTGAATCGTTCGCCGAGCTGGACCGAGCCGGGCTCGGTGATGCTGATGAGCTGGTTCATTTTCCTCGGCGCTGCCGTCGGCGTGCGCGAGAACTATCATCTCGGCTTCGACGTCCTGCTCTACGTGCTGCCAAAAGGCGGCAAGCGCTGGCTGCGGATGATTTCGGACCTCGTCGCGCTCGCCTTCGGCATCGGCATGATCTGGTATGGCAGCCAGCTGGTCGCATTGACCTGGGGCTCTGTCTTGCCGTCACTCGGCATATCGGGGGGCTGGGACTATGTCCCGCTTGTCGCGGGAGGCGCGCTCATCGTGCTCTTCACGCTGGAGCGCATCGTGCTTCGCCTCTCCGGCGCGCCGATCGACGATGCCCTCGATGAATTGCCGCCGGCCGAAGTCGCAGCCGAACTCGACACCGCCAACGTGAAGGTCTGACGCCATGGAACTGTGGATTCTCTTCGGCGTCTTCACCCTGCTGATGCTTATCGGCACGCCGATCGCTTTCTGCCTCGGCGTCGCAAGCCTGGCCACCGTCCTCTATATGGGCCTGCCGCCGCTGATCGTCTTCCAGCGCCTGAATTCCGGCATGAGCGTCTTTTCGCTGCTGGCCATTCCGTTTTTCATCTACGCCGGCGACTTGATGGTGCGCGGCGGCATCGCCAGCAAGATCGTTGCCTTCGCCGGCTCGCTCGTCGGCCATTTGCGCGGCGGCCTCGGGCAGGTCAACATCGCGACCGCTACACTATTCGGCGGCATTTCGGGCTCCGCGGTGGCGGAGGCAGCCGCGGTGGGCGGCCTGATGATCCCGCAGATGAAGGCGCGTGGATATGGAGCGGACTACGCCGTCAACGTCACGTCGATGGCGGCGCTGATCGCGCTGCTGCTGCCGCCGTCGCACAACATGATCATCTACGCGATCTCGGCAGGCGGAAAGATCTCCATCGCCGATCTGTTCACGGCCGGCATCATCCCGGGCCTGCTGCTGGCCCTGTCACTGATGGTCACCGCTTATTTCGTGGCGCGCTCCCGCGGCTATCCGACCGAGCCGTTTCCGGGCTTCACCGCGGTCGCGCATCTTTTCGCCGTCGCGGTGCCCGGCCTGCTGCTGATCGCGATCATCTTCGGCGGCGTACGATCGGGCGTCTTCACGGCCACCGAGAGTTCCTGTATCGCCGTCATCTATGCGCTGCTCGTGACTGTCTTCGTTTACCGGCAGATGACCTGGGAAGGGTTCGTTCATGCCACCCATGGCGCCGTGCGCACCACGGCCATGGTGCTGCTTATCATCGGCATGGCGGCGGCATTCTCGTGGCTGATGGCCTTCCTGAAAGTACCGGCAGCGCTGATAGCCTCCATGAACGCGATCTCGGACGATCCGCTGGTCGTGCTTCTGCTGCTCAACCTCTTGATGCTGTTCCTCGGCACGTTCATGGACATGGGGCCGACGATCATCATTTGCACGCCGATCTTCCTGCCCGTGGCGCAGGCCTACGGCGTCGATCCGGTGCATTTCGGCGTCATCATGATCCTCAATTTCGGCATCGGGCTGAACACGCCGCCGGTGGGCGCAGTGCAGTTCGTGGCGTGCGCAGTGGGCAAGATATCCGTCTGGGAATCGATGCGCTCGATCTGGCCGTTCTATGGCGCAGGCCTCGTGGTGCTGGCGCTCGTCACTTACATTCCAGCCATTTCGCTATGGCTGCCGAGCGTCTTCAAATAGGGTTGCGACATGGCATCGGACACCGCAGTCGGGCTCCGCGTCGAACGAAGACCGAAGCTTTCGGAAACCGTCGTCGCGGCGATCCGCAAGCAGTTGCAGGCGGGCGAGATCCAGCCTGGGCAAAAGCTGCCGACCGAGGGCCAGTTGACTGAAACCTTCGGGGTCAGCCGCACCGTGATACGCGAGGCGCTGGCCAAGCTTGCCGCGGACGGCCTGGTCGAGCCGCGCCAAGGCGCCGGCGTCTTTGTCACCGAGCATATCTCGACAGCGTTCGGGGCTCTGGCAGCGGAGATGGGCAGCAAGGATTCAATTGCCCTCAACGTGCTCGAAGTCAGGTTGGCGATCGAGATCGAATCCGCCGGGCTCGCCGCCCTTCGCCGTAACGCCGCACAGGAAGCGGCGATCCAGGAAGCCTTCTTCGAGTTCGAACGGCTGCTCCTCAACAGCGAGCCGACGGGACCGGCCGACCTCGCCTTCCACCGCGCAATCGCCAGCGCCACCAACAATCCGTTCTATGTCGAGATGCTCGATGTGCTCGGCCGGCGCGCCATCCCTTGCGATGTGACCTCGCCCTGGTCGACCGAATTCGCGCAGTCCGACGCCTACCAGCGCGGCCTGCAGCGCGAACACCTGATGATCCTTAATGCCATCTCGGCAGGCGATGCCGAGGCGGCACGGGAGGCGATGCGCGCGCATCTCGGTGCCAGCCAGCAGCGCTATCGCGAGCGCCTGCACGCGCGCCAGGTGTTTTATGCCGACTCGGTCAAGGCCGCGGCAACTGAATAAGCAATTGAGGCAGCTCCATGGGACAGCAATGAATCACACCGACAATCACACGGATTTTACCTCGCGCTTCGCCATCGATCCTGTTTCTGCCGCGGCGATGGGTACGGACGAACTGCGTCACAATTTCCTGATCGAGGACTTGTTCCAGCCAGGCCGTATCAGCCTGACCTACACCCACTACGACCGCATGATCGTCGGTGGTGCCATGCCCGCCGGCGCGCCGCTGCCGCTGCGGGCGATCAAGCCAACCGGGACCAAGAATTTTCTCGACCGCCGTGAGATTATCATCGTCAACATCGCCGGTGCAGGCGTCGTGACAGCCGGCGGTCAATCCTACGAGCTGCAGGCGCGCGACATGCTCTATCTCGGCATGGGCACGGATGAGGTATCGTTCGCTGCGACCAATCCGGCTGAGCCGGCTAAGTTCTACCTGCTCAGCGCGCCGGCGCATCAGAGCCATCCCAACCGGCTGATCCGCATCGGCGATGCCAAGCGGCTTGATCTCGGCAGCCAGGCGACCTCCAACGAACGCTCGATCTTTCAGTTCATCCATGCCGATGGCGTGAAGACCTGTCAGCTGGTCGTCGGCATGACCCAGCTTGCCCCTGGTTCGGTCTGGAACACCATGCCATGCCATGTGCATGACCGGCGCATGGAGGCCTATCTCTATTTCGACCTGCCGGAGACGGCGCGGGTGTTTCACTTCATGGGCGAACCGGACGAAACGCGTCATCTCGTCGTGCGCAACGAGGAGGCGGTGCTGTCGCCGGGATGGTCGATCCATTCGGGCGCCGGCACCTCGAACTACGCCTTCATCTGGGCGATGGCCGGCGACAATGTCGACTATACCGATGTCGACCTGGTGGCGATGGAGGAGCTCAAGTGAGCGACCTCGCGGCCTTCAGCCTTGCCGGCAAGCGTATCCTCGTCACCGGCGCCAATACCGGCATCGGCCAGGGCATCGCCGTGTCGATCGCGCGTGCCGGCGGCGCGGTCGTCGGCGTCGGTCGCTCGGCGATGGACGAGACGGCGGAGAAGATTGCGGCGGCCGGCGGACGCTTCGAGGCGGTCCGCTGCGACCTTGGCGATGATGCCGCCGCCCAGGCGATGCTTGACCGCGTCTGGGACGATACGGGGCCGCTCGACGGCCTGGTCAACAATGCCGGCATCATCCGGCGTGCCGATGCGGTCGACTTGACCGAAGCCGACTGGGACGACGTCATCGGCGTCAACCTCAAGACGGTGTTCTTCCTCAGCCAGAGTTTTGCCAGGCGCGTGCTTGCCGACCCGGGACGGCGTGGCAAGATCGTCAACATCGCTTCGGTGCTGAGTTTTCAGGGTGGCATCCGTGTCGCCTCCTACACCGCCTCCAAACATGGCGTGCTCGGCATCACCCGACTGCTCGCCTGCGAATGGGCGGCAAAGGGCATCAACGTCAACGGCATTGCGCCAGGCTATATCGAGACCAACAACACCGAGGCGCTGCGTGCCGATCCCGACCGCAGCGCTTCGATCCTGGCGCGCATTCCGGCCGGGCGCTGGGGCGCGCCGGAAGACATCGGCGACGCAGCCGTCTTCCTGCTGGCGCCGGCGTCGAACTATATGCACGGCGCGGTGGTGCCGGTGGATGGCGGCTGGCTGGCGCGATGAACAACAAAAGATGAGAGTTTGGCGATGACCGGAACCAAGATCTTCTCGCATGCCGGCGAGGGTGCGTGGACGCCGACGCCGGATGGCAACCGCCGGCGCGTGCTCCTGCACACGGACGAGCTGATGATGGTCGAGTTCGGTTTCGACAAGGGCGGCGTCGGCGCGCTGCATTCGCATCCGCATGTCCAGGCGAGCTACGTCGCCGAAGGCCGCTTCGAGGTCACCATCGACGGCAGGACCGAGATCTTGGAAACCGGAAGCAGCTTCATCGTTCCTTCCAACCTGGTCCATGGCGTCAAGGCACTGGAGGCGGGACGACTGGTCGACAACTTTACGCCGCCCCGCGCCGATTTCCTCGACTGAGCTGCGGGCCCGAAGATCAGGCTGTCAGTTCTCGGAACGAAAAACCCGCGCCTCCGGAGAGACGCGGGCGTGTTGCCTGGGCGCTTGTGGCGCCGCGGTACTCAAAACATCACCGCAGAACCTGAACCTGCCGAATGATGGTGAAGATAGGATTAACCGCTCCGAGGCGGCGCGATATTCACAGCCAAGGCGAATAGGGGCTGGAACGACGGTTTGATATCGGCCAATGAGAGAGAAGTTCGCTTCAGGCGGTGCCGAGGACGGGACCAGAGGGGTCGATAAATGTTCGAATCTGCTGTCCAGGCAATCACCCGGCGATTCGCCGGGGAATTTCGGCAGGTCGTATCCCCGAAAGTTCTGTAATGCAGATTGCGGCGAGCATCCCGGCAGAGGATTCCAAGCGGCGCGTCCTGAAGGATGTCTTCGGCTTCGATGATTTTCGTCTCGGCCAGGCGGCCGTGATGGAGGCGCTGCTGGCCGGGCATCATGTACTGGCCGTCATGCCGACGGGTGCGGGCAAATCGCTCTGCTACCAGGTCCCGGCGCTGGTGCTGGGCGGGCTCACCATTGTCGTTTCGCCGCTGGTAGCGCTGATGCAGGACCAGGTCGCCGCATTGCGCCTTGCCGGTGTGGCGGCCGATACGATCAATTCCTCGCTCGACCGCGATGCCAATGTCGCTGCATGGCGCCGCGTCGCGGCAGGGCAGACACGGCTGCTCTATCTTGCGCCGGAGCGGCTGATGACCCCGCGGATGCTCGAGGCGTTGACCAAGCTCGATGTCCGGCTGATCGCCATCGACGAGGCACATTGCATCTCGCAATGGGGACCGGCGTTCCGGCGCGAATACGAAGAATTGTCGCGGCTGCGCGGCATCTTCCCCGATGTGCCGATCATTGCGCTGACGGCGACTGCGGACGAGACGACGCGCACCGACATTGCCGCGCAACTGTTCGACGGGCGCGTCGATACCGTGGTGCTCGGCTTCGACCGACCGAACATCAAGCTAAGCATCGAGCCCAAGCAGGACAGCAAGCGCCAATTGCTGAATTTCGTGCAGCGCCATGCCGGCCGAAGCGGGATCGTCTATTGCCTGTCGCGCAAAAAGACCGAAGAGATGGCGGCGTTCCTCGAGCGGAACGGCGTACGCGCGCTCGCCTATCATGCCGGCATGAGCAAGGACGCGCGTGAAGCGAATCAAAACGCTTTCATGACCTTGTCCGGGGTGGTGATGGTGGCGACCATCGCCTTCGGCATGGGGATCGACAAGCCGGACGTCGCCTATGTCTTCCACACCGACCTGCCGGGCAGCTTGGAAGCCTACTATCAGGAAATCGGGCGGGCGGGCCGCGACGGGCGGGCGGCCGAGGCGCATATGCTCTTCGGTCTCGGCGACATCCGTATGCGCCGGCTTTTCATCGACGACGAGGGCGCACCGGCGGAGCACAAGAGGCGCGCGCATGGCCGGCTCGATACGTTGATCGGCTATTGCGAGACGGCGCAGTGCCGCCGCCAGATCCTGCTTGGCTATTTCGGCGAAAGTGCTTCGCCTTGCGGCAATTGCGACAACTGCCTCGACCAGGCGCCGCATGCGGATGGCGACGCCGAGGCGCGGATCATCCTGGCAGCGATCACACAGACCGGCGAGCGCTTTGGCGCTGCCCACGTTGTCGATGTCCTGCTCGGCCATGAGACCGAGAAGGTCCTGGCCAGGAACCACCACAGGCTTGCCAGCTTCGGCACCGGTGTGGCGCATAAGAAGAGTCTCTTGCTATCGCTGCTTCGCCAACTCGTCGCGGGAGGGTTCCTGACATTGGACTCAGCCGGCCATGGCGGCCTCGCCGTCGCCGAGAAAGGCCGTGAACTCGCCCGGGGCGAGGCTTCATTCCGGTATCGCGTGGACGCGCGCCAGTCATCGCGAGGCAAGATACGTCCTGTGGATACCGCAGCAGGCACGGAAGGTCTGGATTCGGCGCTGCTGGCCGCGCTCAAGGCGGTACGGCTGCGTCTTGCCCGGGAACGCCAAGTGCCGGCCTTCGTGATCTTTTCGGATCGTACGCTGATCGATATGGCCGAACGCTGCCCGCGTGATCTGGACGCCTTCGCCGCGGTCAACGGCGTCGGCGCCGCCAAGCTCAAGGATTTCGGCGAGATATTCCTCGGCGCGATCGCTGCGCATCAGTCCGGTGTGGCGGGCTGAAGACCCACTTCAGTGACGCAATCAGCACCTGCTTCGTCTCGCCGCCGCAATCGCAGCCTCCTGCTGCCGCAAGCGCTCGATCTTCGCGCTCTGGCGGGCAGCGACGGTCGAGGCGACACGCTGCCCTCCCCACAGCCAATCCGGAATGTTGGTGTGGACGACTTTGCCGCGAGCGATGGCTGTGGCCGACATCTCGTCAGCGACCGTGCCGATCGCCACGTTGAGCTCGACGCAACTCATCTTGTCGTATTTCGCAGCATCAAAGGATGCAGGCAAAGGCGATGCACAACTTCCGACAAACATCAGGCTGCATATCACAGGCGTGGCCATGGAGATCGGCTTCATTCTCTTATCAAGCACGTTGATGCCGGACAGACGAATATCGGAGGATGCTCGACCTGGGGCCGCGAAGCACTCCCGAGGTTCCGCGTAACTGAAGCATGTGACCTCTACAACCCTCTGTCCTGACCGTCCTATTTGTCCTCGAAGAATTCCGAGAGAACCGCTGCTATCGTGTCGGGGTGCTCTTCTGGGAAAAAGTGCCCGCCTTGGACAGCGCGTCCTTCCACTCTGTCAGCCCATTTCCTCCAGATAGCCAGCGGCCCGCCTTCTTGCGCATACCAGTTCTCCAGGGCGCCTTCGCCACTCCATAGCGCCATTAGCGGGCACTCGATGCGACGACCGTTTGCCTGGTTCAGCGCGTCATGTTCACGATCGATCGTCGCAGCGGCGCGATACTCTTCGCAGATCGCATGAATATGCGCGGGATCGCGAAGCGCATCAACATAGGCGTCCCTGACCTCTTTGGAGACCATTTTCGTCGACGATCCCCATTGCGTTATTGCATCGTCGACGACTGCATCGGGAGCCGCGCCGATCAGACGTTCCGGCAGGGGCTCCGGCTGGGCAAGCAGGCTCCAGGGCCAGAAGCCGAGCGCCAGTCTGGCATCCGCCCGATCCCATGTTGCGGCGGTGGGGACGATGTCGAGGACGGCGATTTTGAGCACTTTGTCGGGATGGTCGAGCGCCAGGCGATAGGCAACCCGCCCGCCGCGATCATGCCCGGCAACCATGAACCGCTCAAACCCCAGCTGCTTCATGGCTTGAACCATGTCGCCGGCCATGGCGCGCTTGGCGTATTGGCTATGATCGGCAGAGGAAACCGGGCATCCGCTTTGGCCATAGCCTCGAAGGTCGGCGGCGACCACCGTGAAGCGGGGCGCCAAGGCTGCGGCGATATCCCTCCACATCAGATGCGTCTCTGGAAAACCGTGAAGAAGCAGCAGCGGCGGACCGGTGCCACCGACCCTTGCGAAAATGGTCGTATAGTCCAGTCGCAAGCTGGTGGCTCTGAAACCTGCAAACACCGTCAGCCTCCTCCGGCGCGCCGTCAGACAAACTCTCTAAGGGCGCTAACGGTCGCCTGAGGCGAAAACCCCGGCCGCGATGGCCAGGGTTCAAGCCGGCCAATTGCTAGAATCGAAACCAGACCCAGACGCGCCTGCGGAAGCACCGCCTGCGCCGATAGCCATTCCGCCAGTAAACGCGACAGACCCTTCTCCAAGCACGCCGGCGGCGCCGGCGCGGCCGGTGCCACCGGCGATGATAGACTGGTTGCAACTCTGCTTGAGTATCGTCGTCGAAGGTCTCGACGTCCGGCGCCTCGAGTTCATCGAGAATGCCGTTTCTGGCAGTTGGAACGCCGGCCACTGCGTTGATTGGCCGAACCGTGCTTGCAAGGGCCGCGGCCCCGGCAATGCCAAACATTCCTGTCAAAAATAGTCGCCGATCCATGGAAACCTCCCATCTTCAACCAGCGATAGAACAAGGCTAACGATGGGGAGATAGCGCAGTCGGTGCAAACGCCTAGTGCCGCGCGGCGATTGCGATGATCCGGTCGGCCGAAGGGTGTCGCCTTCTCCTCGAAGTGGGACGGCTACTTCGATCGACAAACACTCGGCGCTTTTTTGAATTGATGGCGGCCGAGACACAAGGAACATCGAATGACGTCTGCGCCATAGCCACCCAATTCCACGCTACTGCTCTCGCTTTGGTCGTTGCGTTGCAAGAGGGCTTGACTGCCATCCTACCAGAAGGTAGGTAAGGGCATGGGCAACGTGTCTACTACCTCCGACGACATCCTGGCTTGTGCGCGTTCTCTGATCGTCGCTGGCGGCTACAACGGTTTCAGTTATGCCGACATCGCTGATGTGGTCGGGATTCGTAAGGCGAGCATCCATCACCATTTCCCAAGCAAGGTCGATCTGGTCCGAACGCTGGTTGCGCGGTATCGGGAAGAAGCTGAAGCGGGGATGGCGAATCTCGAACTTCAGGTCTCCGATCCGCTCGAACAGCTTCAGGACTACGCTGGCTATTGGGAAGTCTGCATCGCGGATGCCAGCGCTCCGTTTTGTATCTGCGCGCTGTTGGCAAGCGAACTCCCCGTGCTGCCCGAGGAAGTTGGCCTTGAGGTCCGGGCGCATTTCCGCTCCCTGTCGGCTTGGCTGACATCCGTGCTGGAGCGCGGTGCGCGGCTCGGCCGATTCCAACTGATGGGTACCCCTCGTGCCGAGGCTGAAGCGTTCATGGCGACTGTCCACGGCGCGATGCTTTCGGCACGGGCCTATGGCGATCCGAAGATATTCGCCGTCGTGACACGCCCGCTCCTGGAGCGGCTCGCTCCGCGTTCCCTCCAGATACAATCCTAAGACCTCAAATAACCATCGCCGTAACGGCTCTGCGACGTTCGTCGAGAGCCCTTCCTACTAGTCGAAAGGACATCCAATGACGGTTCACAATAGCGATCTTTCCCGCGCCAGCCAGGAACAATGGCTCAAGCTCTATTACTTCGCACGAACGGCGGTCTCGGCTGTCTGGGTGGCGGCTGCCTTTACAGTGGGACAGAATTCCGGGGTGGTGGCGGCGGTTTTGCTCGTGGCTTATCCTGCATGGGATGCCCTCGCCAATTTTGTCGACGCATCGCGCAGCGGAGGATTGGGACAGAATCGCACCCAGACCATCAACGTCGTGGTCAGTGTGGCGACAACGCTCGCGGTCGTTGTTGCGCTGAAGATGAGCATGAATTGGGTGCTCGGGGTGTTCGGCCTATGGGCGATCCTGTCTGGCCTGCTTCAACTCGGCACCGCGGTCCGCCGTTGGAAGAGCTCTGGCGCGCAGTGGGCGATGATCCTGAGCGGAGGGCAATCAGCACTGGCAGGCACGTTTTTCATCGCGCAGGCGCGGATGCCGATGCCGCCATCCATCACCAACGTGGCCGGCTATGCCGCAGTAGGCGCCCTCTACTTCCTGGTTTCGGCGGTGTGGCTGAGTGTGAGCCAATTGCGGCGGAAGGCTGCATAGCCCGCCATCTTGAGCCATCACCGACCCGATCAGAGGGCTGCCAGCTGCTAGTATCGGTTCGCCAAACACAACGACCCGCCCTTATCCTTAAGGACCGATATGTTTGGAATTTCACCACCCGGCTGGGGGCTAGCCGCTCATCCAAGGCATCTCGATCGCGCCGAACGATACAGCGATCCCGAGGGCCATCAGCGCAATGCCCAAAGCAACTTCGAAGCGGCGGCCGCGCTGCAGCAGCTTCTCGACGAAGACGACCAGCGTCAACAGCAGCATCCAGGCGACGCTCATGATGCCCACCGCGACCAGCACGGCAAACAGCGCCCAGCAGCAACCAAAGCAATAGAGCCCGTGCCGCAGCCCCATCTCGAGTGCGCCAACCCGCCCGTCGCGCCAATGCTGCGCAACGAAAGCGAGCGGCGAACGGCAATGGCTGAGGCAAATGTGCTTGAGGGTCGTGAATTGGTAGAGTCCGGCGACGCCAAGCGTGATACCGAGCGCGAGCGGCGCCCATTTCGAACGCTGAGGCGGATCGAGGCTGGTCGCAAACTCGCTTCCGAACTGGACCAGGACATACACGAGAAGGCCCGCCGCCGCCCAGACGAGCATGTAACCCGCGACGAATATCCACGTCGGGATGGCAACGTGCTGTTCGCGCATGGCCTGCGCCGCCGCGAACATAAAGATCATGGGCGCGGCCGCCGGCAGCATCATGGCAGCCATCATCACCGTCCATACAGCAAGAAAGGCGGCGGCGCCGGCGAGTGACCAGCCGTCGGCGGCAATTCCGGCCATCGCCATGCCGGCCATGCCTTCCATACCCTCCATCCCGCCGCGCACCGCAATGCCCATAGGCATATCCATGCTGAGGGTCAGCGCCCACGCCGCCGCTGTTAGCACGACGAGCGATGCGAGAAGGCCGAGCGGCATGCCACGCAAATTCCGGAGCCGCGACGATTTCCCGGGGAACGCGTCAGGCATCGGCACGTCCTAGTTCGGGCCGGTCCAGTCGAACGGAATGTGTTTGCTCGAGCGCGCCGTGCCCGTCCAGTCGAGCCCGAAGCCTTTGGTGCTCACCTCGACCGAACGCCCCCAGGTGGCAACCTGGCCCGGGCCGACCTCCGAGCCCGGCGGGTTGATCGTCTGCACCCGCTTGCCGGGTGGTGTTGTGGGACCTGAAAGCGCTTCCGCATGCCCGACGACGAGGCCAGGAATCTCGACCCGCCAGGTGGCAAGGTCGCCCGCCACCTCGAAAGTGATCGGCACGAACTCCATGCCACGCATCTCGCCGATGTTGGCGGCAAAACCCGCCGGCCAGCCGCCAGCCTGCCCGCCGAAGATCGCCTGCAGGGCTTCACGTTGCCGCTCGTTCGCCTTCTCGTCGAGGTACATGCCCATCACGGCCTTTGCCTCGCCGGCCCATAGATTGCCTTCGAACTCGCCGAGCGCCACCAGCGACAGGCCGTCGAGCTTCACGTCGCCATACTGACCCTCGCGTACATGCCAGGCGAGCACGCCCTGGCAGTGATTGCCGGTCGGCCGCTGGGCGAACTCGCAAGGGCAAGGGATGTCGCAGCTGCAGATGTCGAACCAGTCGCCTGCGAGCCGCCATTGAGGCACTGCATTCATGGCTCTTCCTCCCGGAATGTAGCGCCATTTATACGTCGAAGGCGGGGCGCACTCCAGCAGTTAGTGCATCGCTCGCTGATTTTTGGTGGACTTGACGCCCCAGACACAAGTCACCGCGTTTTGATCAGGAACTGCTCGCAACAGAACCCAGCACCATCCAATGCGACCACGAAAGTGGTTTCTTGCTCCGTTCCATGTGCTCGATGAGGTCGTGGGTAGGTTCGCGACGGGTCGATCACCAAATACACGATCCAGCTGACGCTCGCTTGACCCACATTGCGAACCGACAACCTTCCGCAACACCGCTCGGTTGCTTGGTCAACGACCTAGCGGGCCAAGGGTTAACGCCGGGCTGCAATTGAGCTCCGCGGCTTCACGAGCATTTATGGCTGAGTTCGGCAGGCAAAAATCAAAAAATGAAATTAGGATCACTGGCGGAGAGGGAGGGATTCGAACCCCCGATGGGCTTGCACCCATGCCGCATTTCGAGTGCGGTGCATTCGACCACTCTGCCACCTCTCCGCGGTCATGGTCCGCCGTTGCCGGCGCGGCGCACTAGATAACGGCTGGACAGGCAGGTTACAAGGGCCAATCTGCCCCGGCGCCGCAGGTTCCCGTCCGTGCTGCGTTCAAAGCTGCGGTGCCCGATGTTCCATGTTTGCCGGACTGGGCTCAGCCCATTCGCAGCTTGCCCGCGGCGCTTGCCTTGACTCAAGCCGAACCTTCGGTTAGGGACAGCGCGCAATCGGCGTGGAGGGATCTTCCGCGCCGCTTGTTTTTTGAACCCGCAGACTGACAAAAAGACGGCCGAACCGCCTCAGGCGGTTCATCAAGGCCGACCGAACAGCGAAAGGCAAAAAATGTTCGCAGTCATCAAAACGGGCGGCAAGCAGTATCGCGTTGCCGCCAACGATCTCCTGAAGATCGAAAAACTCGAAGCCAATGTCGGCGACATCGTCGAAATCGGCAATGTGCTCGCGCATGGCGAAGGCGAGAACGTCACGTTCGGCGCGCCGTTCGTCGATGGTGCGATGGTCACCGCCGAAGTCGTCGAGCAGGGCAAGAACCGCACGGTCATCGCCTTCAAGAAGCGTCGCCGGCAGAATTCGCGCCGGAAGATCGGCCATCGCCAGCTTTTGACCACTGTCAGGATCGCCGAGATCCTGCTGGGTGGCGCCAAGCCGGCGAAGAAGACCGCCGCCAAGACCGAAGCGAAGGCCGAAGTTGCCGCCAAGACCGAGGCGAAGGCTGAAGCTGCGCCGAAGGCCGCAGCCAAGGCAGAGGCTGCGCCGAAGAAGGAAGGCAAGGCCGAGACGACCGGGGACAAGGCTGCCGAAGCCGCCGCGCCGTTGTTCAAGGCGCCGAAGGGCGAGCCGGACGATCTGACGGTGATCAAGGGCATCGGCCCGGTTGCCGCCGGCCAGCTCAACGAACAGGGCATCACCACCTTCGCCCAGATCGCCAAGCTGTCCGACAAGGATGTCGCCAAGATCGACGAGCACATGCCGTTCAGCGCCGACCAGATCAAGGACTGGCGCGAGCAGGCCAAGGAATTGGCGAAGAAGTAGAACGAACTGGCGCAATCGTCGCCGGATCGGACTTGAAACGGAACGCGAACGCGTTCATAAGATCGTTTAGGCGCCTCGCGGCGCATCGGAGTAGTTAGATGGCACACAAGAAAGCTGGCGGATCGTCGCGCAATGGTCGCGACTCCCATTCCAAGCGGCTCGGCGTGAAGAAATTCGGCGGCGAAGCCGTGATTCCAGGCAACATCATCATTCGTCAGCGTGGCACGACGTGGCATCCCGGCACCAATGTCGGCATTGGCACGGACCACACGCTGTTTGCGCTGGAAGCTGGCGCAGTCACCTTCAACAAAAAAGCCAATGGCCGAACCTACGTATCGGTGAACCCGATGACGAAGGCAGCGGAGTAGCCGGTTCCGCAAGAGAACACCGGCACCCATCTCGGGACCGGTGTCTGGCCAAGCCAGGAAATGGATCAGGGGAGATGGGTTTCCATCTCCCCTTTTTCTTGCCTGGAGGACTGACATGGTTGCCGAAGCGGAAGCGACAGAAGACGAAAGTTACGCGATAGATTGCCCGGTCCTGGTCACCGAGCGGCTGGTCATGCGGGCCCCGCGTGAAAGCGACATCGAGCAATTGGTGGCGCTCGCCGATAACCGCCATGTCGCGGAAATGCTGGCCCGCATGCCGCATCCCTATGGCGAGGCCGAGGCACGCGCTTTCCTGGCTATGACGGCATCGCGCCGGGCCGGAATCGCCTATGCGTTGACGCTGGCCGGCACCGAGACCTTCGTCGGCTGTGCCGGGCTCAACACCACGGATCGCGGGCTGGAGCTCGGCTATTGGATCGGCGAGCCGTACTGGAAACGCGGCTACGCGACGGAGGCAGCGCACGCACTGGTCGACCTTGCCTTCCAGAGAACCACGATCCAGGTGCTGCACGCCTCGACGCGGGTGATCAATCCGGCCTCGCGCCGGGTCATCCACAAATGCGGCTTCCAGTATGCCGGCCAGGGCATGCTGAATTCGATCGTTGCCGGCCAGGTGCCGGTCGAGCGCTACCGCCTCGATCGCAAGACATGGACCAGCCTCAGGAATTGGGTGCATTTTTGATGGATGCGGCTCACGCCATCTCGACCCAGACCGGCAAGTGATCCGAACCGGCCGCTTGCCGGTCGACCCACAGGCGCCTCAGCGATTTGGTAAGCGAGGCGCTGGTGAAGATGTAGTCGATGCGCTTGTGGCGGCTGGCATCGCCCGGCCGCTTGGGGTCGACCCAGGTGACGAGATCGGCGCCGGCCGCGCCGAGGCGCGCGGCGGCATCGACGGCGAGGTCGGCGGTCACCGGCATGCCGAATTCATGGTCAGGCTGGCCGGCGAGTTCGACGTGTTCCGGCGATCCGGCGAGCATGTTGAAGTCGCCCATGACGACGAAGGCTTCGGGACAAGGCAAGTCCGGTAAGCCGATCTCGGCGACGCCGGAGAGCCCACCGCCCTCGAGCGGGTAGTTCAACAGGCGTTCGCGCAGAAAGCGGATCTGGCTCAGGCGTTCGACCGGGCTGCGATGGTCGAGATGAGTGGAATAGAAGCGGACGAAGCCAAGCGGCGTTTCGATCAGCGCCTCCAGCGCGCCGCGCTGGAAGTTCATCGCCTCGAAACTGCGGCTGCGCGGCAAAAGGAGATTGCGCGACAGATGGATCGGCGTTCTCGACAGCACCATGTTGCCGAGCTGGAAGGTGGTCGTGATGGCGCGGCCGTTCTCCAGGCGCGATCCGGCGTCGGCTTCGAAATTGCTGCCGTAGACGGCAAAATAGTCGGGCAGCGCCTCGCCGAACTCGGCCACCATGTCGCGGCCGCCATTCTTCGGGTTGGCGCGGGTGACCTCCTGCAGCGCGATCACGTCGGCGCCGCGCACCGCATCGGCGATGCGACCGACATCATAGCGGCCGTCGAGGCCGATGCCGTAGTGGATATTGTAAGTTACCAGCTTCATTCCGACATCTCGCGCTTGGAAAGCCGAAGATCGATTTTCGGCAAGGGTCAACCAAATGCTACGCGTCCAGAGATACGCGCGACGTTACAGTAGCAAAAACGGCCCTCGCCCTTCGACCCGCCTTGCTTTAGAGCAATCCCGCAAAGCCAATAGCAGAAACCATACAATCCGATGAAATTTCTCGATCAAGCCAAGGTCTACATCCGCTCCGGCGACGGCGGCGCCGGTTCGGTGTCGTTCCGGCGCGAAAAGTTCATCGAGTTCGGCGGCCCGGACGGCGGCGACGGCGGCCGCGGCGGCGATGTCTGGGTGGAGGCGGTCGACGGACTAAACACGCTGATCGACTATCGCTACCAGCAGCATTTCAAGGCCAAGACCGGGACGCACGGCATGGGCCGCAACATGACCGGCGCCAAGGGTGCCGACGTGACGCTGAAAGTGCCGGCCGGAACACAGGTCTTTGCCGAGGACAATGAGACGCTGATCTGCGATCTGACGGTCGTCGGCCAGCGCTTCCTTTTGGCCAAGGGCGGCAATGGCGGCTTCGGCAACCAGCATTTCAAGACCTCGACCAACCAGGCGCCGCGCCGCGCCAACCCCGGACTGCCGGGCGAAGAGCTCAATATCTGGCTCAGGCTGAAGCTGATCGCCGATGCCGGCCTGGTCGGGCTGCCCAATGCCGGCAAGTCGACCTTCCTGGCGGCCGTCACCGCGGCCAAGCCGAAGATCGCCGACTATCCCTTCACCACGCTGCATCCGGGCCTTGGCGTGGCCCGCATCGACGGGCGCGAATTCGTCATTGCCGACATTCCCGGCCTGATCGAAGGCGCGCATGAAGGCGTCGGCATCGGTGACCGCTTTCTCGGCCATGTCGAACGCACGCGCGTCCTTCTGCACCTCGTCTCGGCGCAGGAAGAAAATCCGGGCAAGGCCTACAAGACCGTGCGTGCCGAACTCGACGCCTATGGCAACGGGCTGACCGACAAGGTCGAGATCGTCGCTCTTTCGCAGGTCGACATACTCGATGCCGACGCACGCAAAAAGAAGGCCGCCTCGCTGAAACGCGCCGCCGGCCGCGCGCCGATGCTGCTTTCGGCGGTCACCGGCGAGGGCGTCGAGGCGGTGTTGCGCGCGCTGATGGCTGTGGTGGCGAAGGCGCGCGAAGCTGTCGCTGCGCCGGTCGAGACGCGCTGGAACGCATAGCCATGGCCGCGCAATCGCTGAAAAATTATCGGCGCATTGCCGTCAAGGTCGGCTCGGCGCTGCTTGTCGACCGCACGACGGGCCTGAAGCGCGACTGGCTGGCCTCGCTTGCCGACGACATCGCCGTGCTGGCCAATGGCGGCGCCGAAATTCTCGTTGTGTCTTCCGGTGCGATTGCACTTGGCCGCACCATCCTCGGCCTCGGCAAGCGGGCGCTGAAGCTCGAGGAGAGCCAGGCGGCGGCCGCCGTCGGGCAGATCGCCTTGGCCGGCGCCTGGTCGGATGCGCTCGGCAAGAATGGTTTGAAATCGGGCCAGATCCTGTTGACGCTCGGCGACACGGAAGAGCGCCGCCGTTATCTCAACGCGCGGGCGACGATCTCGACGCTGCTCAAGATGAAGGCGGTGCCGGTCATCAACGAGAACGATACGGTGGCCACCTCCGAAATCCGTTATGGCGATAACGACCGGCTGGCGGCGCGCGTCGCCACCATGATGGGCGCCGACCTTTTGGTGCTGCTCTCCGACATTGACGGGCTCTACACGGCACCGCCTGCGCGTGACCCGCACGCTCGGTTCATTCCGATCGTCGACCGCATCACCCCCGACATTGAGGCGATGGCGGGTGCCGCCGCTTCGGAATTGTCGCGCGGCGGCATGCGCACCAAGCTCGATGCCGGCAAGATTGCAACCGCCGCCGGCACCGCCATGATCATCACATCAGGCACGCGGCTGTCGCCGCTGCTGGCAATCGAGCGCGGCGAGCGCGCCACCTTCTTCCGGCCGAGCAGCAGCCCGGTCAAAGGTTACAAGACCTGGATCGCCGGGCAGCTCGAACCGGCTGGCCGGCTGACCGTCGATGCCGGCGCCATCGGCGCGCTGCTCTCCGGCAAGTCGCTGCTGCCGGCCGGCGTCAAATTGGTCAGCGGCAATTTTGCGCGTGGCGACACGGTGGCGATCCTGTCGCCCGAGGGCCGCGAGATAGCGCGCGGGCTGGTTGCCTATGATGCCGCCGATGCCGTAAGGATCGCTGGGCTGAAGACGACCGAGATCGAAACCGTGCTCGGCTACGAGGCGCGTTCGGCGATGATCCACCGCGACGACCTTGTGGTGAGCCATGCCGGTGGTGAGCAAGTAGTCGGTGACCAGGTTACATAGCGGAGGATGAGCCATGCTGACGCTGCATGAAAAATCCCGGGATGACACCGTCGCGCTGATGGCCGATATCGGCCGCCGCGCGCATGCCGCGGCCCGACCGCTGGCCATCGCAGCGGCCGAGCGCAAGCACAAGGCGCTGGTCGGCATGGCTCAGGCGATCCTTCGGCATGAGCAGGATATCCTCGACGCCAACGCAATCGACATCAGAAATGGCGAGGAGGCTGGCCTATCGGCAGCGTCGATGGATCGGCTGAAGCTCGATCCCGTCCGCATCCGCGCCATGGCAGACGGCATCAGCGAGATCGCCGAGTTGCGCGACCCAATCGGCGAAATCATTGCTGGATGGGACCGGCCGAACGGGTTGCACATCGAACGGGTGCGCACGCCGCTAGGCGTCATCGGCGTCATCTATGAGAGCCGGCCGAACGTGACCGCCGATGCCGGTGCGCTCTGCCTCAAGGCGGGCAATCCGGTGATCCTGCGCGGCGGCTCGGATTCAGCGAATTCTTCCGCCGCGATCCATGCCTGCCTGGTCGAGGGGCTGAAGGCAGCCGGGCTGCCGGAGGATGCCATACAATTGGTGCCGACCACCGATCGCGCCGCCGTCGGCGAAATGCTGAAAGGGCTTTCCGGCAATCTCGAGGTCATCATTCCGCGCGGCGGCCGCAGCCTGGTCGAGCGTGTGCAGAAGGAGGCGCGGGTGCCGGTCTTCGCCCATCTCGAGGGCATCTGCCATCTCTATATCGACCGATCGGCTGATCTCGACATGGCGGTCAAGATCGCGGTCAATGCCAAGATGCGGCGCACCGGGGTGTGCGGCGCTGCCGAGACGCTGCTGGTCGACCGTGCCGTCGCCGTCACGCACCTGGTGCCGATCCTCGAGGCCCTACGGGCGGCAGGATGCGAGATCCATGCCGATGCCGAGGTGCTGAGGCTTTATGCCGATGCCCAGCCCGCGACCGATGCAGACTGGGTGACCGAATATCTCGACGCGATCATCGCTGTGAAGCTGGTCGACGGCATTGGCGGCGCGATCGAGCATATCGAGACGTTCTCCTCGCATCACACCGAGGCGATCGTCGCCGAGGACGCCACAGCGGTCGACCGGTTCTTCAACGAGGTCGATTCGGCGATCCTTCTGCACAACGCCTCGACCCAGTTTGCCGATGGCGGCGAATTCGGCATGGGCGCCGAAATCGGCATCGCCACCGGCAAGATGCATGCCCGCGGACCGGTCGGCGTCGAGCAACTGACGTCGTTCAAATATCGTGTACGCGGGTCGGGACAGGTGAGGCCTTGAAGCTTTGTGTTCAAAGAACCTGAAGCCTTGCGCCCAGCCACCCCCCTCTGTCCTGCCGGACATCTCCCGCTCAAGGGGGGAGATCAGCTCTCGTTCGCGATTTCGCCAATTGCCGGGCGGGCAGAATTCAAGCTGTCATTGAAGCTGACAATCTCCCCCCTTGAGGGGGAGATGCCCGGCAGGGCAGAGGGGGGTGCCTGACGCATGCTTGCCTTGTCCGAACATGCCATATCCTCCCGTTACCTCAAGATGCCGCATGCCGGGAAAGGCGTGGCGGTCGGGCTGTTTGGCGGTTCGTTCAATCCGCCGCACGCCGGGCATGCGCTGGTCGCCGAGATCGCGCTCAGACGCCTTGCTCTCGACCAGCTGTGGTGGATGGTGACGCCCGGCAATCCGCTCAAGAACGCTGGTGAACTTGCGCCGCTGGCCGAGCGGCTGCAGCTGTCTGAAAAGATCGCCAAGAACCCGAAGATCAAGGTCACCGCCTTCGAGGCGGCCCACCACGTCCGCTTCACCGCCGACACGCTGGCGTTGGTCAAGGCGCGTAACCCCGGCGTCGATTTCGTCTGGATCATGGGGGCCGATTCGCTTCGCGACTTCCACCGCTGGCAGCGCTGGCGCCGTATCGTGATGACGTTCCCGATCGCGGTGGTCGACCGGCCAGGTGCGACGCTGTCGTTCCTGTCGTCCGTGGTCGCCAAGACTTTCGACTATGCCCGCGTCGACGAAGGCGACGCACCGCGGCTCGCCCGCATGAACGCGCCGGCCTGGACCTTCATCCACGGCCCGCGTTCGTCGCTGTCGTCGAGCGCGATCCGCAATGTGGCAAAGGGCTGAGCGGGCGGAAGGCAAGTCCAGCCATGTCGCATTTGCCGCTGCCTTGACCTGCTTGATGGGCGATCCTCGGTCATGACGATTCTCGAGCGCGACCAGGACAAGAACGGTCTAGGGCAGCCGGCGCCCTCGATCGCCATTGCCAGCATCCTCTTGTCGATGGCGCTGATCGCCGTCGGCAATGGGCTCATGTTCGCCTATATCCCAGTCCGGCTCGGCGCCGAGGGCTTCGATCCGACTTGGGCAGGGCTGATCGTCACCGGCCTTTCGGCTGGCGGCCTCGCTGGCTGCATCCTGACCGGGCCGCTGGTGCGGCGTGTCGGCCATGCCCGCGTGTTCATGGTACTGTCGGCGCTGATCGTGCTGTCCAACGCCGCGGTCGGCGCCGGGCCGCACCCATTGCCATGGATCGCTGCACGGGCGCTCTACGGCTTTGCCATATGCGGCCTGTTCATTGTCGCGCAGAGCTGGCTGAACGATGTCGTCGCAAACGCCATCCGCGGCCGGGTCATGGCTATCTTCTACGTTGCCTATGTCGCCGGACTCGGCGTCGGCTATTCGACGCTGGCGTTGATCGATATCCGCGCGGCCGATGCGCCGCTGATCGGCATTGCCTTCACCGCGCTGTCGATCCTTCCCGTCGGGCTGACGCGGCTCGCGCAGCCACCGGCGCCGCAAGCGGCGTCGGTGGCGCTCGGCCGCGCCTGGCGAATCTCGCCGGTCGGCGTTGCCGGCATGCTTGCCGTCGGCGGCCTGTCGATGACGATTTCGGGTTTTGCGCCAATCCATGCCACCGCCAGAGGCTACAGCCAGGCCGACGTCGCCTTGCTGCTTTCGGCAATGCCGGTCGGCACGCTGATCCTGCAGATTCCCCTCGGCTGGATTTCCGACCGCACCGACCGGCGCTTTGTGCTGATCGCGGCGTCGGCGCTTGCCGCCGCGGCGGGCCTGTTTGCACTGGGTTTCGACGGTGGCGCTCTGGCGACGCTGCTCGTCATCTACGTGGTCTGGGACGGCGCCTCGGAATCGATCTATTCGCTGGCCAGCGCCCATGCTGGCGACCGCGCCGGCAAGGACGACATGGTGGCGCTGTCGAGCTCGCTCTTGTTTGCCTGGTCGCTGTCCGGCTTCGTCGTGCCCGGCATTGTGACCGGGCTTTCCGCCATCTATGGCACGCAGGCCTTCATCTATGTGGCAATCGTCATTGCCGCCGCCTACTGCTTGTTCGTTCTCTGGCGCGTCGGCATGGTGCGGCCCGTGCCCGCCACCGAGACCGGCAGTTTCGCGCCGATGACGGCGCAGGCGCCGTTGCCTGTCGATCTCGCCTTCGCGCCCGAAGATCAGCGCGGGCGCGGAGAGCTTTGAGGGCCATCTGCGGGCTGGCTTCAAATGCTCTATTGCTGCGTGGCTGAGGCCTCCGGCTGCGGCGCTTGCGGCGCCGGCGCCGGAATTGAAAGGCCTTCGGCATCGAACGCCTGCTTGACACTCTTGGTGAGGTCGATCTGGGCGGCGAAGAAATCGGCAGCCGCCGTCCAGTAGCGCAAGGTGATGGCGACGGTGCTGTCCCCGACAGTCGCGACAAAGGCGATCGGCGCCGGCTGCCGCCTGACGCGCCGGTCGGCGGCGGCGACACCGAGCATGGTCTTTTGCGCGAAATCGATGTCGTTCCACGAGCCGATGCTGAGCGTGATGTCGCCGCGGCGCACACCATTGCGGGTGAAATTGCGGACCGGCTGGTTCCACAGGGTCGAGTTAGGTGCAAGCACGTAGACACCTTCGACCGTCCTCAGCGTTGTTGCAAACAGCCCGATCTCCTCGACGGTACCGGATATGGCGCCGACCTCAACATATTCGCCGATGTGGAACGGCCGCAGCGCCAGCAGCATGATGCCAGCGGCAATGTTCTGCAGCGTGCCTTGCAGCGCCAGACCGATGGCCAGGCCGGCGGCACCGATGGCGGCAATGATCGAAGCCGTCTGCACGCCGAACTGGCCGAGAACCATGATCACGACAAGCCCGAGGATGGCGTAGCGGACGACCTGCGAGAAGAAATGGCGGAGCTCGTCGAAGCCGTGAACGTGGCCGAGGCCGGCATAGATCGAACGTTCGGCGAGGCCGGCGACGATGTAGCCGATGACCAGCAGGATGACGGCGCCGACCGCCGAAAGCGAGTAGGAGACGATCAGCGTGCTGAGTTGCGCCAGGCCGGATTGCACGGTGAGGAGGGCGTTCTGAGGATCGATCGGCATGTCGGGATTCCGGTTCGTGGATGAGCCGATAACCGCTGCGGGGCGAGGCGGTTCCGAATTTCTGGCCCGGAAAAGCCGCATATTCGGCCGTTACCGGGCGTCTGCTTGCGAGCGGTGTCTTGAAACTGCAACCTAACTCTGCCTATCTAAGCAGTGTCACCTGATTTGAAAGGTGATTTGGTTGTTCTTGCTGCGAAAGGAAATACACTGAGAACAGCACTGCGGAAGAAGGCCGACATCGTGCCTTCGCCGGCCGGGATCAGCGTAAACGACGCCGTGTCCCGCGCCATCAAGACAGTCCTTGCCAGTCTGGAAGACTCCAAGGCCGAAAACATCGTCTCAATCGACATTCAGGGGAAATCGAGCCTCGGCGACTACATGGTCGTCGCGTCGGGCCGATCGCACCGTCATGTCTCGGCTGTCGCCGATCATCTCCTCAAGGCGCTCAAGGATGCCGGGCTCGGCACGGCGCGCGTCGAGGGGCTGGCTGGCGCCGACTGGGTCCTGATCGATTCGGGCGACATCATCGTCCATGTCTTCCGTCCCGAGGTCCGCGACTTCTACAATCTCGAAAAGATGTGGCAGGCGCCGGATCTTGAGGAAGAGACCCTCCACTGAGCCGTATTCGTCTTGATGCACGTCGTTGTGCGACACGCATCAGCGGCTCTCCGAGGCAGGGATGAAGATTACCGTTCATGCCGTGGGCCGAATGAAAGCCGGCCCCGAGAAGCAGTTGGCCGACCGCTATTTCGAGCGTTTCGCCAAGAGCGGCCCTGCCGTAGGCCTCGAATTCGCCGGGATCGCCGAGATTGCCGAAGGCCGCGCGCAGACGGCCAATGAGCGCCGGCGCGAGGAAGGCCAGAAGCTGCAGACGCACTTGCAACCGGGCACGGCGCTGATGCTGCTGGATGAGCGCGGCAAGAACCTTTCCTCCGAGGATTTCGCCGGCCGCATAAGCTTGCTGCGCGATGGCGGGCGCAAGGCGCTGGTGATCGCCATTGGCGGCGCCGACGGCCATGACCAGTCGCTGCGTGACTTGGCTGATCTGACGGTGTCGCTCGGCGCGCTGACCTGGCCGCATCAGCTGGTCCGCGTCATGCTGGGCGAGCAGCTTTACAGGGCGGCCACGATCCTTTCCGGCCACCCCTACCATCGTTCATGAAGCCGGTTCGATCAGCGAATTGACGCCAGCCGCCCGGATTTCTGCCCCAATGCTCATCGACAGTTTGGGCTCATAGGGGTTTGCGGATGGCGGCCGGGCTCGAACATGGTTGATGGTTCGTTAACGAAGCCGCGCATAGAGTTGGGCTTCAATGTCTGAAGACTGGAAATCACGAACGGGCTCCTGGCGCGTGCGCTACGGCATCGCAGCGGCGGTGATCGTGGTTTCGCTCGGGATCGCGCGGGCTGAGAACACGCTCGACCTGGCGCCGGACCCGGACCAGAGCCGCGCCGAATACGAAAAGGTATCGAAAGAGATCACGCTGTCGTCCGAGCGGCTGGCCAAGCTCGCCGCCGACATAGCGGCGGTCAAGAAGGACCATGCCTCGATCACCGCGGCACTGATCCAGTCGGCGATGACCGAGCAGAAGCTCGGCCAGGACATCGAGGACATTGGCGGCAAGCTGGAAGGGCTGAAGGCGCAGGAGCAGAAGATACGCGCCTCACTGGCCGCCAGACGTGACGTTCTGGCCGAAGTGCTCGGCGCGCTGCAGCGCATGGGGCTCAATCCGCCGCCGGCGATCCTGGTCAAGCCGGAGGACGCATTGTCGTCGGTGCGCAGCGCCATCCTGCTCGGTGCCGTGGTGCCGGAACTGCGCCAGCAGACCGACATGTTGCTGGCCGATCTCAAAGAGCAGTCGCGGGTGACGGCCTCGATCGAGGCCGAGCGGGCGCGGCTGACGGCAGCGGTCGGCGAGCAGGCGGCGGAAAAAAAGCGGCTCGGCATGCTGCTCGAAGCCAAGCAGAAGCTCGCCGCCGATACGCAAACCGCGCTGGCCGCCGAAAAGCAACGGTCCGCGACGCTGGCGGCCAAGGCCGGCAGCCTGAAAGAGCTGATCGCATCGCTCGAGGCCGACAGGGCCCGCAAGGCGGCGGATGCGGCCAAGGCAGCCGAGCAAAAGACGGTGGACGCCGACAAGGGCCCGGCATCGGCCCCGGCGCCAACGGAACTGGCCTCGCTGCCGGTGCCGGAGAGCAACAGGCTCACCGCTGCTGCGCCGTTTTCCGCGCTTCAAGGGCAGATCGCGCTGCCGGTCACCGGCAGGATCAAGCGGCGCTTCGGGGCCAACGACGGTAACGGCGCGGTGATGCTCGGTGACATGGTTGCGACACAATCGGGAGCCATCGTCACAGCGCCGGCGGATGGAAACGTGCTTTATGCGGGGCCTTTCCGCTCTTACGGTCAACTCTTGATCCTGAATGCGGGTGACGGCTATCATGTCGTCCTAGCGGGGATGAGCAGAATCAGCGTCGCGTCTGGCCAGTCGGTGCTCGCAGGTGAGCCGGTCGGCGCGATGGGAGAGGCCCGGGTGGCGAGCACCTCGGCATCGAAGAATGGAAATGCCACGCCGGAGCTCTATGTCGAGTTCCGCAAGGATGGAAAACCCGTCGATCCGGCCCCATGGTGGGCGGACCGTTTTTCTGGAAGGACGTGAATGATGCGGAAACTGTCGCTTCTGTTTGCCGGTGCGCTGATGGGTGCATCGGCGATGAGCCTGGTCTATGGCGCGCCCGGCTCGACGGCGAAGGCTGCGGGCTCCGAGACCTATAAGCAACTGGCGATCTTCGGCGATATCTTCGAGCGGGTGCGGGCGAATTATGTGACGCCGCCGGACGACAAATCGCTGGTCGAAAATGCCATTAACGGCATGCTGTCCTCGCTCGACCCGCACTCCTCCTACATGAATGCCGAAGAAGCGCAGGACATGCGCGTGCAGACCAAGGGCGAGTTCGGCGGCCTCGGCATCGAGGTCACCATGGAGAACGACTTGGTCAAGGTGATCACGCCGATCGACGATACGCCGGCCGCCAAGGCTGGCGTGCTCGCCGGCGACTATATCGCCAAGATCGACGGCGAGGAGGTTCGCGGCCTGACCCTCAACGACGCCGTCGAGAAGATGCGCGGGCTGGTCAACACACCGATCAAGCTCACCATCCTGCGCCAGGGCGCCGACAAGCCGATCGAACTGACGGTCGTGCGCGACATCATCAAGGTAAAGGCGGTGAAGTTCCGGGTCGAAAACGACATCGGCTACATGAAGATCACCTCCTTTACCGAAAAGACCTATGACGACCTCGAGAATGCCATCGACACCATCAAGAAGCAGGTGCCGAACGACAAGCTCAAGGGTTACGTGCTCGACCTGCGCCTCAATCCGGGCGGTTTGCTCGACCAGGCGGTGAGTGTGTCGGATGCCTTCCTCGACCGTGGCGAGATCGTCTCGACGCGCGGCCGCGATCCGAAGGACGTCACCCGCTTCGACGCGCGGGCCGGCGACGACATCGGCGGCAAGCCGCTGATCGTGCTCGTCAATGGCGGCTCGGCCAGTGCCTCGGAAATCGTTGCCGGCGCGCTGCAGGATCTGCGCCGCGCCACGGTGGTCGGCACGCAGTCCTTCGGCAAGGGTTCGGTGCAGACCATCATTCCGCTTGGCGAGAACGGGGCGCTGCGGCTGACGACGGCGCTCTATTACACGCCGTCCGGCAAGTCGATCCAGGGCAAGGGCATCACGCCCGATATCAAGGTCGACCAGCCGCTGCCGGCGGAACTGCAGGGCAGGGACCTGACGCGCGGCGAATCGGACCTCAAGGGCCATATCAAGGGCGCCGACGAAGGCACGACCGGTTCGGGCTCGGCAGCCTATGTGCCGCCGGAGCCAAAGGACGATTTGCAGCTCATCTATGCCGAGCAGCTGCTGCGCGGCCAGAAGACCGATCCGGCGTTCCCGCCGAATCCGCAAAAGGCCGTGTTGAACCAGTAAGGGCAAGCCGGGCCAAACAGGTCTGGCTGCCTGAGCGAAGCGATGCGATGCTGCCGGGGCCGCGAGGCTCCGGCAGTTTGATTCGGGGCCGTGGCCGGCATGCTGCGCGTCCAGTGAAGCGAGGGGACGCGCCGACATTTTGGATTTGCGCCTCCGGAGGTTCCACTTCGGAGATGCGCGCCGGGGGTGCGGGCTTGGCTGATATCGGCAAGGACATAGAACGACCTCTCGGACAGGCGATCCGGCCGCCGCGCGCAGGCAGCGGGATCAGCGCCGGTGCAGTCGCGGCCGCGCTTGTCGTGCTGGCCGTGGTCGGCGTTTCCGGCGCGATCGCCTTGCGCGACAAGCCGTTCCGCAAGCCGCAAGAAGTCGCCGTTTCGACGCCGAAGATGCCGGCAGCGGCGGATCCCGCCGCGGCGCCGGCCAAGGCGACGCCCGCAACGGAAGCGCCAAGCAACGCAAGCGAACAGAAGACGGGCGAACAAACGACAAGCGGGAAGATGGGCGGTCCGCAGATCATCCATGTCCAGACCGAAGAGGGCGACGGTCCGCCCAAGGCGGCCATTGTCATCCGCGACCCTTCGACGATCGGCCAGAACCTCAGGATCGCGCACATTCCCGACAAGGCGCTGATCGAGGCCAGCGAGACCGGTCCGCTGCCGATCCGCGCCGCCGACGGCCGGCGCCCGTTCGATGTCTATGCGCGGCCGTGGTCCGGCGCACGCGGTGCACGCGTGGCGCTCGTCATCGGCGGGCTTGCCGTGTCGCAGACCGGCACGCAGGCAGCCATCGCCAAGCTGCCGGCGGAAGTGACGCTGGCCTTCGCGCCGCAAGGCAACAGCATCGGCCGCTGGATGCAGGTGGCGCGGCAAGGCGGCCATGAGGTCATCATGCAGGTGCCGCTCGAGCCGTTCGACTATCCGAACGTCAACCCCGGCCGTAACACGCTGACCGTGGCAGCGGCGCCGGACGAGAATTTGAAGAATTTACGCTGGGCGCTGTCGCGAACGACCAACTACACCGGCGTCATGAACTATATGGGCGCCCGCTTTTCGGCCGACGCGACGGCGATGGGGCCGTTGATGGCCGAGCTTGGCAAGCGTGGTCTGGCCTATGTCGACGACGGTTCGTCGGCGCGCAGCCTGGCATCCGAATTGGCGCTGAAGGACGGCGTGCCGTTCGTCGGCGGCGATACGGCGATCGACGCGGTGCAGGACCGCGGCGCCATATTGAAGAAACTGGATGGGCTGGAAGCGACGGCACGGGCGAAAGGCTTTGCCGTCGGCATCGGCTCGGCCTTCGACCTGACAGTCGATACCGTGTCGTCCTGGGTGACCGAGGCCAAGAAGCGCGGCATCGAGATCGTGCCGATTTCGGCGGTGGCCATAGATCCGGAAAAAGGCTGACATGGCAAAGAACAAGCTCGTTGACGCCGAGACACTGCCCTACCGGCCCTGCGTAGGGGTGATGGTCCTCAATGGCGATGGCATGGTCTGGGTCGGCCATCGCATTGCCGAGCCGGACAGCGAATTCGCTGGAACCACGCAGCTCTGGCAGATGCCACAGGGCGGCATAGACGATGGCGAGGAGCCGCTGCCCGCGGCGGAGCGCGAGCTTTACGAAGAGACCGGCATGCGCTCGGTGTCGCTGCTGGCCGAGGCGCCGCACTGGATCAAATACGACCTGCCGGCCCATCTGGTCGGCGTCGCCTTCAAGGGACGATATCGCGGCCAAACGCAGAAATGGTTTGCCTTCCGCTTCCACGGTGACGAAAGCGAGATCGAAATCAATCCGCCGCCGGGTGGCCACAAGGCCGAGTTCGACCGGTGGGCGTGGCGGCCGATGCTGGAACTGCCCGGTCTGATCGTGCCGTTCAAGCGCAAGGTCTACGAAGACGTGGTGGCAGCGTTCCGGCACCTGGTGGCGTAGCCGCCGGCCTTCCGCTAAAACAGGTCGGCATGACCGACATCTCCAGCAAATCCCTTCCGCAGACCGTCTCTCTACCGCAGGCCGGCGCCCCGAGTGAGCCGATCAGCGAAGCGGCGGCGGGGGCGATCCTGACCGTCGATCTTGGCGCCGTCCGTGAGAATTACCGGCGGCTGAAGGCGCGTCTGGGCGGCGTCAGCTGTGCCGGAGTGGTCAAGGCCGACGGTTACGGGATTGGCGCGGCGCCGGTGGCGGCGGCGCTGATGGCTGAAGGCTGTGATATTTTCTTCGTCGCGCATTTGGCCGGCGGCGTCTTGCTGCGCAAGGCGCTCGGCTCAGACCCGGCCATCTACGTGCTGAACGGCATTCCGCCAGGTGCGGAACGGGAAGCGGTTGCGGCGGGGCTTTGCACTGTCGTCAACAGCGCCAGCCAACTTGCGGTATGGCGCGAGATGGCCGGGCGGGTGGGCCATAAATTGCCTGCCGCCGTCCAGGTCGACAGCGGCATGTCGCGGCTCGGCATGGCGCCCGAGGAGGTGAAAGCCATCGCGCAGGATCCGCAGGCTTTCGATGGTGTCGAACTGACCTTCGTGATGAGCCATCTCGCCTGCGCCGACGAACCCGAGCAACCGGCCAACGAGCAGCAACGGCTGGAATTCGAACGGCTGCGCCGGATGCTGCCGGGAGCGCCGGCGTCGCTTGCCAATTCATCAGGCATTTTTCTCGGGCAGCGCTATCACTACGACCTCGTTCGTCCGGGTGCCGCTCTCTATGGCATCAATCCGACGCCGGCGAAGGACAACCCGATGCTGCCGGTGGTGCGATTGCAAGCCAAGGTCATCCAGACGCGGATGCTGGAGGCCGGCGCCGGTGTCGGCTACGGCCACACTTTCCACACCAAGGCCCCGCTTGCCGCGGCGACGATTTCGCTCGGCTACGGCGATGGCTGGCATCGACGCGCCGCTTCCGCTGCCTGGTTCGAAAATGTGCGGCTGCCCTTCATCGGCCGGGTTTCGATGGATTCGATCATCCTTGACATTTCCGCATTGCCGCCCGGCAAGCTGAAGGCCGGCGACCTCGTCGAACTGATCGAGCCGTCGTCGCAGACCGTGGACCAGGTAGCCGGCCAGGCCGGCACCATCGGCTATGAGGTCTTGACCAGCCTCGGCCACCGCTTCCACCGGCGCTATGTGAATGGCTAGGACGCAAGCTTGTTGTCCTCACGCATGTCGTTTCCCTCAGCATCGGCACTTGGCGGACGCCGCAGAATCCGGCAGACAGAAGGCGGCGATGATCCCGGACCCGAACCCTGACGAGACGCCGTTGCGGAGAACTAAGCGATGAAGATCTTCGTGCTGGGCGGCGGTGTGATCGGGGTCACCACCGCCTATTTTCTTGCCGAGGCCGGCCATCAGGTGACGGTGATCGACCGCCAGAAAGGCCCGGCGCTGGAAACCAGCTTTGCCAATGCCGGCGAGATCTCGCCCGGCTATGCCTCGCCCTGGGCCGGGCCCGGCGTTCCGCTGAAGGCCGTCAAATGGCTGTTGATGAAGCATGGTCCGCTGGTGGTGCGGCCGGCGCTCGATCCGCATATGTGGATATGGCTGGTCAAGATGCTGCGCAATTGCACGGCTGAACGCTACGCGCTGAACAAGGCGCGCATGGTGCCGCTGGCCGAATACAGCCGCGACACGCTGAAGGCGCTGCGCGAGGCGACCGGCATCGCCTATGACGAGCGCGCCAAGGGTACGCTGCAGCTTTTCCGAACGCAAAAGCAGCTCGATGGCGTCGGCGGCGATGTCGAGGTGCTGAAGACCTATGGCGTCCCTTATGAGGTCCTCGACCCCGACGGCTGCATTGCTGCCGAGCCCGCGCTGGCTGGCGTGCGCGAGAAATTCGTCGGTGGCCTGCGGTTGCCCGGCGACGAAACCGGCGACTGCAAGATGTTCACCGACAGGCTTGCGGAGCTTTGCGCGGCACGCGGCGTCACCTTCGAATACGACACGGAGATACGGCGCGTCGTCAAGAAGCGCGATCGCATCACCAACATCAGCACCAGCAAGGGCTGGATGGTCGCTGACGCCTATGTGATGGCGATGGGCAGCTATTCGGCGCGGTTCATGCGCATGCTGAAGCGGCCCATCCCGGTCTACCCGGTCAAGGGCTATTCGATCACCCTGCCGATCAAGGACGCCGCCGCCGCGCCGGTGTCGACGGTGATGGACGAGAGCTACAAGGTGGCGATCACCCGCCTCGGCGACCGTATCCGGGTCGGCGGCACGGCGGAAATCTCCGGCTTCGACATGCGGCTGCACGAATCGCGGCGCCGCACGCTCGAACATTCGGTCGGCGACCTTTTCGCGGGCGGCGGCGACATGCGGTCGGCCACCTTCTGGTGCGGGCTGCGGCCGATGACGCCGGACGGGCCGCCGCTGATCGGGCGCACCGATTTCTCCAATCTCTATCTCAATACCGGCCACGGCACGCTCGGCTGGACCATGGCCTGCGGCTCGGCCAAGGTTCTGGCCGACATCATCTCCAGCCGGGTGCCAGACATCGACGTCGGCGATCTCGGGCCGGGACGATACGCCAAGTAAGACCCCCAGCAGCTAAGACAGCCAGCGGCCGATAGATCTCACGCGAACAATCCCCGATCCCGTTCGACGGCCTTGGTGATGAAGCTCGCGACGATCTGAACGCGGCGCAGCGGCCTGACCGATTCATGATAGACCAGCCAGTAGGCGCGGCGGATGGGTGCGACGATATCGAGAGGCACCAACTCCGGCATCGAGTGGGCAACGAAGGTGTGCAGTATGCCGATGCCGGCGCCGGAACGCACCGCTTCGGCCTGGCCGAGCGCTGAGGAAATGGCGAAGCTGGTGCGCCAGTCGGCGCTGAATTCGGCCGCGTAGTCGAGCGAGGGACTGACGATCAGGTCCGGCACGTAGCCGATCAGCGTGTGCTGGCCCAGCTCGGCGGCGCTTCCGGGCAGGCCATGCGTGTCGGCGTAGGCCCGCGACGCGAACAGGCCGAGCGTGTAGTCGACCAGCTTTCCCGCCACCAGCCGGCCTTCCGTCGGCCGTTCGACGGTGATGGCAATGTCGGCCTCGCGCCGGGATAACGAGAAGGAGCGCGGTACCGGCACCAGCTGGATGGTGAGTTCACGGTGCAGAGCGGTCAGCGCGCCGAGGCGCCTGGCCAGGAAGGCGACGCCAAAACCGTCCGGCGCGCCGATGCGCACGGTGCCCGAAACGTCGTCGCCTTCGCCTGAAACGGTCGAGCGCGCGGCGATCATGTCGCCCTCCATGCGTTCGGCGATTTCGAGGAAACGTTCGCCTGCCGGCGTCAGCTCGCTGCCGGTGGTAAGCCGGCGAAACAGTTTTGTCCTGAATGCATCCTCGAGGGCGGCAATGCGGCGCGAGACGGTCGCGTGATTGAGCTCCAACCGCCTGGCGGCGCCGAGGATCTGGCCGGCGCGCGCCACGGCAAGGAAGATGCGAACGTCATCCCAGTTCATGGGGATGGTCCGTTTCGATAAAGAGCGCCGTGTTCCCGCCCACCCCCCTCTGGCCTGCCGGCCATCTCCCCCGCAAGGGGGGAGATCGGATGTCCGGTCGGCTTTCGCCAATCTCCAACGTCGCAAAAAGGGCGGTAAGGCCGAAGTCGCCAATCTCCCCCCTTGCGGGGGAGATGTCCGGCAGGACACAGGGGGGTGTGAAGAAACTCAACTCAGCAATCCAAGCGATAGGAGTACACTCCCTACCATTTGCGCCATTTGATGCACAATCGCGCGCCGCTATCTATTTTCTGCACAACGGTTGCGTTTTCACTCGCGTTGCCATCGCTCCCGCAAAGGCGGACAATGCCTCATCACGAACCAGGGAGAGAGACCATGATCGAATACGGTCATTTCATCGGCGGCAAGCGTGTCGCCGGAACCAGCGGCCGCAAGCAGGACGTCATGCAGCCGATGGACGGCACGGTGCGTGGCACGGTGGCGTTGGCTTCGCAGGCGGAATTGCGCGCAGCGGTCGAAAACGCCAAGGCGGCACAGCCCGGCTGGGCGGCAACCAACCCGCAGCGGCGCGTGCGCGTCTTGATGCGGTTCCTCGAGCTGGTCGCCAAGGAGTATGATGCGCTGGCCGAGATATTGGCGCGCGAACACGGCAAGACCGTCGCCGACGCCAAGGGCGACATCCAGCGTGGCCTCGAAGTGGTCGAGGTCTGCATCGGTGCGCCGCATATGATGAAGGGCGAGTTCACCGATGGCGCCGGCCCCGGCATCGACGTCTATTCGATGCGCCAGCCGCTCGGCGTCGTCGCCGGCATCACGCCGTTCAATTTTCCAGCGATGATCCCGTTATGGAAGATCGCGCCGGCCATCGCCTGCGGCAATGCCTACATCCTCAAGCCGTCGGAGCGCGATCCGGGCGTGCCGATGCGGATTGCCGAACTGTTCATCGAGGCCGGCCTGCCGGCGGGCATCCTCAATGTCGTCAACGGCGACAAGGAAGTGGTCGACGCCATCCTCGACGATCCCGACATCAAGGCTATCGGTTTCGTCGGCTCGACACCGATCGCCCAGTACATCTATTCGCGCGGCTGCGCGGCCGGCAAGCGCGTGCAGTGCTTCGGCGGCGCCAAGAACCACATGATCATCATGCCCGATGCCGACATGGACCAGACCGTCGACGCGCTGATCGGCGCCGGCTACGGCTCGGCCGGCGAGCGCTGCATGGCGATCTCGGTGGCCGTCCCGGTCGGCAACGACACCGCCAACCGGCTAATGGAAAAACTGGTGCCGCGCGTCGAGAGCCTGAAGGTCGGTCCGTCGACGGATTCTTCCGCCGATTTCGGCCCTCTGGTCACGGCGCAGGCGCTGGAGCGGGTCAAATCCTATGTCGACACCGGCGTCAAGGAAGGCGCCAAGCTGGTGGTCGATGGCCGCGGCTTTTCCATGCAGGGCTACGAGAACGGCTACTATATGGGCGGCTGCCTGTTCGACAACGTGACTGCCGACATGCGCATTTACAAGGAAGAGATCTTTGGGCCGGTGCTGTCGGTGGTGCGCGCGCCGACTTACGAAAACGCCATCAAGCTTGCCAACGAGCACGAGATGGGCAATGGCGTCGCCATCTTCACCCGCGACGGCGATGCGGCGCGGGACTTCGCCTCACGAGTCCAGGTCGGCATGGTCGGCATCAACGTGCCGATCCCGGTGCCGATCGCCTACTATACGTTTGGCGGCTGGAAGGCGTCCTCGTTCGGCGACCTCAACCAGCACGGGCCGGACGCGTTCCGCTTCTACACCAAGACCAAGACTGTGACGTCGCGCTGGCCGTCCGGCGTGAAGGACGGCGCCGAGTTCGTCATCCCGACGATGAATTAGCCGGACGGTTTCCTGTCTGCGCGTCCTCGCTTCGGCTGCGGGCGCGCGGGCCGGTGTGAAGGACGGCGCCGAGTTCGTCATCCCGACGGTGAACTGATCCAAATCGCAGAAAGCAAGAAAAGGCCCGGGCTTGGAGCCCGGGCCTTTTTTGTCGCCGTCTTCATCGGCATGAACACGAATGTGATGGAACCAAGAAGGCAGCAATCCTCTTAGGTTGCAGTCCTGCCGCGAAGGAGGAGCTGGCAGATCAACCAACGGCGCTGGTGACGGCTCCGGGGGATATCGTCCGGCGCAAAGGAGATGTCAGATGACACGTCTCATGGCGATCATAGCTTGCGCGGCAACGGCGGCGCTTTCCGCCATCCCGGCAATGGCTGCCGAGCAATGCGCGGCACGCGCCGATATGGTCAAGGCGCTCGGCGAGAAGTTTCATGAAAACCCGAGCGCGGTTGGCGTCGTCAATCCGAATGTGGTGCTTGAAGTCTTCGTTTCCGACAAGGGCACCTGGACCATCCTCGCCAGCGATACAAAAGGTCAAAGCTGCGTGATTTCAGTCGGCGAAGGCTGGGAGAGCGCGATGACGATAGCGGCGCTGCCCGGTACCTGAAGTAGGCCTTTCCTATTCACCTGGCCGCAGCCTCGGCACGACAGCCGGGCTGCGGCCTTATTCTCGGCGACCTTGAAACGGATCTCCCCGCGCCCGCTTGAGGCGCGCACGGCTTGCTATTTTTCGTTAGCGATACCATATATGGAACATAGCGAGAACATCCAGAATCGTTCCCGCTGGCGGCAGACCGGAACACGGAAAGGAGCGACGCGATGATGACGTCGGAACCGGCCTGGATCGCTCCGGCAAAATGAGGCCGTCAATCACCTCCCTTTGCCGGATCGTGATGGCAAAGGAGGTGCCCTATGGCACGCAAATCGCTGTTAGGATGGGTGAAGACCGTAGCTTTTGCTGGCTTATTCGCGGTGGGTACGAATGCCGCAAGCGCCCAATATCAATACTGCGTTGAACATGGCGACCTCGTCGCCCACCTGGCCGAGAATTTCCAGGAAAGACAGTTTGCTCTCGGACTGATCGGTCAGGAGGCGGTCATGGAAGTTTTTGTCGCCGATAGCGGAAGCTGGACGGTCATCGTGACCGACGTCGCCGGCAGAAGCTGCATTGTCGCAGCCGGCGAAAATTGGGAAAGCGTGGAGGCCCTGCCCGGCCAAAACTCATGAGGGAGCGGGCGGCGTCAGCGCGTAGCAGCTGCCTCAGCGTGGCCGCGCAGCAACGCCATCAGCCGCTTGGCGTCCTTGGCCGCGGCCTCTTCGTCGCCGGCGAGGATCGAGCGGATCAATGCGACATGGTGCTCGGCGGATTCGGCCAAGCCGGTATCGGCCTTGTAGCGGAACCAGAAGCGGCGGCTGTGGGTTTGCAAGGGCGCCGCCAGGCGCGCCGCGAACGGGTTGTCTGCAGCCAGCGCCAGCGCCTCATCAAGCGCCTTGTCGGCTTGGATGAAGCAAAGAACATTTTCCGAAATCACGGCCTTTTGCATGGCCAGCGCTGCGTCATGAAACAGGTCGGCGGCCTCGCGGGTGACGAAGCGGGCGGCCGAGCGGGCAAGCACGACCTCGACGCCGCGGCGGGCGTCGAGGACGCGCAGCCAGTCGCCAGGGTGAAGCGGGGCAATGGCAATGCCGGCACGCGGCCGGACCTCGAGCAGCCCCTCCCAGGCCAGCCGCTGGATCGCTTCGCGCACCGGGGTGCGGCCAAGGCCGAGCCTGTCGATCAGCGCCCCCTCGGTGATGAAGCTCGCGGGCGCCAGTTCGAGCGTTACGATCATATGCTCGAGCCTGCGGTAGGCCTTCGCAGTCGCCGGCTCGGAGCCTGGGTTGTCATATACCAATGCGGCGTCTCCTGATATATTTTTGATATATCATATCAGATTCAACGTTGACAGCCGGCTTCTTAAGAAATATACGACTGATATATCAGATGGAGCAACCGACATGTGGGCCGGAGTTTTCCCCGCCGTTACGACCAAATTCACCGAGGATGATCGCCTCGACCATGCCGAGATGGAGCGCTGCTTTGCGCTGCAGATGGAGGCCGGCTGCGACGGCATCATCGTCTGTGGCTCGCTTGGCGAAGGACCGATGCTGTCGCATGACGAAAAGATCGAGGTGCTGAAGACCGCGCAGAAGATCGCCGGCAACAAACCGGTGCTGTTGACGGTCAACGAAGCCGGCACACGCGAGGCGGCGACGATCGCGCGCCGCGCCGCAAAAGAAGGCGCCAACGGTTTGATGGTGGTGCCGAGCCCGATCTACCATACCAATGCCGAGGAGACAGTCGCGGCACTCAGCGCCGTCGCCGCGGCCGGCGACCTGCCGGTGATGATCTACTCCAACCGGTTTGCCTACCGCGTCGACGTCACCGTCGACCAGATGGAGGAACTGGCGAAGGACCAGCGCTTCGTCGCCATCAAGGAGTCCTCCGACGATATCCGCCGCTCGACCGAGATCATCAACCGCCTCGGCGACCGCTACGATTTGTTCACCGGCGTCGACAATCTCGCCTTCGAGGCGCTGTCGGTCGGCGCTATCGGCTGGGTGGCGGGCCTGGTCACCGCGTTCCCGCGCGAGACGGTCGCTATCTACCAGCTGATGAGACAGGGCCGCCGTGAGGAGGCGCTGAAGATCTACCGCTGGTTCCGGCCGCTGCTCGATCTCGACGTATCGACCTATCTGGTGCAGAACATCAAGCTCGCGGAAGTCTTCGCCATCGATACCAATGACCGGGTGCGCATGCCGCGCCAGCCATTGTCGGGCGAGCGCCGCAAGGCTGTCGAAAAGATCGTCAGGGATGCGCTGGCGGTGCGGCCAGAGCTGCCGACATTCTGATCCAGTCACTTTGAGGCTATTTGCAGATGTGCAGCGCGGCGCATGGCAATGAATGATGATGCTACGCTCGATGTTGCCATCATTGGTGGCGGCATCATCGGCATCTGCGCCGCCGCCTTTCTGGCCGAGGCGGGGCGAAACGTCACGATCTTCGATCGGACGGGGATCTGCGAGGAAACCAGCTCCGGCAATGCCGCTGCCTTTGCCTTCTCCGACGTGCTGCCGCTCGCCCACAAGGGCATGATCAGGCAGCTGCCGAAATGGCTCGCCGACCCGCTCGGCCCGCTCAGCATTCCGCCCGCCTATTTGCCGAAGCTGTTGCCTTGGCTGGTCCGCTTCTGGCGGGCCGGCCGAAGCGACCGCTATGAAGCCGGCCTTGCCGCGCAGGCCGGGATGATGAAGCTCGCCGAGGCGGAATGGATGGGCTTGCTCGACCGTTCCGGCACACGGCCGATGCTGCACGAGGACGGCTCGCTCGAACTCTACGAAAGCGAGGCCGAGTTCAAGGCGTCGCTGCCCGGCTGGGCGGCAAGGCAGCGCTTCGGCATCGGCTTCAACCATGTCGAAGGCAGCGCTCTCGCCGCCTTGCAGCCCGGCCTGTCGCCGCGCTTCGCCAGGGGCACGTTCGTGCCGGGGTGGAAGACCGTCGCCGACCCCAAGCTGCTTGGAAAGGCCTTATGGGCCTATGCCGAGAGGTTGGGCGCGGGGTTCGAAAAGGCCCGGATCGAGCGTATCGAGGCGGGACAGGGCGACGCGATCCTGACCATGGCCGACGGTACGACGCGTCGGGCAAAGCATGTCGTCATCGCTGCCGGGGCCTGGTCGCATCTGCTGGCGAGACATCTCGGCGACGGCATCCCGCTGGAGACCGAGCGTGGCTACAACACGACGCTGCCGAAGACTGCGTTCGACGTAAAGCGGCAATTGATCTTCTCCGGGCATGGCTTTGTCATCACGCCGCTCGAGACCGGCCTGCGCGTCGGTGGCGCGGTCGAGCTCGGCGGCCTCGAAAGGCCGCCCAATTATGCGCGCTCGAAAGCACTGCTCGAAAAGGCGCAAAAATTCCTGCCAGGGCTGGATCCGGCCAATGGCCGCGAATGGATGGGGTTCCGGCCGTCGCTGCCGGATTCGTTGTCGGTGATCGGGCGGTCGCAAAAAACGCCGTCGGTGGTGTATGGCTTCGGCCATGGTCATCTCGGCCTGACCCAGGCCGCGGCGACCGGACGCTTGATCCGTGAGCTCGTTCTCGGGCAGAGTCCATCGCTCGATCTCGGTCCGTTCAGTCCGCAACGGTTTTGAGATCGAAGACATTCAGTTGGGAGCCGGCATGGCCAAGAATTCCTTCTTCTGCATAGACGGCCACACCTGCGGCAATCCGGTGCGGCTGGTCGCCGGCGGCGGACCGCTGCTCAACGGCTCGACGATGATGGAGCGGCGAGCGCATTTCCTGGCCGAATATGACTGGATCCGCACCGGGCTGATGTTCGAGCCGCGCGGCCATGACGTGATGTCCGGCTCGATCCTCTATCCGCCGACGCGCGAGGATTGCGACATCGCCATCCTGTTCATCGAAACCTCCGGCTGTCTGCCGATGTGCGGCCACGGCACAATCGGCACTGTGACCTTTGCCGTCGAACATGGGCTGATCAAGCCGAAGACGCCGGGCGTGCTCAGGCTGGATACGCCGGCGGGCCTGGTCGTCGCCGAGTACAAGCAGGTCGGCGACTATGTCGAGGAGGTGCGCATCACCAATGTGCCGTCCTTCCTCTATGCCGAGGGACTGACGGTCGAATGCCCCGGGCTCGGCGAGATCAGCGTCGATGTCGCCTATGGCGGCAATTTCTACGCCATCGTCGAACCGCAAACGAACTATCGCGACATGGCCGACCATTCGGCGGGCGAGCTGATCGCCTGGAGCCCGGTGGTGCGGCAGCGGCTCAACGAGAAATATTCCTTCGTCCACCCGGAGAATCCCGGCATCGACAAGCTGTCGCACATATTGTGGACCGGTGCGCCGACCAACCCGCAAGCCGATGCCCGCAACGCCGTCTTCTACGGCGACAAGGCGATCGACCGCTCGCCCTGCGGCACCGGCACCTCGGCGCGGATGGCGCAGCTTCACGCCAAGGGCAAGCTTGGGGTTGGCGACGACTTCGTCCATGAATCGATCATCGGCTCGCTGTTCAAGGGCAGGGTGGAAAAAGAGGTCACCGTCGCCGGCAAGCCGGCGATCATTCCGTCGATCGGCGGCTGGGCACGGATGACCGGATTGAACACGATCTTCATCGACGACCGCGACCCGTTCGCGCACGGCTTCGTCGTCAAATAGAAAAAACGCTGACGCAGGGGAAAAAAGAGAGCGTAAACGGATTGCGATCAACGACGCAACGATCCCGCTCATCAACTTATTTTGACGGCGATTTCTTCGAAACGAGGCGCATGGTGCGGTTGAATCGTCAAAGACATTGCGTTAGGCCAATGGTAGGGTCCGCGATGGTCCAGGGGCCGGACGGGAATAAAACGGGCAATCGGACGGCGTGCGGCGAAAACACGCATAGCCATCGAAAAATCACGTTGCAATCCGGGCTCGAAACTTTACGACTAGGGGAAATACGAAAAGGAATGCGTCTGCATGGGCGACATTCCAGGGGAGCCACGACAGCATGCAGTATTTTGTCCAGCAGCTTATCAATGGGCTGACGCTGGGATCGATCTATGGGCTGATAGCGATCGGCTATACGATGGTCTACGGCATCATCGGCATGATCAATTTTGCCCATGGCGACATCTTCATGGTCGGGGCATTCACCGCCCTCATCGTTTTCCTCATTCTCGGCGCATTGTTCTATTCCTTGCCGGTGGTGATCGCGCTGCTGATCATGATGATCGTCGCGATGCTGCTGACCAGCCTGTATAATTGGACGATCGAGAAGGTGGCCTACCGGCCTTTGCGCGGTTCGTTCCGGCTGGCGCCGCTGATCACCGCGATCGGCATGTCGATCGCCCTGTCGAACTTCGTCCAGGTGACGCAAGGGCCGCGCAACAAGCCGATCCCGCCGATGGTGTCCACGGTCTACAACATCGAGGGCATCAGCGTATCGCTGAAGCAGATCATCATCGTCATCGTCACCGCGCTGCTGCTGGCGCTGTTCTGGTATTTGGTCAACAAGACCTCACTGGGCCGGGCGCAAAGGGCATGCGAGCAGGACCGCAAGATGGCGGCGTTGCTTGGCATCGACGTCGACCGCACCATCTCGATCACCTTCGTCATGGGTGCGGCCCTTGCTGCCGTCGCCGGCACGCTGTTCCTGATGTATTACGGCGTCATCGCCTTCTCCGACGGTTTCACGCCCGGCGTGAAGGCGTTCACCGCGGCGGTGCTCGGCGGCATCGGCTCGCTGCCCGGCGCCGTGCTCGGCGGGCTGATGATCGGCTTCATCGAAAGCATGTGGTCGGCTTATTTCTCGATCGACTACAAGGACGTCGCCGCCTTCTCCATCCTGGCGATCGTCCTGATCTTCCTGCCTTCCGGCATATTGGGCCGGCCAGAAGTCGAAAAGGTCTGAGGTCATGGCGGTCACTGTATCTCCGGAGCGCGGCGTCGTCGCCACCCCAGTGCAACGCGCCACGCGCGAGGCGCTTTATGCTGGTGCCATCGCGCTCGGCCTGTTCGTGCTGTTCATCGGCCTGCGGACCGATCAGAACATCTCCAACGAGCTGATCCTCGTACAGCGCTGGGGCCTGCTCGCCGCCGTGGTGATCGCCACCATGCTCGGCCGCTTTCTCTACGTTGCCTACGGCCAGCCCTTCCTGGCCAACCAGAAGATTGCCGACATCGCCACGGGGCTGTTGCCGGAAAGCGTGGCGACGCGGTTCTTCCGGTTGCCGTATTTCATTGCTGCCGTCGTCGTAGTGGCTGTGCTGGCGCTGCTGGCCGGCTCGCTCGATGGTTTGCTGGGGCCGGGTCTCGCCGGTTATGCGCGCTTCGCGCGGGCGCTGGCGATCATCTATGCGCTGGCCTCGGTGCTGTTCTATTTCCGCACCTTCATCCTCGCCCATTTCTCGGCGTTGGGCATAACCGCACTGGCGCTCTACCCGATCATCGTCGTGGCGGTGCTTGCCGTGTACGCAGGGTCGATGGCCGGCGGGTTCCAGGGTTCACTGAAATGGGTCGACAATTTCGGCATCCAGATCCTGATCTATGTGATGCTGGCCTGGGGGCTGAACATCGTCGTCGGCCTCGCCGGCCTGCTCGATCTCGGCTACGTCGCCTTCTACGCGGTCGGCGCCTATGCCTATGCGCTGCTCGGCACGCATTTTGGCCTGTCGTTCTGGATCCTGCTGCCCGCCGCCGGCGCCATGGCCGCCTTCTGGGGGGTATTGCTCGGGTTTCCGGTGCTACGTCTGCGCGGCGATTATCTGGCGATCGTGACGCTTGCCTTCGGCGAGATCATTCGTCTCGTGCTGATCAATTGGCGCGAGGTTACGAACGGCTCGGCCGGCATCTCCGGCATCCCCAAGGTCACCTTTTTCGGCCTGATGACGTTCAACGTTTCGGATCCGAATTATATCGCCAAGGTGTTGGATATCGCCACATCGAGCGCCTACTACAAGATATTCCTCTACTATCTGATCCTGGGGCTCTGCCTGCTCACCGCCTTCGTCACGATAAGGCTAAGGCGCATGCCTGTCGGCCGCGCCTGGGAAGCGCTGCGCGAGGATGAGATCGCCTGCCGCTCGCTCGGCATCAACACCACCACCACCAAGCTCACTGCCTTTGCCACCGGCGCCATGTTCGGCGGCTTCGCCGGCTCGTTCTTCGCGGCACGGCAAGGTTTCGTCAGCCCCGAATCCTTCATCTTCCTGGAGTCGGCCATCATTCTGGCTATGGTCGTGCTTGGCGGCATGGGTTCGCTGGTTGGCATCGCCGTCGCCGCCATGGTGATGATCGGCGGCACGGAGGTGCTGCGCGAACTCGATTTCCTGAAGCAGGTCTTCGGCCCCGACTTCACCCCGGAACTCTACCGCATGCTTTTATTCGGCATGGCCATGGTCATCGTCATGCTGTGGAAGCCGCGCGGCTTCGTCGGCAGCCGTGAACCGACAGCCTTCCTCAAGAAGAGCAAGGCCGTATCCGGCTCCTTCACCAAGGAAGGCCACGGCTGATGAGTGATACGAACCCATCTCCCATGAACGATGCCATCCTGCAGGTCGACCATCTGTCGATGAAATTCGGCGGTCTGGTCGCCATCGGCGATCTCTCCTTCCAGGCCAAGCGCGGCGAGATCACCGCGCTGATCGGACCGAACGGCGCCGGCAAGACCACGGTGTTCAATTGCATCACCGGTTTCTACAAACCGTCGGAAGGCATGCTCACGCTCAATAGGCGCGACGGCTCGAGCTATCTGCTCGAACGCCTGCCGAACCATGAAATCCCGGCACGCGCCAAGGTGGCGCGCACCTTTCAGAACATCCGCCTGTTCTCGGGCATGACGCTGCTCGAGAACCTGCTGGTAGCCCAGCACAACAAGCTGATGAAGGCGTCCGGCTACACCGTGCTCGGCCTGTTCGGCTTCAGCGGCTACCGGAAGGCATCGGCCGAGTCGGTCGAACTGGCCAGGCACTGGCTGGAGAAGGCCGATCTCGTCGACCGTGCCGACGACCCGGCCGGCGACCTGCCCTATGGCGCGCAACGACGCCTCGAGATCGCGCGGGCGATGTGCACGGGTCCGGAGTTGCTCTGCCTCGACGAGCCGGCTGCCGGCCTCAATCCGAAAGAATCAATGGCGCTCAACGCGCTGCTGATGGACATCAAAGACAACACCGGCACCTCGATCCTGCTGATCGAGCACGACATGGCGGTGGTCATGCAGATTTCCGACCACGTCGTGGTGCTCGAATACGGGCGCAAGATATCGGACGGCAGCCCGCATTCGGTACGCACGGACCCGCGCGTCATCGCTGCCTATCTCGGCGTCGAAGACGAGGAAGTCGAGACGGTACTGACCGAAGTCGGCGACGAGGACGTCATCGAGCAATTGGACACCGGTCCCGATTCCGCGCACGGCCCAGGCACATCGTCTTCGTATCTCGCCGGACCGGTGACCGATACGATCGGCCACAGCGAGGGCGAGCGCGTGACCGTGTCGAAAGGCGCCTCGAAAGCCGGGCAGTTCGATGCAAAGTCGAGTGCCGCGGCAAGCAAGGCAGCAGCGCAAGCCGCCGCTCCCCCGGCCAAGGCGGAACCCGCTGCAGCTAAGCCGACCGCGAAACCCTCCACGGCTAAGGCGCCGGCCAAGTCGAAGGTCGCGGGCGTTTCGAACCGGCTCACAGCGCCACGTGGCGGCGAGGCCGACAATCTGACCCGCATCAAGGGCATCGGCACGGTCAACGAGAAGAAGCTTAACCAGCACGGCATCTTCCATTTCGACCAGATCGCGGCATGGAAGAAAGCCGACGTCGCGGCCGTCGAGGCCTATCTCGCCTTCGACGGACGCATCGCCCGTGAGGACTGGGTTGGTCAGGCCAAGCTTCTCGCCGCCGGCAAGGAGACGGAATTTTCGCGCCGCGTCGACGCCGGGAAAGTGGAAACGAGCCACGCTTCCGGGAAAACTGCGAAAACAGTTGCCGGCAAGACTGCTGCCGCACCTGCGGGCAAGCGCGGAGGGCGCAAGTGATGGCCGGCACAACGCTGCTCGATATCAAAGGCGTCCAGACCTACTACGGCAACATCAGGGCGCTGAACGGTGTCGACGTCACCGTCAGGCAGGGCGAGATCGTGGCGCTGATCGGCGCCAACGGCGCCGGCAAGTCGACGCTGATGATGACCATTTTTGGTGCTCCGCGGGCCCGGGCGGGCACGATCACCTTCGCCGGCACCGATATTACCCAGATGCCAACGCATGAGATCGCGCGCATGCGGATCGCCCAGTCGCCGGAGGGCCGGCGCATCTTCCCGCGCATGACGGTGATGGAAAACCTGCAGATGGGCGCCAGCCTCGACGGCCTCAAGCATTACGACGAGGACGTCGAGAAGGTGTTCACGCTGTTTCCGCGCCTGAAGGAACGCATCGCCCAGCGCGGCGGCACCCTGTCGGGCGGCGAACAGCAGATGCTGTCGATCGGGCGTGCGCTGATGGCACGGCCGAAGCTGCTCCTGCTCGACGAGCCGTCGCTCGGCCTGGCGCCGCTGATCGTGAAGCAGATCTTCGACGCCATCCGCGAGTTGAACCGGACCCAAGGGCTGACAGTGTTCCTGGTCGAGCAGAACGCCTTCGGCGCGCTGAAGCTCGCGACGCGCGGCTATGTCATGGTCAACGGCAATGTGACGATGAGCGGCACCGGCAAGGAGCTGCTCGCCAATCCGGAAGTGCGCGCCGCCTATCTCGAAGGCGGCCACCACTGAGTTCAGGAGACTTCATCATGCAGGGCATTCTCTACGAGGAACCCTCGATCTGGCAGTTCTTCTTCGTCACCTGCCTGCTCGGCGGCTGGGCGGCATGGATGACCGGCAAGGCCAGCGCCCAGACATGGCGCAGCTTCCTCCAATTGTTCGCCTACATGCTCGGCCTTGGCATTGGCGTAAGGTTCATTCATCACGCGCTGTTCGGCGGCACGATGTTCTCGCTGCATTACTATATCGTGGATACGATCGTACTGATGATATTGGGCTTCATCGGCTATCAATACACGCGCACAAACCAGATGGTGACACAGTATAATTGGCTCTATGAAAGAGCATCGGTTTTGAGCTGGAAGCCGAAAGGTTGACGTTCATGATTAACGCCGTTTCGGGGATGAATCGGCGTGACAAGTGCCTGAAAATCGGCAAAGTACGTTTTCTGCGAGTAAAAGTGGGCATCGCATGAAAGCATCATCCAACGCCCACTCCGTAAATGGGAGCGTTTTACATGAAAAAATCACTTTTGTCCGCCGTCGCCCTGACCGCGCTGATCGCGTTCAGCGGCAGCGCGTGGGCTGACGTCCTGGTTGGCGTCGCCGGTCCGATCACCGGTCCGAATGCCGCCTTCGGCGCGCAGCTGCAGAAGGGTGCCGAACAGGCCGTCGCCGACATCAATGCGGCCGGTGGCATCAATGGCGAGCAGATCAAGCTCTCGGTCGGCGACGACGTCTCCGATCCGAAGCAGGGCATCTCGGTCGCCAACAAGTTCGTCGGCGACGGCGTCAAGTTCGTGGTTGGCCACTTCAACTCGGGCGTCTCGATCCCGGCGTCGGAAGTCTACGCGGAAAACGGCATCCTCGAGATCACGCCGGCCGCGACCAATCCGAAGTTCACCGAACGCGGCATGTGGAACACGTTCCGCACCTGCGGACGTGACGACCAGCAGGGCAGCATCGCCGGCGCCTATCTCGCGGCGAACTTCAAGGATGCCAAGATCGCGGTCATCCACGACAAGACGACCTACGGCCAGGGCCTTGCCGATGAGACCAAGAAGGCGATGAACGCAGCCGGCCTGACGGAAGTCATGTACGAAGGCGTCAATGTCGGCGACAAGGACTTCTCGGCGCTGATCGCCAAGATGAAGGAAGCCGGCGTTTCCATCATCTATTGGGGTGGCCTGCACACCGAAGCCGGCCTGATCATCCGCCAGGCGGCTGACCAGGGCCTCAAGGCGACGCTGGTTTCCGGCGACGGCATCGTGTCGAACGAGCTGGCCTCGATCGCTGGCGACGCAGTTGCGGGCACGCTGAACACGTTCGGCCCGGATCCGCGTCTGATCCCGACGAACAAGGAACTCGTCGAGAAGTTCCGCGCGCAGGGCTTCGAACCGGAGGCCTACACGCTTTACTCCTACGCCGCCATGCAGGCGATCGCCGAAGCAGCCACCGTTGCCAAGTCGAACGACCCGCAGGAAGTTGCCAAGGCGCTGCATGAGAAGGGTCCGTTCAAGACCGTTCTGGGCGACCTCTCCTATGACGCGAAGGGCGATCCGACGTTGCCCGGCTACGTCATGTACGAGTGGAAGAAGGGCGACGACGGCAAGTACACCTACATCCAGAAGATGTAAGCCTGTCGACGACGATAATTTTGGAGATGCCCGGCGCTTGCGCCGGGCATTTCCGTTTTGACGGCATCGAGTTGATTTAAATCGGTTTAGCCGCTGCCCGATTTTGTTTGCACTGCAGCATTTTCGCGCTAATCATGTCCGGCAGTTCCCTTCCCCGTGTCCGGAGCCCTGTCCTTGGCAATCTCGAAGATCCTTGTCGCCAACCGCTCCGAAATTGCCATCCGCGTCTTCCGCGCGGCTAATGAACTCGGCCTCAAAACCGTGGCGATCTGGGCGGAGGAAGACAAATACTCCCTGCATCGCTTCAAGGCCGACGAAAGCTACCAGGTCGGGCGCGGGCCGCACCTGACCAGGGATATGGGGCCGATCGAAAGCTATCTGTCGATCGAGGAGGTTATCCGCGTCGCCAGGCTTTCGGGCGCCGATGCCATCCATCCAGGCTACGGCCTGCTGTCGGAGAGCCCGGAATTCGCCGAGGCCTGCGCCACGGCCGGCATCATCTTCATCGGGCCAAAGCCGGATACGATGCGCAGGCTGGGCAACAAGGTCGCCGCCCGCAATCTCGCAATCGAAGTCGGTGTGCCGGTAATTCCCGCCACCGATCCCTTGCCGGACGACATGGCGGCGGTGAAGGAACTCGCCAGGACGATCGGCTACCCGGTGATGCTCAAGGCATCTTGGGGCGGCGGCGGCCGCGGCATGCGCGCCATCCGCTCCGAGGCCGATCTCGCCCGCGAGGTGATGGAAGGCAAGCGTGAGGCGAAGGCGGCTTTCGGCAAGGACGAGGTCTATCTCGAGAAGCTGATCGAGCGCGCCCGCCATGTCGAGGTGCAGGTGCTGGGCGACACGCATGGCAATGCGGTGCATCTGTTCGAGCGCGATTGTTCGATCCAGCGCCGCAACCAGAAAGTGGTCGAGCGGGCGCCGGCTCCCTATCTCGAAATGTCGCAGCGCGAGGAGCTTTGCGCCTATGCGCTGAGGATCGCGCGCGAAACCAGCTATATCGGCGCCGGCACGGTCGAGTTCCTGCAGGATGCCGATACCGGAAAATTCTATTTCATCGAGGTCAATCCGCGCATCCAGGTCGAGCACACCGTCACCGAACAAGTGACCGGCATCGACATCGTCAAAGCACAGATCCACATACTCGACGGCTTTGCCATCGGCACGGCGGAATCGGGCGTGCCGACGCAGAAGGACATCAGGCTCAACGGGCACGCGCTGCAGTGCCGCATCACCACTGAAGACCCCGAGCATAATTTCATCCCCGACTATGGCCGCATCACCGCCTATCGCGGCGCCACCGGCTTCGGCATCCGCCTTGATGGGGGCACCGCCTATTCGGGCGCGGTCATCACCCGCTTCTACGATCCATTGCTGGAAAAGGTGACGGCGTGGGCGCCGACGCCGGCCGAGACCATCGCCCGCATGAACCGGGCGTTGCGCGAATTCCGAATCCGGGGCGTGGCGACCAATCTCACCTTTCTCGAGGCGATCATCAATCACCGGAGCTTCGCCGACAATTCCTACACCACCAAGTTCATCGACACGACGCCGGAACTGTTCGCCAGCGTGAAGCGGCAGGACCGCGCGACCAAGCTGCTCAACTATCTTGCCGACGTTTCGGTCAATGGCCATCCCGAGACGCGCGGCCGGCCGCAGCCAAAAGCAGATGCGGCGCCACCGGTGGTGCCATATCTCAACGGCAATGTGCCTGACGGCAGCAAGCAGAAGCTCGACGTGCTCGGGCCGGAGAAATTCGCGGCGTGGATGCGCGAGCAAAAAGAGGTGCTGGTCACCGACACGACAATGCGCGACGGGCATCAATCCTTGCTCGCGACGCGTGTGCGCACCTATGACATCGCCGGCATCGCCGGCACCTATGCGCGCGCTCTGCCGCAGCTTTTGTCACTCGAATGCTGGGGCGGCGCAACATTCGACGTCGCCATGCGCTTCCTCACCGAAGATCCATGGGAGCGGCTGTCGCTGGTGCGCGAGGCAGCACCCAATCTTCTGCTGCAGATGCTTCTGCGTGGCGCCAACGGCGTTGGCTATACCAACTATCCCGACAACGTCGTCCAGCATTTCGTCCACCAGGCCGCTGCTGGCGGCATCGACCTGTTCCGCGTGTTCGACTGCCTGAACTGGGTCGAGAACATGCGTGTGGCCATGGATGCGGTCGGCGCCGAGGGCAAGCTGATCGAAGCGGCGATCTGCTATACCGGCGACATACTCGATCCGGCGCGGGCGAAATACGATCTGAAATACTATGTCGGCCTGGCCAGCGAATTGCAGGCGGCGGGCGCCCATATCATTGCCGTCAAGGACATGGCGGGGCTTCTAAAGCCGAGTGCTGCCCGCGTGCTGTTCAAGGCACTGCGCGAGGCGACAGACCTGCCGATCCACTTCCACACGCACGACACATCCGGCCTGTCGGCGGCCACCGTGCTGGCAGCGGTGGAGAGCGGTGTCGACGGCATCGACGCGGCGATGGATTCGCTATCTGGCAACACCTCGCAGCCATGCCTGGGTTCGATCGTCGAGGCGCTGAAGGGCACCGAGCGCGATCCGGGCCTCGACCCGCAATGGATCAGGAATATCTCGTTCTACTGGGAGGCGGTGCGCAACCAGTACGCCGCCTTCGAAAGCGACCTGAAGGGGCCAGCATCGGAGGTCTATCTGCACGAAATGCCTGGCGGGCAGTTCACCAACCTCAAGGAACAGGCGCGCTCGCTTGGGCTGGAGACGCGCTGGCACGAAGTGGCGCAGACCTATCACGACGTCAATCTGATGTTCGGCGATATCGTCAAGGTGACGCCGTCGTCCAAGGTCGTCGGCGACATGGCGCTGATGATGGTCAGCCAGGACCTGACCGTCGCCGACGTCGAGAATCCGGCGCGGGACATCGCCTTCCCGGATTCTGTGGTGTCGATGTTGCGCGGCGACCTCGGCCAGTCGCCGGGCGGCTGGCCAAAGCCATTGCAGAAGAAGGTGCTGAAGGGCGAAAAGCCGATCACGGTGCGGCCGGGTTCGCTGCTCAAGGCGGCGGACCTCACGGCCAGCCGCAGGGAGGTCGAGGAAAAGCTCGAGCGCAAGCTCAGTGAGTTCGAGTTCGCGTCGTGGCTGATGTATCCGAAGGTGTTTTCGGATTTCGCCGCCGCGCAGGAGACCTACGGGCCGGTCAGCGTGCTGCCGACGCCGACCTATTTCTACGGCATGAAGCCGGAAGACGAGATTTTCGTCGACATCGAAAAAGGCAAGACGCTGGTGGTGCGCTGCCTTGCCATGGGCGATGTCGACGAAAAGGGCATGGTCACCGTGTTCTTCGAGCTCAACGGCCAGCCGCGCCGGGTGAAGGTGCCGGACCGGGCGCATGGCGCCTCCGCTGCCAAGGCACGGCGCAAGGCGGAGCCGGGCAATGAGGCGCATGTCGGCGCGCCGATGCCTGGCGTCGTCTCGGCGCTTGTGGTCGCTGCCGGCCAGGCGGTGAAGGCCGGCGACGTGCTGCTGTCGATCGAAGCGATGAAGATGGAAACGGCGTTGCATGCCGAACGCGACGGCACCATCGCCGAGGTGCTGGTCAAGGCCGGCGACCAGATCGATGCCAAGGATCTGCTGATCGCGTTCGGGTGAAATAGGCCGGCATCAGAGAGCCTTGTCGGCGCCTGGCAGCAGCCCCTTCATGCCGCATCGATAGCACCTTGACCCGCCGCGCCCGGTCGGGCATCGAACCGCTGCAATTCGCCGCTCGGGTCCCCGTGAGTCGCGGCGAGAAACGACGCGGAGTGAAGAATATGGCCGACGACATCACCGAAACCAGCCAGACTGTTGCCGCCGGCCAGCTGCGCGCCTTCATCGAACGCATCGAGCGGCTCGAGGAAGAGAAGAAGACGATTGCCGACGACATCAAGGAAGTGTTCGCCGAGGCCAAGGGCACCGGATTTGACACCAAGGCGATGCGGTCGATCATCCGGCTGCGCAAGAAGGACCAGGCCGAGCGGCAGGAAGAGGAGTCCATCCTCGATCTGTACAAGGCCGCGCTTGGAATGGTGTAGGCCGATAACAGCCTTGGGCGCCGGTTGCGGCGCCCCTCGACGGTTCGAACCATGAGCGAATTCGATTTTGGCGCCCGCCGCGCCTCTGAATTCCGCCAACGCAGCTTCTGGACGCTGTTCGCGGAACGGCATCCGGATGAAAGGGCTCTGCTGGCGAGGCGTGGACCGTGGTTCTGGCAGCGTGGGCTGCCCGACTTCGCATTGGTCCTTTCCATGTACGTCGCGCCTGCGCAGAATCATGTCGGCGTCTTCTTCGGCCGCAACGAGAAGTTCGGTGCCACGCAAGCCTGGTCGCGGCTGAAGCCGTTCCAGCCGGCCATCGAAGACAGGCTGAAGCTCAGGCCAGAACAAAGTTGCGACGGCCTCGGCATCAATTCGATGTGGCGGGTGAATTGTTTTGCCGAAGACAATTGGCCGGCGATGACCGACTGGCTGGTGACGGAAGCCTCGCGTTTCGAGCGCGCGATTGCCGAAGTTCTGGGTCAGGAATAAAGCAGGGTTTCCAGACGCAATCCGTGTGGAAGGGTTGCGCTGGTGAGCAGAGCGAGGGAGCCGGTGGATCGATGACGATCATGTCGCGCGTTGCCGCCTTCTTCCGCTCACGCTGGCTCGGCGGCGTGCCGCTCGATCGGCTGTTCTGGCGCGACCTGGTTGTTGTCGGCACAGCGATCAACGTCGCGTCATCGGTGGCGGCGCTCATTCTGCTCGGGCTGAAGTTGCCGCTTGCGCTGGTTCTGGCGGTGCATTTCGCGCCGGTGCCCTACAACATCTTCCTGACTTTTGCCGTTTGGCGAACTGCCGGAAAATCAAGTGGCGCCAAGGCCTCGCTGATGACGCTTGGCGCCACGTTGTGGCTGATCCTGGTGGTCGTGGCCTGACGATCAGGCGGCCGGCTCGAATTTGAGCGCCACGCCGTTGATGCAATAGCGCAGGCCGGTCGGCGGCGGGCCGTCCTCGAAGACGTGGCCGAGATGGCTGCCGCAGCGGGCGCAATGGCATTCGGTGCGGACCATGCCGTAGCTGCGGTCGACAGTAGTCTCGAGCGAACCCGGCACCGGGTCGTTGAAGCTCGGCCAGCCGGTGCCGCTCTCGAATTTCAGCTTGGATTCAAACAAGGGTTGGTCGCAGCCGACGCAGGAGAAGGTGCCGGCGCGCTTCTCGTGCAGCAGGGCGCAGCTTCCCGGCCGCTCGGTGTCGTGGTTGCGCATCACCGCATATTGCTCAGGCGTCAGCCGGGCGCGCCATTCGGCGTCGGTGCGGGTAACGGGGTAGGTGTGGCTGTCCATTTTTTCCTCTTAGCTTAGGTCGCTATTTGGGTTGCCTTCCCAACTTCGCCTGAAATAGGGATTTGTTACCGCGTTTGCCCGTATTTCTATCCTGTCGCGAAGAATTCCTCAGGCGATGGCGGCGAGATAGCGCGCAACCGATGCTGAAAATGCCGCCTTTGCATCTCCGATGACGTTCTGGTTCCACCACGCGCCATAGATATGGTCGAACGCGAAAGGCTCCAGCGCGGCCTTGATGCCGAGCACTTTCGAAGCGTTGAGCGGGATGTAGTTCGGGTAGCTGTACATGAAGCTGAGATGGCGGCGAGTCGGCGTCACCTGCACGATGTCGCCGGCCAGGATGGCATTGCCGCCGTCGCGCTTCCAGTGCAGCACCTGGCCACCGGCAAAGTGGCCGCCGCAGCGGATGAGCGTCAGCGACGGGTTTATGGCGCGCGTCTCGCCTTGCCAGCTGATGATCGCCGGATGCGGCCGCATGATCCACTGACAATCATCGGCGTGCAGATAAATCGGCACGCCGCCAAACGCCTCGCTCCACTCGACCATTGCCGAATAATAATGGCAGTGGGAAATGGCGATCGCGGCGAGGCCGCCCCGGCGGTTGATCTCGGCCACCGCCTCGTCGCTGACCATCGAAATGCAGTCCCACAGCACATCGCCGTGCGGCGTTTGCGCCAGCAATGCCCGCTGGCCGATGGCGAAGCGCGGCTCGATGCCGAAGGCGAGCACGCCGGCGTCGTCTCTCATCGCGAGCCGATGGCCGGCGGCGAGCTCTTCCGGCGTGGTCCAGGCCTGGCCCTCCCAACGCACATATTGCCGCTCGTCCTCGCAGATCGGGCAATGTCGCGGCGGCGTCGCTGTCGCCGCGAACTGGACACCGCATTGCAGGCAAAGGAAACAGGTCGACCTTCCTGTTTTGCGTGGATCCATTCAGTGCTTCCTTGAAAGTTGCTTCGTCGCGGCTTCGAGGCCGGCGAGCGTCAGTGGAAACATGCGGCCGTCAAAAATATCGCGGATCATGGCAATCGAATGGGTAAAACCCCAGTTCTTCTCGGCTTCCGGGTTGAGCCATATGGCATTTGGCCATTGCTGCAGCAACCGCCCAAGCCAGACGGCGCCGGCCTCCTTGTTCCAGTGCTCGACCGAGCCGCCGGGATGGGCGATCTCGTAGGGGCTCATCGAGGCGTCGCCGACGACGATCACCTTGTAGTCGGGGCCATATTTATGCAGGAGATCGAAGGTCGGAATCACCTCGGCATGGCGGCGGCGATTGTCCTTCCACACGCCCTCGTAGAGGCAGTTGTGGAAATAGAAATATTCGAGCTGGCGGAATTCGGCGCGGGCAGCCGAAAATAGCTCCTCGACGCTCCTGATGTGGTCGTCCATCGAGCCGCCGACATCGAAGAACATCAGCAGCTTGACCGCATTGCGACGTTCGGGTTGTGTCTTAACGTCGAGATATCCGTGCTCGGCGGTGGCGTGGATGGTCCCTGGCAGGTCGAATTCCTCTTCGGCGCCTTCGCGCACCCAGCGGCGCAAGCGCTTCAGCGCGACCTTGATGTTGCGGGTGCCGAGTTCGACGGCATCGTCGAAGTTCCTGAACTCGCGTTTGTCCCAGACTTTTACCGCGCGGCGGTTGCGGCTTTCGTGCTGGCCGATGCGCACGCCTTCGGGATTGTAGCCATAGGCGCCGAAGGGCGAGGTGCCGCCGGTGCCGATCCATTTCGAACCGCCCTGATGTCGGCCCTTTTGCTCCTCCAGCCGCTTCTTCAGCCTCGCCATCAGCTTTTCGAAGCCGCCCAGCGCCTCGACCAGCTTCTTCTCCTCATCGGTCAGGTGCTTTTCGGCGAGCCTCCGCAGCCATTCCTCCGGGATGTTTGCGACATCGACCGGGTTTTCGCCAGCCCGCGCCTCGACACCTTTGAAGATGTGCGAAAAGACCTGGTCGAAGCGGTCGATGTGGCGCTCGTCCTTCACCAGAGCGGCGCGGGCGAGATAGTAAAAGCCCTCAACATCATAGTCGACCAGCCCGGCCTCCAGCCCCTCCAGCAGCGACAGATATTCGCGGAGCGAGACCGGAACCCGCGCTGCCTTCAGTTCGAGGAAGAAGGGGATGAACATCTCACGGTCTACAGCAGATCATACTCGATGAAGCCGGTCCTGCGCGCCACATGGTCGTAGAGCTTGCGTGCGGTGGTGTTGGTCTCGTGCGTCATCCAGTAGACGTTCTTGACGCCGATCTTGCCGGCTTCCTGCCTGACCGCTTCGATCAGGGCGGCGCCGACGCCCTTGCCGCGCACATCGGGGTCGGCAAACAGGTCCTGCAGATAGCAGTTGTTTATCTCCGACCAGCAGGAGCGATGGTAGAGATAGTGCGTCAGGCCGACGGCCTTGCCGTCGAGGGTGGCGATGAAGCCTTTCGGCTCGAACTCGCCCGCCGTGAACAGCCGCTTCCAGGTGACGGCGTAAACCGCTTCCGGCAACTTGGTTTCGTAGAAGGTGAGATAGGCGGTCCACAGACGCCGCCAATCGGCATGGTCGGATTGCGCCAATGGGCGGACGGTGATCTCGGTCATTTCATTTCCCTCTGAACTCGGCAACCCGAAGCTGCCTCCGTCCCTGACCAAGGGCAACGGTCCAGCGACGGGAAACCGCTGTCCGAGGGCTTTCGTCGGCTTCCGACTGACCAGCCCCTCACCCCTGCCGTCTCGCCATGAAGGCCAGGCGCTCGAACAGATGCACGTCCTGTTCGTTCTTCAGCAACGCGCCATGCAGTTTCGGCAACGCATTCTTCGGGTCGGCGCGCAGGTCCTCGGGCGCGATGTCGTCGGCGACCAGCAGGCGGATCCAGTCGAGTGCCTCGGAGGTCGACGGCTTCTTCTTCAGGCCGGGCACATCGCGGATCTCATAGAACTGGGTCAATGCCGCTCGCACCAGTTTCTGCTTGATGCCGGGATAATGCACGTCGACGATTTTGTGCAAAGTGTCGACGTCGGGGAAGCGGATGTAGTGGAAGAAGCAGCGGCGCAGGAAGGCGTCCGGCAATTCCTTCTCGTTGTTGGAGGTGATGATGACGATCGGCCGGACGGTGGCGCGGATGGTCTCGCCGGTCTCGTAGACGAAGAACTCCATCCTATCCAATTCCTGCAACAGATCGTTGGGGAACTCGATATCGGCCTTGTCGATCTCGTCGATCAGAAGCACGACTTTCTTGCCGGCGGCAAAGGCATTCCATAATTTGCCGCGCTTGATGTAATTGCGAATGTCGTTGAAGCGCTCGTCGCCGAGCTGGCTGTCGCGCAGCCGCGAGACGGCATCGTATTCATAGAGACCCTGCTGCGCCCGCGTGGTCGATTTGACGTGCCATTCGATCAGATCCAGACCGAGCGCTGCCGCCACCTGGCGGGCAAGTTCGGTCTTGCCGGTGCCGGGCTCGCCCTTGACCAGCAACGGCCGCTCCAGCGCGATCGCCGCGTTGACCGCCACCATCAGATCCTTGTCGGCAACATAGGCTGCCGTGCCTTCGAAACGCATTTTTGCTCCCGGGTTCATCGCGCGACCCTAAGGACGCGGCCTTCGGTGTGCAAGGCGCTGCTGGCGAAGCGGGGATTTTGCCGGCGCTGACCTCGTTGAGGGGTTCTGCGTCGATTTAAGACTCGAAGCGTGTCGTCTCTCTGGCGCTGGGCCTGCCGTCTGCCTATATTGGCGGGGACGGTCTGCGCTTCCCGGCAGGAGAACATTTTCCCCGGGGCCTTAATGATCCCTAGGGAGCTGTCCCTGGGAAGACCCGTGGGTTTTCTCATACGGCGCCCACCTACTTTGTAGGTTCCCGGGATCGCTCTCTCCACCGGTTGTGTGGATCGTCACTCACATTTCAGTGGGCCATGCGGTAGGAAACGTCGCTCCCAAAACCCCGTCCAGATCCGACTTTTTCTATCCTGGCTCCATGACCTCCTCAAAAGACCTGAAAAAAAATCTTCGCAACCAAGCCCTCGGGCGCCGCGATGCGCTCGATCCGTTCTGGCGTGTGGAGGCAGCACTCGAAATGGCCGAGACGGCGCGCGACCAGATCACCGTCGAGCCGGGCCAGATCGTCTCAGGCTTCTGGCCGATGCGCTCGGAAGTCGACGTCCGGCCGCTGATGTTTGCCTTGCGCGAGAAGGGCGCGAGGCTCTGCCTGCCGGCCATTCTCGACAAGACCACCATCGTTTTTCGCGAACTGGTGCGCGGCGCGCCAATGATCGACATGGGCTTCGGCACCGTCGGGCCGCATGAGGAAGCCGAGGTACTCGATCCGCAGGTGATGCTGGTGCCGCTTGCCGCCTTCGATGCGCGCGGCCACCGCATCGGTTACGGCGCCGGCTATTACGACCGGGCGATCGCGCGGCTGGCCGACAACGGACAGCAGCCGCGGCTGATCGGCATTGCCTTCGACTGCCAGGAGGTGGCCCTGGTGCCGGACGAGCCGCATGACGTGATCATTCCGGAAATACTCACCGAGAGCGGGTTGCGCCTGTTCGCGCCGAAATTGTAGATAAGTTCCTGGACGCATGGTCTTTTCCGAAAGTCATGCAGCTTTTTGCTTCGCTGACCTTCAGTTCAGGATCACGCTTATATGAGACTTCTCTTTCTCGGCGACATGGTCGGCAAGACAGGACGTACGGCGGTGTGGGAACAACTGCCCGGCCTGATCTCGGATTTCAAACTCGACTTCGTCATCGTCAATGGCGAGAACGCCGCCGGCGGCTTCGGCATCACCGAGGAGATTTTTCGCGAGACGATCTCGGCCGGCGCCGATGTCGTCACCACCGGCAACCATGTCTGGGACCAACGCGATGCGCTGATTTTCGCGCCGCGCGAGGAACGCTTCCTGCGTCCGTCCAACTTCCCGAAAGGCACGCCGGGGCGCGGCTCAGGCGTCTACATCGCCAGGAACGGCGCGCGCGTGCTGGTCGCCAACATCATGGGCCGGGTGTTCATGCATCCCGAGCTCGACGATCCGTTCCAGGCCGGCGAGCGCGAACTTGCCGCTTGTCCGCTTGGCGAGCAGGCCGATGCGATCGTCATCGATTTCCATGCCGAGGCGACCTCGGAAAAAATGTGCTTCGCCCATTTCGTCGACGGCCGTGCCAGCCTTGTTGTCGGCACCCACACGCATCAGCCGACCGGCGATCACCAGATCCTCAATGGCGGCACCGGTTATATTTCCGATGCCGGCATGTGCGGCGATTACGATTCCTCGCTCGGCATGGACAAGGAGGAGCCGCTCAACCGGTTTTTGTCCAAGGTGCCGAAAGGCCGTTTCGAGGCGTCGACCGGACCGGCGACATTGTGCGGCGTCGGCGTCGACATTTCCGACCGTAGCGGCCTGACTGAACGGATCGCGCCGTTTCGCCGCGGCCCGCGGCTGGAGGAAACGGCTCCTTCCTTCTGGTCGTGACATTGATATGGACGCTTGCAATACCCAATTGCCGGCGAAACTGCTCTAGATCGTAGAGGGGACGACCTCCATGCAGCTAGTCGAATTCCTGGCGCCGCATTTCGCCTTTGTCTCCGACCCGACGGCATGGGTCGCGCTGCTGACGCTGATCGTGCTGGAGGTCGTGCTCGGCATCGACAATCTGATCTTCATCTCGATTTTGACCAACAAATTGCCGGTAGCGCAGCGAGCCCGCGCCCGGCGGCTCGGCATCTCCGCCGCGCTGGTGATGCGGCTGATCCTGCTGGCCACCATCTCGATCATCGTCCAGTTGACGATGCCGATATTCACCGCCTTCGGCCACGGCTTTTCATGGCGCGACCTGATCCTGATTGCCGGCGGCCTGTTCCTCGTCTGGAAGGCGACCAAGGAGATCCACCACACGGTCGATCTCGATGATCACCAGGACACGATGATGGGCGAAACACTGCAGCTGTCGCTGGCCGGCGCCATTTTCCAGATATTGCTGCTCGACCTCGTCTTCTCGATCGACTCGATCATCACCGCCGTCGGCATGACCGACGAAATCGCGATCATGTACATCGCGGTGATCGTGGCGGTGAGCGTGATGATGCTGGCGGCCGGGCCGCTGGCCGATTTCATCGCCAGGAACCCCAGCATCGTCATGCTGGCGCTAGGGTTCCTGCTGATGATCGGCATGACGCTGATCGCCGACGGCATGGGTTACCACGTGCCGAAAGGCTACATCTACGCTGCTATGGGGTTTTCGGCACTGGTCGAAGGGCTCAACATGCTGGCGCGGCGGCGGAAGAAGGCAAAGGGCGGCGGGCACTGAGGATGGCCCACCGCGGCTGACCTTATTGCGCCGGCAAACCCTTCGGATGGCGGTCGCCGGTCAGGCCAAGCGTCAGGCCTTGCTCGAGCCACGCCTTGGCGCCGGCGAGCACCAGCGCAAAGCCGCCCGTCGAGTCGATCGCCTGCTTGATCTGCTCGTCGCCGCTGCCGGCAAAGCCAAAATTGCGGACCTCGACAAAGGTCGTGCCGCCCGGCATCTCGGTGAAGGTCCACACCACCGTGGTCGGTGGATCGCTCCATTGCATGACGATCTTCTTGTTTTCGACGATCTCACTGACGCTGACCGTCGTTGAGACGCCATACATGTACCATTCCCAACGGATTTCCTTGCCGCTGTCCAACCTGTCGCTGCCATGGGTGAACCAGAATTTTGTCGTGATCGCCGGATCGACGAAGGCTTCGAATACGTCGGCGACCGGCCGCCTTATCAGCATGCCGGCTTCGGCGGTCGGTGTTTCACGGATTTCCATAGCGTCCTCCTTTCCACGGCGCCGCCCCGGTTCACCACGCATCGGGTTCGCGCACGAGGTGAATGATGTTGGCCGGGTTGGTGATCCAGCCGCCGCGAAAGCCTTCACCCAGTGCCTCGATGGCGTCGCAGCGCACGACGCCGGCCTTGGCGAGATGGTCCGCCGCGCCTGGAAAATCATCGGTGAACAGTTCCAGCCAGACCTCGGCCTGACTAAGCATCGGCGCCTCGTCGATCCACAGGCGATTGGGACCGAGTTCAAAGCCGATAGCGGGCGCCTTGGCCGTGAATGGCTTCAGGCCGATGACGTCGCGATAGAAGGCGATCGTTGCCTGGTATTGATGTGGCGGCACTTTCATGGCGATGTTGATGCCGCCGCTGATCTTCGCGGTCATTTGCTGGCTCCATTCCCGTGTTCAGGTTCGATTGGCCGGTTCGGTCCAGAACCCGCTATGCCAAATTGATTTGCCAGGAGACTCCGTACCTGTCGTTGAGCCATGCAAACCGGCGGCTGAAACCATAATTGTCCAGCGGCATCAGAAATTTGCCGTCCTTGGCCAGGGCCTCGACAATGCCGTTCAGCTCTGCCTCCGTGGAGCAATCCACATACAGCGAGACCGACGGCGTGAATGTGAAGGCATGGTGCACGGGGCTGTTGTAGACCATCACTTCCAGACCGCTTATGGACACGCGCGCCAGCTTGACCGTCCCTTCCGGGCCGTCTTCGCCGGAGCCGTAACGTGTGACGTCAAGGACGCTGCTGTCGGGGATCGTCTCGCAATAGAAGGTCATTGCCTCTTCGGCCTTGCCCTCGAACATCAGAAATGGCGTCACTTGCTTCATCGCAGGCCTCCGTCATCTTGGTGGTTTTTCAGATGTTGTTCTCGTTGGCCGGCTCGCCCTTCATCTCGCTGCGATAATAGCCGTCGCGCAGATTGATGCCGTATTCGACATAGGCCTTCATGCAGGCCAGCATCTGCGACCAGCCCTCGCAATTGAGATAGGACTTCTTCAGGCCGACCGCGTCCTCGCGCCAGCCGGTCTCGGCGATGGTGACAAAGGTGCCGCCATCATCGAGCGGTTCGAAATTCATCTCGATGCGGGTCTTGTAGGCTGGCTTGCCGTCGGCATCGGAGGCGTCCCAGTGCAGCACGATGCGGCTGTCCTTGATCACTTCGTCGACCTCGACGGGGACCTTGCCCCACCAGACAACACCGGCACCAGCCACCAGCGGCGCGCTGGCGCCGCCGATCGTAGTGAAATAGCCGCTAAGCTTCTTCGGATTGACGACCGCGTCGAAGACTTCGGCGACAGGTCTGCCGATGCGGCCCGAAACCCTGAATCCAAGAGACATATCCACAGCTCCTTCCTTGAATGGCTCAACGATATGTTATAGAAACCTAACATGTCAAGCCATTCGCAGGACGACAATGTTTTCAAGGCGCTGGCGCATCCGCGCCGGCGTGAGTTGCTGGACCGGCTGAAGGATGCGCCGCAGACCACCGGCATGTTGTGCGATGCCTTCCCCGACATGGACCGCTGCACGATCATGCTGCATCTGAAAGTGCTGGAGGAGGCCGACATGGTCGTGGCGCGGCGCGAGGGCCGCGAGCGTTGGAACCATCTCAACGCGCTGCCGATCAAGCACATCCACGACCGCTGGATCAGCCAATATGCCACGCACGCGATCAGCATTCTCGACCGGCTGAAGTCCGATCTGGAGGGGTGAACGGCCGCCGAAGCCTGCCTTTTCGGGTCTCAAGCCCTTGCGTGTCGTCTGCCACGGCGCGGCTGGACGAATTGAGCCGATTTATCTATAAGCCGGCCATTCCGACATAGAGCGCCGTACGTCCGTCCGGACGCAGCAGGACGTTCTGAGATTTTGAATTCGAGCACTTTGCAAGGCGCCGGGTGGTTCACCAGGCCGCGGATGCTCTAGCCGAGAAGACGACAGGGGTGCCATGGCTGGCCATTCACAGTTCAAGAACATCATGCACCGCAAGGGCCGTCAGGATGCGGTGCGATCGAAAATGTTTTCCAAGCTGGCGCGCGAAATCACCGTCGCCGCCAAGAGCGGCACGCCCGATCCATCGATGAACCCTCGCCTGCGCCTTGCGGTGCAGAACGCCAAGGCGGTGTCGATGCCGAAGGACAACATCCAGCGCGCCATCAACAAGGCGTCGATGGGCGATGCCGAGACCTACGAGGCCGTGCGCTACGAGGGTTATGGGCCGGGCGGCGTCGCGCTGATCGTCGAGGCGCTGACCGATAACCGCAACCGCTCGGCGTCGAATGTGCGCGCTGCCTTCACCAAGGCCGGCGGGGCGATGGGCGAGACCGGCTCGGTGTCGTTCATGTGGGACCGCGTCGGCGAGATCTACTATCCGGCATCGGCCGGCAGCGCCGAAAAGGTGATGGACGCGGCGATCGAGGCCGGCGCCGACGACGTCCAGTCGGACGAGGAAGGCCACACGATCTACTGCGCCTTCGAGAATCTCGGCGAGGTGTCGAAGGCGCTGGAAGGCGCGCTCGGCGAGGCTGAATCGGTGAAGCCGATCTGGAAGCCGCAGACCAATATCGCGGTCGACGAGGAGCGGGCACAATCGCTGATGAAGCTGGTCGCGACGCTTGAAGATGACGACGACGTGCAGAGCGTCTACGCCAATTTCGAGGTCGACGAGGAGACCTTGGCGAAGCTCAGCGCGGCATGACCCAACACGCGCTGCCTACAGTCCGCATCACCTATTGCACGCAGTGCCTGTGGCTGCTCAGGGCCGGCTGGATGGCGCAGGAGCTGCTGTCCACCTTCGGCACCGATCTCGGCGAAGTGGCGCTGGTGCCCGGCACCGGCGGCATCTTCACCATTTCCTGCAATGACACGCTGGTCTGGGACCGCAAACGTGACGGCGGTTTTCCCGACGCCGCAAAACTCAAGCAACTGGTTCGCGACGTCATCGATCCGGATCGCGATCTCGGCCATGCCGATCGCAAGGGTCATAAGTCGAAGGACCCTGCCTGAGGGTCTTCTTGCCCCGGCATTCACCGCCACGCGAAGATAAAACAGCCCAGCGCCACGATGGCGGTGATGGTGCGGACATGGTTCCACATCACCCAGTCCTTGAGATAAGTGGCCCATACCGCGGCGCCGTTGGCGCTTGCCGGATCGACGGCGGCCAGGGCGTTGTTGAGCGGCACGTTGAACATCATCGTCACGATCGGGTTGCCGACGAGATAGATCAGGGCGCCGGCGAGAAGCCAGAACGCGCCCGGCTGGCTCCAGCCGATAAGAGCGCCGGCGGCAAGCACAAGACAGACCAGCCCGGTGCCGAATAGCGCGGTCATGAATGCCGGCGTAATCACGGTGATGTTGATCGAATTCATGGCGGCGATGCCGCCTCCGGCAGGCAAGCGGGCGAGCGCCGGCATGATAAAGTTGGAGAAGGCGAAGAAAACGCCGCCGACAACGCCTGAGCCAATGGCAGCGACGAAGGTGAGGGTGGGAAGCAGTTTCATGATCATGTCAGTCACTCCAGATGCCCGTGGCGGCGGTTTCGGTTGCGTAGGTGGAAAAGTCTTTTGGGGCGCGGCCGAGCACGCGCTGGACGCCGTCGGTCAGCGTTTCGTTGCGGCCGTCGAGCACTTCGGTGAACAGCTCGTTGAGCAGCCAGGCGAACTCTGCCGGCAACTCGTGCTCGGCGATGGCGGTGGTGAACTCGGCATAGGAAACCCGCTTGAAACGAATGTCGCGGCCGGCGGCCCTGCCGATCTCGGCGACCGCGTCGGCAAAGCTCAGCAGCCGCGGCCCGGTCAGCTCATAGAGCTCTCCGACATGTCCTTGCTGGGTTAGCACGGTAAAGGCGGCCTCCGCGATATCGTCGGCATCCACAAATGGTTCGCCCACACTGCCGACAGGCAACGCCACCTCGCCCTCCTGCAAAGATTCGACGAGGAAGCCTTCACTGAAGTTCTGGGAAAACCAGGCGCAGCGCAGGATCGTCCAATCGGCGCCTGAAGCTTTGAGCATCTCTTCGGCGCGCTGTGCTTCCGTTTCGCCGCGCCCCGACAGCAGTACCAGCCGACGCACACCACACTCCACGGCAAGACGAGAGAAGGCGCCGACCGTGTCGGCCGCGCCGGGCACCGCAAGATCAGGATAGTAGCTGATGTAGACGGCGCCGACACCATCAAGCGCGGGTTCCCAGGTCGTGCTATTTTCCCAGTCGAAGGGCGGCGTACCCGAGCGCGAGCCGATCTGCACCGGCAGGCCCCGCGCCGTCAGCCGCTCGGCGAGACGGCGGCCGGTCTTGCCGGTGCCGCCGAGGATCAAAGTTGGTTTCGTTACAGTAGGGTTCATGTCGATTTTCCTCAGTTTGCAAATGTGAGCAATCCTCACATTTGCCAAACGTGATAAACCCTCGTATTTTGCGAGTCAAGCCAATTTGTTGATTGTTCGCCTGGAGACAGTGATGGAAGGCTCTGCCGTATCGGATTCACAGGATGGCCAGATCGCATCGCCGCGCCGAACGCCGAGCCAGCAGCGTAGCCGCGAGCGGGTCGAGCGCATGCTGGCCGCAGCGTCGGCGCTGATCGCCGAGCAAGGCAGCGATGCGATGCGCATGGGCGAGGTGGCCGAGAGGGCTGGCGTGTCGATCGGCTCGCTCTACCAGTTCTTCCCGGACAAGCGGGCAATCATTTGGGCGCTGGCCGAACGCTACACCGCCGAAAGCCAGGCCTGCATCGCGGCGGCACTTGCCGACGTCAGTGACGCCGACGGCTTGCGCCAGGCGTTTTCGGAGCTGGTGGATATCTACTACCGGTTATTCCTGGCCGAGCCGGTGATGCGCGACATCTGGTCGGGGACACAGGCCGACAAAGCATTGCGCGAGCTTGAGCTTGCCGACAGCCGGGCCAACGCCGAATTCCTCACCACGGTGCTGAAGCGGTTGCGGCCGTCCGCCGATCCGGAAGCGCTGGAAACCACGGCATTTCTCATCTGGCAGATGGGCGAGGCCGCAATGCGGCTTGCGATTTCGGTCGACCGGCAAGAGGGTGACAGGCTGGTTGCGGCCTACAAGCGGATGGCTCTGCGAGAGTTGCTCGGCGCCTGACCGGCGCCGCGCGCATTCATTTTCCCTTGCCTGGCAAGGAGATGGCCGGCATCGTGCCCTTCGGCGGCCGATACTTCCGCCGCCATGCCTTCGGGCTCAGGCCGGTGATGCGCAGGAACTCACGGTTGAAGTTCGATTTGCTGAGGAAACCGGGGTCGAGCATGATGCGGGTGATCGGTTCGTCGGTCGCGGCGAGCAAGCGGCGGGCCTCATCGATCCTCCTGCCGTTGACGTATTGGGATACGCTCGATCCGTGGACGCGATTGACCGCCGATGACACTTGCCGTGCGGGGAGGCCGAGCCGCCTGGCGATGCGCCCGAGGTTGAGATCGACATCCTTGTAGAGATATTTCGATGTCATCAGCGCGTCGACCGCCGCCGCGACCGCGGAATCTTCGCTGGTCACCCGTGGCGTGGTTTGGGCGTGCGACACATCCACTTCCTCTTCGTCGGAAGCAGCGGTTTCGCTGGCAACAGCGGCCGCGCTGCCGAGCAGCATCAGCGCTAGGACGTTGGCGGCGGCAATCACCGCGCCGGAATGAGTGCCACCTGTCCATTCGAGGTCGAAGCTGATGATGATGTCGGTGACCGGCGATGCAAGGATCGCCAGCGCCGTCACCAACAGCGATCGGTAGGACCGCAAGACGCCGTCGAGACGCGATTCGACAAGAACATCCGGACCGGCCAGCGCCAGCCAAAGAAGGGCGGCGCCATAGGACAGGAAAACGAGGATGATCACCGGCCCGACCGGCTCGCGCCAGAAGATCAGGAGCAGGACAACCAGGCAGGCCGGCAGCAAATGCGGCCAGAGTGATGCCAGGCGATGCGCGGACGGTTCCTTCGTCAAACCGCTGAAGGCTATCCAGGCAAGGGGTGCGATCAGTGTCGCCAGGACCGACTGGAACGGCATGATTGCCCTGACATCATAACCCCAGCGAATGCCGATCAGCACCGACTGCAAGGCATAGGCGGCGATCAGCAGCATGAAGGCGATGTTTTCACGCAGATCGGCCTCGTTTCGGCGGACCATCTGCACGAGCAGGATGACCAGCAACAGGGCAACGACGAATGGCAGGGGAATGAAGATCATGATCGCAAGCGTGGTTCCAAAGCGGGCAGCGGCCGACAATGACCCGGATTGCGTTCGCGGTCGTCCCGGATCGCGATCAAGGTCGCGGAAATCGACGTTTCAGATCATCTCGACAACGCCACGGTCCAGTCGCGACCGCCCAACATGATCGGAGACAATGATGAAATCCGCAATTCTCGTCTTGCTGCCTTTTGCCGGCGTTGCCCTGGCATCGCCGGCGACCGGTGAGGCCTCCAAGACGCTCGATCTCGTCGGGGTGAGCGCCGTCGTCATCACCGGCGAAGCCAGTTCCGTCAAGCTCACCACTTCGTCCGCGGCACCCTACCACGCGACGATCAGCGGCCGCCGTGAAGGCTGGTTTGCGAGCTGGTATTCGAGTTGGTTCGCCAGTGACTGCCGTTCCGCCAGCGACATGAAGCTGGTGGCCTCGACGCTACGCATCGATGTTGCTCCCTCCTCGTGGCTGGATCCTTCGGACTGCGTGGTCGAGATCAACGCCAACATCCAACCCGAGAGTTCCGTGTCGATCGACCAAGCGGCGCTGCAAGCCAACATGGCGGGGAATTTCTCTACTATCGCCATCGCGGGCAAGGCCGCCGATGTTTCACTCGACGGGCATGCTTCGAGCATCGATCTCAAGGGCGAGGCGCTGAAGGTCAATCTCTTCTATGGCAGCATCCGGCAGGACGAAAACATCGCGATTGCCGGCAAGGCGCTGGATGCCACGCTGTCCTTCGGCCAGCAGGTTCCGATCAGCTATTCGGTGACAGCATTGGCGTCCTTCGTCGACAGTTCGCTTCCCAACACCGCCGGCGCCAAACCCTCGATCGTCATCAAGGGCGATTTCGTTCGCGCGACGATCCGCTGAATAAAAAACCCGCCACAAGGGCGGGTTTTTTATCTGCAGGCAGCCAATGCGGCTTGAGCGTTCTTCGACCTTACAGGCCAAAACCTTCGAAGCGCTTCTTGAACTTCGACAGGCGGCCGCCGCGGTCGAGCAGGGTCTGCTGGCCGCCGGTCCAGGCCGGATGGGTCGTCGGGTCGATATCGAGGTTCATCGTATCGCCTTCCTTGCCCCAGGTCGAACGGGTCATGTATTCGGTGCCGTCGGTCATGACGACCTTGATGGTGTGGTAGTCGGGATGGATGTCGGTCTTCATGGTTCTGTTCCTGGCTTGCCGGGTGCTGCCGACGGGCTGAAGCCTGCGTCGATGCGCCCCTTTTTAAAACTCGAAGCCGCAGCTATTGAGGAGCCACGGCTTCTAAAACGGTCGGCGAGCCTATACATCAGCCGGAATTGAATCACAAGGCCGCGGCAAGCGCATATTGATGGCGCAAACCTCAAAAGGCCAAAGGACACGGTCATGGCGAACATCAGCGGCGATGCAGACGAGCGCAGGCGCTCGCTGAGGCCGCTGCAGCGCCTGTTTCCCTACATCACCCATTACCGCAAAATGGTCATCGGCGCGATCATCTCGCTGGCCGTCGCGGCGGCGACGACGCTGGCGCTGCCACTGGCCGTGCGGCGGATGATCGATCACGGCTTTTCCGCTTCCGATTCCAGCTTCATTGCCGAATATTTCGCCATGCTGGTGGTGATGGCCGCCGTGCTGGCGGCGGCGTCTGCCAGCCGCTACTATTTCGTCATCACGCTGGGCGAGCGCGTCGTTGCCGATATCCGCCGCGATGTCTTTGCCCACGTCACGACGCTGTCGCCCTCCTTCTTCGACACGGCCCAGTCGGGCGAGATCGTCTCGCGGCTCGCCGCCGACACGACACAGGTCAAATCGGCCGTGGGTGCTACCGCCTCGGTGGCTTTGCGCAACGTCATCCTCGGCCTTGGCGCCGTGGCGATGATGGTCTTCACCAGCCCAAAACTGTCCGGCCTGGTCATCGCGGCCATTCCGTTAATCGTGCTGCCGCTGGTCGCCTTCGGCCGCTCGGTGCGGCGCAAGTCACGGCTGGCGCAGGATACTCTGGCCAATGCCACCGCCTATGCCAGCGAGCAGATCGGCGCGGTCCGCACCCTGCAGGCCTTCACCAACGAGAAGCTTGTCACCGGGTATTTTTCATCCGCCGTGGAAGCAGCGTTCGAAGCGGCGCGGGCCTCGATCTTTGCCCGCTCCTTTCTCACCTTCTTCGCCATCTTCATGATCTTTTCCTCGGTGGTGGCGGTGCTGTGGTTCGGTTCGCGCGACGTGCTCGACGGCACGCTGTCGCCAGGTACGCTTGGCCAATTCCTGCTCTATTCGGTGTTCGCTGCTGGCGCGCTCGGCGCCTTGTCGGAGGTCTGGGGCGAACTGTCCCAGGCAGCAGGCGCTGCCGAACGGCTGACCGAGATCCTGGCCGAGAAACCCGCGATCCAGGCGCCCGCCGATCCGAAGCCGCTGCCGGCAAAGGCGAGAGGCGCGATCAGCTTCGACGATGTCTCCTTCTCCTATCCGGCCCGGCCCGACCGCGCCGCCGTCCATGGCCTCAGCTTTCAGGTCAAACCCGGCGAGACGGTGGCGATCGTCGGACCATCCGGCGCCGGCAAGAGCACCGTGTTTTCGCTGCTTCTGCGCTTCTACGATCCGGAAGCCGGTAGGATCGTCATCGACGGAGTCGATCTGCGCGAGGCCGATCCGGCCGCGATCCGCGCGCGCATAGCCATCGTGCCGCAGGATGTCACCATCTTTGCCGCAAGCGCGCGCGACAATATCGGCTTTGGCCGGCCTGGCGCCAGCCAGGCCGAGATCGAGGCGGCGGCGAAAGACGCGCTTGCCGACGAGTTCATCCTGAAACTCGAAAAGGGCTATGACAGCCAGGTCGGCGAGCGCGGGGTGACGCTGTCGGGCGGCCAGCGCCAGCGCGTGGCGATCGCCCGCGCCATTTTGCGCGATGCGCCGATCCTTCTGCTCGACGAGGCGACCTCGGCACTCGATGCCGAAAGCGAGACGCTGGTGCAGACGGCGCTCGACCGGCTGATGCAGGGGCGTACCACGATCGTCATCGCCCATCGGCTGGCAACCGTGCTGAAGGCCGATCGCATCCTGGTCATGGATGGCGGCCGCATCGTCGAGGAAGGCACGCATCAGAGCCTGGTCGCCAAGGGCGGCATCTATGCGCGGCTGGCCAAGCTGCAGTTCGAAACCGGGGCGAATGCCTTCAGGGGCGCGGCCGAGTAGGTCCCCCAGCGACCGCTGGGATTCTTCAGCTACCGAAAGCTCGGCGTTTGCCGCGTCGATAGGCGATGAACAGGGGAACGCCGACAAGCAACGACAACAAAAGCATGCTGGCGACGGTCTGGCGCTGCTCCTTTGCCGGATCGCTGAGCTGCACATCGGCAGGCGGCTCTTCATAGGTAAAATCGTACTGCCACCGGATTTCGTCCGCGACGTCATCGACGGTTTTCAGATAGTCGGCAATCGCCTTGGCCGGCACTTCAGTTGCCAGGCTCTGAAAGTTCCATTCGACTTGAAATTCGGTGGGCGTGTTGGACCAGGACGCCTTGAGAGACAGATAGGGCGTCACGACGTTTTTCATCGACTCGCCGGAAAACCTCGCCTTGAGGTTGCGCACCGTTATCTTGTGACGCCGGTAGAACTGGGGGCCGATGGAGACGGGCCCGGTTCGGTCGACGATTGTCGGGGTTGGAAGAGAGTTGTTGCCGAGATCGGCCGCGCGGATCGGGAAATTCTTTGCCAGATCGTTGGCCGCCAGCGCCTCTGCCGGCAAGCGATAACTTTCCTTCACGCTCACTATGTTGTCGTCGCGGCGATCCACGATTTCCGGCTTGGCGACGGTTTGGATGCCCGGATATTGCTTGTTGTAGTATTTCAGGTAGGCGTCCGACACCTCGCTCAGCGACCGGCTGGCCAAATTGCCGCGCATCCAATCGGCATCGGCGTCCTGATATGTCGAGAAGACCGTCAGCACGAGGGGATCGCCCGGTTTCCGCGGAAAATCGAAGTCCTCGGCGATCTGGATCGATGGGCTGGTAAGCACAGGACTCGGCATCTTCTCCAATCCGCCGGTGCTGGAAAGCGGCAGCGCGAAGCCGTAGTCCGACTGTGCGAGATTGGGCGCCTTGCCGCCCTGAAGATAGTCGGTAGCATCCAGCCAATATGTCTTTGTTCCGATCCTCGCCTTGACGATGGCATGGTCGAAATCGCGAAGCGCCGGCAGATGCTGGTCCAGGGCCCGCCCTTCGTCGAGATCGGCCAGGGCAACCTCGGCAGCAATGCCAAGCCGCACAAGCGAAGAAACCAGCAGCAGTGCCTTGTCCTTGCAGTCACCAAACCCGCTCAGGATGACGGTCGCGGGATCACGCGGAATGTAGGAACCGGCACCCATCGACAGGCTTACATAGCGGATCTGGTCCTGCACCAACCGCATTGCCTCGACCATCCGGTCTTCGGGCACGGGATGCCGCAGTGCGATGTCGTCGAGCTTTGCGGCAAAAGCCGAGGGAAAAACGGTCGCTGGCTTGTAATAGGGCGCAACAGCATCGACCACACTTTGCCAATTCGCGGTCGATGCGACATCGATAGAGCCCCAGCCTGGATATGTCACGGGCAGGTTGTCCTCGACATTGACCGGTTTCGGGTTTGGAATTTCCCACAGATAGGTCGTGTCCGGCCCTGTCGACGAGATCGAAGGCTTGAGTTGGGTCCCCCTTGTCTTGGTCTCGAGCGGCTGGCCCGAAGGCCAAATGATGCTCGTGCGGATAAGCGCTACCGGCTCTTCCCATTCGGTGGAGAAATTCTTGAAGAAGAGATCCTTGCCGACGAGCGGCGTTATCTCATAGGTCGATCCGTAATCAACGATGTCGCCGGCGCGCACGTCATCGATGTTGACATGTGCTGTCAGCCAGCCGTCGAAGACGCCTTTCTCGGCATCTCTTTCCCTGCGGAAGATGTCGAATTCGACGTCTTCCAGCCGGTCCAAAACGGCGCCGTCGCGGATGATGTGAAGATGGTTGAGCGTGACCTTGTGCCGGGACGGATCGAATTGCAGATCGATACTCGCGCCCCGATCCAGCCCGGGACGGTCAACGATTCTATAGACTGTGCGCGAGTACTCGACATAGCCGCCGGCGCGATGCTTGATCTGGTCGTCCGAGAGCAGCCATGAAACGCCATTCTTGATTTGATCCGATCGGGTGGGATCGGCAGCCGGAGTATCAACCTGCGTTACCCAGCTTTCCGCGGGGCCCTTGAGAACCATGTCGTCGGACATGGCCGGAGAACTCAGGCCGATCAACAAGATGAAAAATACCAAGCGGGGCCAGAAAGACTTCATCCCATGAAAACTGTAACAGGCAGACATCTACGCTCGCCCAACTTGGAAGAACTCCTTTTTCAGAGGCTTTCCCACCAAAGTAAAGGCCAGTTTCGCGGATTTCTGCGGTCACCGCAGCAAGAACCAGGAACAGACGAAGCGACTCAGTTACCGTACCGCTTCTTCAGGTGATCGGTGAAATGCACGGCATTGAGCTTTTCGCCGGTGGCGCGTTCGAGCAGTTCCGGCGTCGACCAGCGCGAGCCTTGCGACCAGATCCTTTTGCGGCGCCAGTCGTTGATCGCGGCGAAATCTCCCTTGGCGAGGTCTTCGTCGGCTGAAGGATGATCTCTGGTCAGCGCCGCCCATTGCTGCGCCGCCATCATGGCGCCCAGCGTGTAGGAGGGGAAATAGCCGAAGGCGGCACCCGGCCAGTGGACGTCCTGCATCGGACCATCAGCCGGATTGTCTGATGTCGACAGGCCGAGATAATCGCGCATCTTGGCATCCCAGGCCTCGGGCAGGTCGGCTGCTTCCAGCCGCCCCGAGACAAGCTCCTGCTCCAGCTCGTAGCGCAGGATGACATGCAGCGGGTAGGTGACCTCGTCGGCATCGACGCGAATCAGACCGCGCTCGACCCGGTGCACATGCGGCAGGATGTCGTCGATCGTCCAGCTCTCACCAAGGTGTCTTTCGACCACCGGCAGTGCCCAGCGCCAGAATTCTGGATTGCGGCCGATCTGCTTTTCGACGAACAGGCTCTGGCTTTCATGCACCGCCATGCCGCGCGCTCTGCCGAGTGGCCAGTGCGCCCACGCCTTCGGCAGGTTCTGCTCGTACAGCGCATGGCCGGTCTCGTGCAGCACGCCCATCAGCGCCGACAGGAAATCCGAGGTCTTGTAGCGGGTGGTTATGCGCACGTCGCTCGGCACACCGCCGCAGAAGGGATGGTGCGAAACCGACAGCGAGCCGTGGGTGAGGTCGAAGCCGACTGCGGCCATCATGGCGAGGCCGAGCTCGCGCTGCTTGTCCAAGGGGTAGCTGCCGGAAAGCGGCTTCAGCGGATGTTTCGCCAGCCGCTCCTCCTGCACGGCAAGTGCCTCCGGTACGAAGCCTTTCAAGAAAGTCTTCAACTCAGCAAATAAAGGCGTGATGTCGGCGGTGCGATTGCCCGGGTCATATTGCTCCATCAGCGCGTCATAAGGCTCGAGCCCGAGCACCTCGGCGCGAAATGTCGCCTCCTCGCGCACCAGCGCCACGACGCCTTCGAGCGCCGGCAGGAAGCCGGCCCAGTCGTTCTTGGCGCGCAGGTCGCGCCAGAGTTGCTCGGAGCGCATGCGCACAGTCGTCTGGCGCTCGACGAACTCGACCGGCAGGCAGGTCAGGTTGGTGTATTGCCGGCGGAACTCCCTGACCGCGGCCTGCTGCTCTTCGTTCAACGCCTCCTGCTCGGCCGCCGCGATCCAATCGGCAATCTCCGGCGCAGTCGCCTGGGCGTGGTGCATGCCGGCAAGCGCCGACATTGCCTCTGCGCGCTTCTCGCCGCCGCCGACCGCCATATGGGTCGCCTCGTCGGCGCCGAGAATGGCGAGGGCATGTTCCAGCGCTTCGAGCTTGTGGCCGAGGTCGTCGAGATTTTGAAAGGACATGGTGGGTTCCGCTGATTTGACGGCGGGAAAAGATACCAATGGAAAAGTGTTGGCAACCCCTGAAAACCGTCTGCGACCGATGCATCGACTGCCGGCCGCAACGGCCGAAAGGCATCTTGCGGAAGCGGTGGCGTGCGTGATCAATGTCGTTGGCGGCGGCAGACCGCAATGGGGGAGACGAAACATGATCGCCAATGTACTGGTCGGGCTGGTGGCCGTGATCCACCTCTGCATCGTCTATCTGGAGATGGTGCTGTGGGACACGCCGCGCGGTCACATGGTATTCAAGCTGACGCCGGAATTCGCCAGTGCCTCGAAAGTGCTTGCGGCCAATCAGGGACTTTACAACGGTTTTCTCGCAGCTGGGCTGATCTGGGGGCTTTACCTCGGCGAAGCCGGTTTCCAGTTCAAAGTCTTCTTCCTGCTCTGCGTCGCCGTCGCCGGCCTCTACGGCGCGGCGACGGCGGGCCGTAAAATCCTGTTCATCCAGACAGTGCCGGCAATGCTGGCGCTGATTGCGTTGGCGTTGTGCTAGCGCATGATCCCTGAACCGAAAACTGGAAAAGGATCATACGCAAAATCAATTGCCACAGCGCCGGGCGCTGCGGCCGATCTCAGCCGCCTGGATAGTTTGGGCCGTAGCCGTTAGGATAGTATCCGCCATCGCCGCCGTTGCCGATGAGGAAGGCACTGCCGGTATCAGCGCGTAGCTTTTGGCTGACATCGTCGAGCTGCGCCAGCAACTGCTGATGTTGCGTGCTCGGCATCGTTCCCTCGCGCGCGGCCCTCTGGGCGGCCCGATCGAGTTGAGCGACCTGCGTGCGCAAGTCACGCGCCTCGCCCGGCTCGAGCTTGTTCGCCCGGATGGCGCCCTGGATACCCGTCTCCACGCTCTGGATCTGATTGATCAAGGCCGTCTCACGCGGGCCGGCGTAAGCGCCAGCAAACGGAACGGCGAGGAGAAGTGTGGCGAGCGTAGCAGTCCTGAGGTTCCTGGGAGCGAAGAAGCGCATGGTTGCGTCTCCTTTACTGGGGAAGGCGATGGTTGGGTTTTCCTGCCTTCCGGCCGCGGGCCGTCAGGTTCCGTCGCGTCGCGATGAGCGGTTCCACCGCCGGCGGTTCTCGGCCCAGACCAAGGCTAAAAGGCGGTGGCGGCAAAGTGTAATTAAAAAAAGGTAATTTTTTCAGCTCTTGCGGCTGCCGCACCAGTGCCCTAGATGCCGCCGACTTGAGGCGGCTCGATCCGGTGCATGTAACGAGCCAAAGGCTTGCAGATCACCGCTCGGTCAGCTTCAGCTCGATGCGGCGGTTCTTGTTGCGCGCCTCTTCGGTATCGGCGGGGTCGAGCGGCTGGAATTCGCCGAAGCCGGCCGCGACCAGCCGGTTGGCCGGCACGCCGTTCTCGATCAGGAACTTGACCACCGATGTCGAGCGCGCCGTCGACAATTCCCAATTGTCGCGGTAGCGGCCGGTGCCGGAGAGCGGCTTGTTGTCGGTGTGGCCGTCGACGCGCAGCACCCAGTTGATCTCCGGCGGGATCTCCTTCTGCAATTCGATGATGGCATCGGCGAGCTTCTTCATTTCGACCTTGCCGGCATCGTTGATCACTTCGGAGCCGGTCGGGAAAAGCACTTCCGACTGGAAGACGAAGCGGTCGCCGACGATGCGGATGTTCTCGCGGTCGGCGAGAATTTCACGTAAGCGGCCGAAGAAATCGGAGCGGTAGCGGTTCAGTTCCTGCACGCGTTGCGCCAGCGCGACGTTGAGGCGGCGGCCGAGATCGGCAATCTTGGTGTTGGACTCGCGATCGCGCGTTTCGGACACGTTGAGCGCTTCTTCGAGCGCTCCGATCTGCCTGCGTAGCGCCGCGATCTGCTGGTTGAGGATTTCAACCTGGCTCAGTGCCTGTTGACTGATCTGGCGCTGGCTGTCGAGCTCGCCGGAAAGTGCCGTTGCGCGCTGGTTGGCGGCGTCGCCGGCGCCAGCGCCTTGCGCCAGCAATTGTTCGAGCCGGCTCTTTTCCGCCTCCGATGCAGACAGCGAGGCCTGCAAATTGGCAAGGGTGTCCTCCTTGTCCTGCGTCGTCGAGCGCTCCAGCGCCAGGAGCTGGGTCAACTCATTGATCTGGGAGTTGAGGCGGTTGAGCACCGTGTCCTTGCCGGAGATCTCGCGGCCGAGCAGGAACTGCGCCAGCACGAAAACCGTGAGCAGGAACATGATCGCCAACAGCAGCGTCGACAGCGCATCGACGAAGCCCGGCCAGTAATCGATGCGGCGGTCGGAGCGCCGGCCTCGTGCCAACGCCACGTCAATGCACTCCAGGTTTCTTCAAGGCGTCGGCGATCTTCTCCAGGGTGTTGCGCATCGCCTTCTGCTCGTCGGACTGGGCCTCGACCCAGTCGCGCATGATCTGCTGTTCCGAGCGCATGTTCTTGACCAGGCCAGAAATGCCGTCGGCGAGATTGGCCATGGCGGTGGCGACGCGCGGATTGGCGCCGCCGCCATTCTCCTGCAGGGTGCGCAGCTTTTCCGACAACAGACGGATTTCATCGGAGGGTTCGCTCTTGGCCGCGTCGGCAACGACGATGTCGGAGGACAGGTCGGTGACCGAGGACAGCCAGTTCTCGAGCTCGGTATAGAAGCGCGTCTGGGCGCGGCCGGCCTGCAGGTCGAGGAAGCCGAGCACCAGCGAGCCGGACAGGCCGAACAGAGACGACGAGAAAGCGGTGCCCATGCCGGCCAAAGGGGCGGAAAGCCCCTGCTTCAGGGATTCGAGCACGGCCGCTGCGTCGCCGGTGCCGGGATCGAGCGACTCGATGGTTTCGCGGATCGAGCCGATCGTGTTGAGCAGGCCCCAGAAGGTGCCGAGCAGGCCGAGGAACACCAGCAGCCCGACAAGGTAGCGCGAGGTGTCGCGGCTTTCGTCGAGGCGGGTGGCGATCGAATCCAGCATGGTGCGCATCGAACTGGTCGAGAAGGCAATCGTCGAGGAGCGGCCGATCATCGCCTTCATCGGCGCCAGCAGCACGGGTTCGGTGGTTTCGGAACCGGCGCGGAACGAATTGACCCAGCGCACCTCGCGGAACAACCGGCCGACCTGGACGAAGGCCAGCAGGATGCCGACCGCCAGCACGCCGATGATCAGGCCGTTGAGGCCGGGATTGGTGACGAAGGCGGTCGAGATCTGGCGGGTCAGGATGGCGGCGATAAAGGCCACGATGAACAGAAAGATCACCATGGTCAGCAGAAAGACCTGCGGGCTCGACAATTTGTGCGGGTCGTAGATCAGAACGTCGGAGCGCCTGCCCATGCCGAAGGATCTGAGTAAAGTCATCCGTGCCCCGTTTCCGATGCCATCGCCGCCGATCACATTGTGTTTGCGACTCTAAACGGAATTGTGACGAAATTGAATGGCGCTTGGCAATATTGCCACTGTCCGCGACCGGAGGTCAAAGCCGGTTAATGACCAGGCAGTCGACCATGGCGGCCAGATGCAGGCCGGCGCCGGTGACGACAAAGCCGTGCCACAGCGCATTGTGGAAGCGCAGGCCTTTCCAGGCGAAGAAGATCACGCCACAGGAATAGACGATGCCGCCGGCAACGATGAGGGCGATCGATGTCGCCGGCAGCGTCCGTAGGAGCGGCTCCACCAGAACGATGCCGCTCCAGCCGATGGCGAGATAGAACACGATTGCCAGCCGGTCGAAACGGCCGGGGAGAAAGACCTTGATGGCGATGCCGACCGTCGCGGCGATCCAAACCAGGACGATCATCGAAACAGCCAGCGGCGAGCCGCCGAGCTGGGCAAGGAACGGCGTGTAGGTCGCAGCGATCAGCAGGTAGATCGCCGCATGGTCGAAGCGCCGCAATATCCATTTCGCCGGCGACGATACCGGCCACAGATTATAGGCCAGCGAAACCGACAGCACGGTGAGCAGCGAGACCACATAGAAGGCGGCGGCGACATATTCGCCGGGGCCGGTCCGATAGGCGGCCAGTGCCAGCAACGTCGAGCCGGCAGAGATCGCCAGCACGATGCCCACGGCGTGGACGATACCGTCGGCGATGATCTCGGCGCGCGAGTAATGCCAGCGCCCCATGAAGGGGATGTCGAGCTGGGATAATTCGCTCTGGGATGTGGGCCGGCTGTTCGTCATCGATGATCCTGCGTCGCCTTATCTGGGCGGCCGCGGGACAGTATTTCAAGCTTTGGTTGCGGTTTTGCGACTGCGGCGCTTCAGCGCGGCGCGACTACATCAGCGCGCTGGGAGCGGCTTCTTCACCGTCTTCAACAGCGCGCGTTGCATGAGTTCGTTGCCGGCAACCACCGAACCGGCGGTCAGCATGTCCTGGCCGCCGGCAAAATCGGAGACGAAGCCGCCCGCCTCGCGGATCAGCAACATGCCGGCGGCAATATCCCAGGCCGACAGGCCGATTTCCCAAAAACCGTCCATGCGGCCGGCGGCGACGTAGGCGAGATCGAGCGAGGCGGAGCCGAGGCTGCGCACGCCCGAGACCTCGGCCATGACATTGCGCAACTCGACAAGGAAATTGCCGTGCTGGCCACGCCCGAGATGCGGCACGCCGCAGCCGATCACCGCATCGACCAGCTTGGTGCGGCCGGCGACGCGCAACCGTCGATCGTTCATGAAGGCGCCGCCGCCACGCTCGGCGGTGTAGAGCTCGTCCATCGCCGGATTGTAGATGACGCCGGCGACGATCTGGCCTTGGCGCTCCAGCGCGATCGAGATCGCGAACAGCGGGATGCCGTGCAGGAAATTGGTGGTGCCGTCGAGCGGATCGACGATCCAGCGGTGCTGGCCGTCGTCGCCCTCGATCACGCCGCGTTCCTCCATCAGGAAGGCGTAGCCGGGCCGCGCCTTGGACAGTTCGGCAAAGACGATGTCTTCGGCCTTGCGGTCGGCCTGGCTGACATAGTCGCCCGGCCCCTTCATCGAGACCTGCAGGTTCTGCACTTCGCCGAAGTCGCGCGACAGCGAGCGGCCGGCCTTCATTGCGGCCTGGACCATGACATTGAGGATCGCGGAACGCGCCATTGCTCTTCTTCCTGTCGCTGCGCCTATCTGCTTTGACGCGTGATCCTATCCAAAAAGTCTGCCACTTTTCGGGATCACGCCTTAGTCGGCGCGGCGTACGTAAGTGATTTCGTTGGTATCGACGATGATACGCTCGCCCGAGCCGATGAACGGCGGCACCAGCACACGGATGCCATTTTCGAGTATCGCCGGCTTGTAGGACGAGGCTGCCGTCTGGCCCCTCACCACCGGGTCGGCCTCGGTGATGGTCAGCGTCACCTGGTCGGGCAGCGAAATGCCGATCGGCCTTTCGTCATAGAGCTGGACCGTCACCATCATGCCGTCCTGCAGGAAGGCGGCGCGATCGCCGACGAACTCCTTTTGCAATTCGAGCTGCTCGTAGCTTTCGGTGTCCATGAACACCAGCGCGTCGCCCTGCTCGTAGAGGAAGGAAAAATCCTTCAGATCGAGCCGGATCTGCTCGACCGTCTCGGCCGAACGGAAGCGCTCGTTGAGCTTGGTGCCGTTGATCAGGTTCTTGAGTTCGACCTGGTTGTAGGCGCCGCCCTTGCCGGGCTTGACGGTGTTGGTCCTGACCGCCACCCAAAGGCCGCCATCATGCTCGATGACGTTGCCGGGACGGATTTCGTTGCCATTGATCTTGGCCATGGTGAGGTGATCCGGAAATGAGATGATCGCCGCAAAGGGCAATTTGGCGCCTCCAAGACCACAAATCGCTAGCAGAGGCAAGGAGCGCCTTCCGATGAAGCGGGAACGAAGCTCGCCCGGCAGCGCGGCGCGGCAGCCTCAGTCCGTCCTGACGATGGCGGTTACGGCCGCGCTCATGGCGTCGGCTACCTCTGTTAAAAGATGCAGGTGCGGCGAACGCAAGACGACAATTCGCAGCGACAGCTCGAGGCCGGGAGCGTCGACCAGGGCAATGCCCTCCGGCAGCTTTTCCTGCAGCAGCCGCTTGGGCAGCAGGCCAAGGCCTTGGCCTCGACGAACCCAGTCGATCTGCAGCGCGCTGTCCTGAATCTCGGCGCCGACCATCAACCTGTGGCCGCCCTCGGCAAGGGCAGCCGCCAGCCGCCGGCGCGCGTCGCAAGGTTCAGGACTGAGAACCCAGGGCATGGTCTTGACGTCGGCTTGCCGGCCGGTGTTTTCGGCGGCGATGATGGCGAGGGGCTCGGTTCCGACAACGCCGTCGCCAGTTTTGGAATTGCCGCCGTCCAGGATGAAGGCGAGGTCGAGCTGTCCGCGCTTGTGCTGGTCGGCCAGCTCAAGGCTCCAACCGCTCTTCAGACGCAGCGAAACCTTCGGAAACCGCGCCACGGCATCAGCAATGGCGGCGGCCACGGCTTTGTCGCAAAGTCCATGGGCGAGGCCGAGCCGCAGCAGACCCTCCGGCTCGTTGCCCCTGGCGAATGATCGCAGCGCGTCGACGGCGGCGAGAATGTCCTTGCCGCGTGCCAGCACCTCTACGCCGGCCGGGGTCAGTCGCGACGGCTTTAGCCGGCGGTCGAGCAATTCCGTGCCGAGCATCTCCTCCAGCCGCTGGATCTGGCGGGTGACGGCCGGCTGCGTCAACGGCAGGCGTCGAGCCACCTTCTGAATCGAACCCTCCTCGGCAAAGAGGGCCAGTGTTTTCAGTTCTTCGAGCACAAGACACCTGAACATGTCAGAGAGGCATAATTATGCTGAACATTATGAATTTGAAATCCGATGGATGGCAAGCGATTTTCCTCCGGCAGGACCAGCAGAGAAGGAACACGATGAAAGCGATCGAATTGCAGAGCCCGGGCGGCCTCGAGAATCTCAGAATGGTCGAGCGGCCGATGCCTGAACCAGGGCGCCAAGAGATGATTGTGAAGGTGAAGGCGACGGCGCTGAACTACCGCGATGCCGAGATCGTCCGCGGCAGCTATCACACGAAGTTTGCATTGCCGCTGGTGCCGCTGTCGGACGGCGTCGGCGAAGTCGTAGCCGTCGGCGCCGAGGTCAGCAGGTTCCAGATCGGCGACCGGGTCTGCGGCACGTTCTGGCAGCGCTGGGTCGGCGGCAGTTTCGCGATGGCCGAGCCCTCCTATCAACGTGGCGGCCCGATCGACGGGCTGCTCAGCGAATTTGCTCGGCTCGATGAACAGGCGGCGGTGCTGGCGCCGGCCAATCTGAGCGACTTCGAGGCGGCGACGCTGCCCTGCGCCGGCGTGACGGCATGGCACGCGCTGTTTACAGAGGGCAGCGTCAAGCCCGGCGACACCGTACTTTGTCTCGGCACCGGCGGCGTTTCCTTGTTTGCGATGCAATTCGCCGCCGCTGCCGGGGCGCGCGTCATCGTGACGTCGAGCAGCGACGAGAAACTTGCACGGGCAAAGCAACTGGGCGCGCATGATGCCGTGAACTATCGCAGCGTCCCCGACTGGGCATCGGCCGTGTTGGGATTGACGGATGGGCGCGGCGCCGACCATATCATCGAGGTTGGCGGACCGCAGAGTTTTACACAATCGCTGAGGGCAGCGGCGCGCGGCGCCCAGATCAACGTCATCGGCTATCTCGGCGGCAGTGACGGCGCCATCAACCCGCTCGACATCTTCCGCCGGCAGGTCAGGGCGCGAGGCATACCGGTGGGCTCACGCGAATCCTTCGAGGCGATGAACCGCGCCATTGTCGTCAACCGATTGAGACCGGTGATCGACCGGGTCGTACCGTGGACCCAGGCCGCCGAAGCCTTTCGGTACCTTGAACACGGCTCGCCCTTCGGCAAGGTCGTGCTCGATCATACGCAATGAGCCTCGCGCTTGCGAGTCCGGGTGCAATGAGTCGCGAGATCACAGTCAGGGCAGGCGATTGGCCCGTTGCAGCGCCTGCTGCGTCTGCTCGTCGGTCAGGCCCTGCAGGAAATCGTCCATCTCTTGGTCGATGAGCCCAGCGCGGCGGGCGACAACATACCAGGCGCCGGCGAGGATCAGATCCGGATCGGTGCCGATGCCGTTCATGTAGAGCTTGGCGAGACGGTTCTGGGCGGCGACGTTGCCGCCTTCTGCGGCCTGCTTCATCCAGTTAAAGCCCGATTTCAGGTCGCGGGCGCCGCCGCGCCCCTCGATCATCCAGGTGGCGAGATCGATCTGCGCCGTGTCGTAGTTCTGCCGCGCAGCCTGTGCCAGCAGGCCGCGGGCGCGGACATCGTCGCGCGGCTTGCCGCCGGCGCCATTGGCGTAGACCTGTGCCATCGCATATTGTGCGTCGGCAAGCCCGGTCGCGGCGGCGCGCTCGTAATAGGATATGGCTTTGGCAATACCGGCATCGCCGGGCTCCTGTTCGACCATCATCTGGGCAAAATTAAACTGCGCCAGGCGGTTGCCGGCTTCGGCGGCGGCCTGCATCAGCGCATAGGCCTCCTTCTCGTCCTTTTTGACGTAGCGGCCATCGAGCAGCATCAGCGCATACTGGAATTGCGATTCCGGGATGCCCTGCTCGGCGGCAAGCGCATACCACTTCGCCGCCCCTGCCGCGTCGACCGGCACGCCGAGGCCGCGCGACAATATCTCGGCCACCAGCGTCTGTGCCGCCGGATCGCCGTTTTGAGCACGGGAAATCGCAAGGTTGTAGGCCGTCTTGTAGAGGCCGCGCTGAAAGGCGCCGTAGGCGGCGTCGGACGGTTTTGCGCCGAAGCGGTCGGGGTTGATGGTATCGGCCGACGGCAAAGGGGCCGTGGTGGCGGGCTGCGGCAATGGTGGGAGAAACGGCTTGTCGGCAGGCTCGCTGGAATCCGGCCTCGGCTGCGGCAGCGGAACGGGTTCCGCCGCTATCGCCTGGGTTACGGCCGTTGCGAGAAAAGCGCTGAAAAGGATCGTCCGAGAGAGCACGTCAGTCCTCGAAGCGCGGTGCGGTTTCGTCGAGCACCGCGTTGGCGGTGGCAACCGCCGTCTTCGGATCGACGTCGCCGGCGAAAACCGCGCTGGAAAGCGCCACGAATTCGGCACCGGTGGCGGCGACAGCTTCCACCGAGGCAAGATCGGATCCGGCCATGACGATGCAAGGGATCTGGATCACGTCCGCCCACCATTGCCCGAGCGACAGGTTGCGGGGATGCGGCTCCGGCTTGTTGTCGTAGCCGAAGCGACCGAAGAAAATATAATCGGGCCTGACCTCGCCAAGTTCCAGCGCGTCGTCGCGGGTCTTGGCGCCGCCGGTGCCGACCATCATCCTGGCCTGGAAGTGTTCGATCGTTTCGGCGAGCTCGTCCTTGCCGACCTCGACATGGATGCCGTCGGCCTGGACGCGGCCGGCGATGCGGGTGTCGCCAGCAATGATGACGGCAATGCCGGCCGCTTGCGCCACCGGCACGATCTGCTCGGCAAAGGCCTGGAAGGCGGCCTCGTCCATGCCGTTTTCCGGCAGGATCAGCGAGGCGACGTCACCGCCGTCGAAGGCTGCGGCGATGCGCTCGGCCGGCACGTTCGGCGGCGCGATCAACACGATACGGCAGCGGTTGGGGGGCGTTGCGTCATTCATTGGTGTTCGGTCCCGGTTATCGCCTATGCCGGGCGAAGATGGTTGCATTGCGGCATAGAGCAAAGTGCGGGGATTGAACAGGCGGCAGGGGGATCACGATTGCCGGCTAGATCTATCGGGGCTCGGCGCATGACTACCGTTGGCCGAAATTCTCCTCGCCTGGTCGCTTGCGGGCTCTACGCAGGCACTTTCGATTTCCAAAGCGACCAGCCGAGGTTCATGCCGGCGGCGGCGACCAGGATGGCGGCGGCGCCGGCGATCTGCGCCGGATGCAGCCGGTGGCCGAAGGCGACGACGTCGACGAGGATGGCGACGACTGGATAGATGAAGGACAGCGACCCCTGCAGATGCGTCGGCAGTTTCTGGATGGCGCCGTACATGAGGATGTACATCAGGCCGGTATGGACGATGCCGAGCGTCGCCAGCATGACCCAGCTCCGCGCATCGGCGGGAAGGTGGGTGAGATTGGCGAAAGGTGCCAGCATGAGAACGCCGACGCAGACCTGGATCAGGGCGATCAGGTGCGGCGGCGTGCCTTTGAGCTTCTTGGTGACGATAGCCGCAACGGCCCAGAAGAAAGCCGCGGCCAGCGCCATCGCAATGCCGGTAAAGTAATCCGTACCATGATCGCCTGCATCGGGCGCGGCCTGCACGATCAGCAGCATGCCGGCGAAGGCGATGCCGAGCCAGGTCAGCTTGGTCACCGTCAGCCGTTCGGAGAAGAAGAGCGCGCCAAAACCGACCAGCATGAAGGGTTGCGTATTGTAGACAGCCGTGGCGATCGAGATCGACGCGCGGGAAAACGCGCTGAACAGCAGCAGCCAGTTGATAACGATGGCAGCACCGCCGAGAGCCGCGATCGCGACAATGCGAAGCGACAGCCTGCCGCGCAGCAGTCCCAGCGCCGTGCAGATAACCAGCAGCGTTACCGCACCGAAGGCGCAGCGCCAGAACACCACGTCCATGATGGGTTGGCCGGACAGGACGACGAACCAGCCGATCGTGCCGAGGATCGCCATCGCCGCAGTCATTTCGATCGTGCCGCGTACCGTGTTGTCCATGGATGCTCCCGAAACCCGTTGAGATTCTATAATCCCACGGCAGATATGGGCCTTTCCATGACTTGTAGCTGGTGATATGCAGAACGAACCTAATTTAATTAGGTAAACATCGGCTTTTTCTTGGAATTGTAAAATGCTGGACGAGCTCGATAGAAAGCTCCTCGATATCCTGGTCAGGGATTCACGGACCTCGCTGAAGGAACTGGCGCTGCAGGTCGGGTTGTCGTCGCCAAGCGTTTCGGAGCGGCTTCGGCGGCTTGAGGATCGCGGCGTCATTCGCGCATTCACCATCGACATCGATCCGCAGGCGCTCGGCTACGCCTTGCAGGCGATCGTTCGCATCCGGCCGTTGCCCGGTAAGCTGCACATCGTCCAGAAGCTGATCGAGGAAATCCCGGAATTCGGCGAATGCGACAAGGTGACGGGCGATGACTGCTTCGTCGCCCGGCTGTTCGTCCGCTCGATCGGCGAGCTCGACGGGATTCTCGACCGCATCGCCGACAAGGCCGAAACCAGCACCGCCATCATCAAGGCGCAGCCGATCCGGAGACGCCCGCCGCCGCTCGACATGCCAAATATGTGACGGGCTCCGGTGGCGTGGCCCACGTATTTGCGGTCGCGGTCTGGCCATTTCTGGTCTATTCCAGAGTTCAACTTTCCCTCCAGCCTCCTTTCCCCATGTCAGGCCTGCTCATCGATCCCTGGTTCTATGCCGCGGCCATGCCGGCCGTCATCCTCGTCGGCCTGTCGAAAGGCGGCTTCGGCGGCGCCGTCGGCTTTGTCGGCGTGCCATTGATGGCGCTGACCATGCCGCCGGTTCAGGCTGCCGCAATTCTTCTGCCAATTCTGTGCCTGATGGACATTGTCTCGGTGTGGACATGGTGGGGTATCTTCGACCGCAAGATGCTGGCCGACATGATGCCGGGTGCCGTGATCGGCATTGCCCTTGGCTGGCTGACGGCGGCACTTGTAACCGAAGAGATGGTCCGGCTGATCGTCGGCGCGGTCGCCCTGATCTTCGTGCTGCGCTGGCTCTATTTGCAACTCCGCCACGGTGCCGGCCACGCGGCGGAGCCCAACCGCGTTGCCGCCGGCTTCTGGGGTACCGTTGCCGGGTTCACCAGCTTCGTCGCCCATGTCGGCGGCCCGCCTTTTCAGGTCTATGCGTTGCCGATCAGGCTGGATCCGAAGGTGCTGTCCGGCACCGCGGCGATCTTCTTCGCCGTCACCAATGCACTGAAGCTCATCCCCTATTTCGCGCTCGGCCAGTTCGACACCACCAATTTGACCGCGTCGGCGGTGCTGATGCCGCTGGCGCCGCTGTCGACAATCGCCGGCGCCTGGCTGGTGCGGCGGATGCGGCCGGAGCTGTTCTATCCCTTCACCTATGCGACCGTGGCGGTCGTCGCGGTCAAGCTTCTGTGGGACGGCATCGCCGGCCTTCTGTAAGACGGCGGCCCCAGGCGGCCGCCGCCGGATTCCTTAAACCTCAGGCGGCACTCGGCAGCAGCGGCCGCGTCCTGCCAAGCGCGAGAGCAGCGCCGGTTGCCAGCACGAACGCCATGCAGCCAAGAATGGTGATGTCGTGCAGTGTCGGCTTCAGCACCATGTCCGCGATGATCATCAGCATCACCGAATAGTCGAAGCGCGCGGCATTGAGGACGCGCTGGCCCTGGGCAAGCACCGCCGGCGTCACGCCATCCTTGGCGATCATGCCTGCCATGCGGTCGGCAGTCGGCTTGAAGACGAACATGCCGATGCAGAAGGTCGTCGCATAACCGGCAAGGCCGATCAGCACCCACAAATCGGAAAAGCCGACCCAGAAGCCGCACATGATGAGGCCGAAGAGCAATGTCAGCATCGATATCGGCGCGACGAACCGGTTACCGAGCTCGCCAGTGGCGCGCATCGCCTGCAACATGCCTTCGACGTTTCCAGCGCGGTCGGCGCGTACCGCAAGCAGCATCAGGGTGAAGCCGCCGCCGACCCAGAGGATCGCCGAGACGATGTGCAGAAATTTAACGGCCGAGTACCAGTCCATTGTTCGCTCCTTGAGAAATTTTCATGATTGCCGGAGCGCAATTTTGCTCCGCCTCGTTGCGAGGAGCGGGCGTTTAGCGCGGCGCCTGTTTCGGAACGATGTCGCGCGGCGAGCGGAGTCTGTTTCGGTATGTCGGTCACGATCTGGAGGAACCGTGGCGCAAGCGCGTCGCCCCCACTTCCAGCCGGTGGTGAGAGCGGCGGCTTAGCCGGCCAGCTGTGCTGTTACGGCACAGATGCTGGGCGCTTGATCGAAAAATATGCCCTGCGTTAAGGCTTTGTTAAGCTTTACAGGCGTTTACTATGTCCATCCAGTGATCTGGATTCTTACCGAGTGGTTGGAGCCACTTTGTTTGACGCCTCCCTGTTAAACTCCTGAGAGCCGCCTTATCCGCGGCTCTTTTTTTGTTCGCCGGTATGGAGCCCCTTGGGCCAAATGCGGCCGTTAACCGTTTGTTAAACATGTGCTTGCCTTCGCCGGCAGCGAAGCGCATTTTCAAGCTTCAGTCGTTTAGGCTGCCGGATATGGCGGCCAAGAGCCGAATCGGCCGGCTGTCAGGCAAGTGCAGGGGCGCAGCGATGAACGAGCCTTCGAAGGCGAGCGCGAACACCATCAAGCTGGCGGAGCGCCGGGTTTTCTCCCAATCCTTCAAGCCGCTCTATCAGGAAGGCATGGGCTTGGTCGAGCAGGCGGCCGAATATCTCGACGGCAAGGGCCGCGCCGAGGCCAAGAAGCTGTCGAGGCTGGCGGCGACGCTTTATGCGGCCGAGTCGATGCGGCTGACCACCAGGCTGATGCAGGTCGCCTCGTGGCTGCTTTTGCAGCGGGCGGCGAATTCCGGCGAGATGACCCGCGATCAGGTGGCTTCCGAAAAATCCAAGGTGCGTCTCGACACCGCCTCCGCGCATGACGAGGCGCCCGGCTGGGCCGAGCTGCCGACGGATTTCGTCGACCTCGTCAACCGCTCGCTGCGCCTGCAGGCGCTGGTGCGCCGCATGGACGAGGAGATCTATGGCGGCCTCGCCGAGGTGCCTCAGTCGAGCCGTCGCCTCAATCCGGTCTCCGACCAGATCACGTTGCTCAACACGGCTTTCGCCCGCGGCTGAGAGACCGTTTGGAAACTCTACTCCAGCGGCCATCTGGCGGCGTTTTCTCCGCTTACCTGCAGCGCCGCGTCCTTTTGGACGCGCAAAGGACGCTGCAGCACTTTGATTGCGCATGATCCCCTCGGGATCACGCGTGGGCTCACGGACCCAAATGTCCGCTGCGCTCCGGTTCCCGAAACCACCACCATATGACTCGCCGGAGCGACCTTTCGAAACGGTCTCAGAGGCTTTGTGGACATCACGAGCCCCGTTTCTGGTTTGTTCACATTTCGCTGGCATCGCTGCCCGCCGAAGGTAGACTTGGCGGATGGGGGAAGCGATTCGCATCATCGGCATCGATCCGGGGCTTAGGCGCACCGGCTGGGGCATCGTCGAAAGCCTTGGCAATTCGCTGCGCTTCGTCGCTTCCGGCACAGTACGGTCCGACGACAAGGCGGCGCTGGCGGTGCGTCTTTGCCAATTGCATGACGGGCTTGCCGAGATCCTGCATGCCACGATGCCGCACGAGGCGGCGGTCGAGCAGACCTTCGTCAACAAGGATGCCGCGGCGACGCTGAAACTCGGCCAGGCACGCGGCATCGCCATGCTGGTGCCGGCGCGCGCCGGCCTTGCCGTTGCCGAATATGCGCCCAACGCCGTCAAGAAGGCGGTGATCGGCGTCGGCCATGGCGACAAGAAGCAGATCCATATGATGGTCAAGGTGCTGATGCCGAAGGCGACTTTCGACACCGACGACGCCGCCGATGCGCTGGCCATCGCCATCTGTCACGCACATCACCGGCAGAGCATCGCCTACAGGATGGCGATGCTGGCCGGATAAGGTTGTTCTTGACTTGTTCTCCAGTGGGCAATAAGTAATACCAACGAGGTATTACCATGCGCGTTACCACCAAGGGCCAAGTGACCATCCCGAAGGAAATACGGGATCATCTGGGTGTCGGCCCGGGCTCGGAGGTGGAATTCGTCCCCACCCAGGACGGGGCTCGTGTCATAGCCGTCGACGAAAACGTGTCGGAGGAGGAAGCCTCGCGCAGATTCAGCCAGATGCTCGGCCGTATGGCCGGTACGCTGGATCTGGGAGGCATGACGGCGGATGAATATGTGGAATGGCTGAGGGGCCCACGTGAAGATCTCGACATTGATTGACACAAATGTCCTGATCGACGTTTGGGGTCCTGCCGGACGGGAGACGAAATGGTCGGCATCCGCGATTACCGCATGCCGGCGCGACGGCGCACTCGTAATCAATGCAATCGTCTGGTCCGAGCTCGCGCCGTTGATTGCAACGGAACAGGCCCTTCGCCAAGCAGTCGACATGCTCAAGATGGATCGCGAATTCCTGCCGTGGGAAGCAGCCTTCCTCGCCGGTGTCACGCACTCGCGCTATCGCCGCGCCGGCGGCATTCGCGAACGAACCTTGCCGGATTTCTTTATCGGCGCCCACGCAGTCATTGCGGGACATCGGCTACTGACGCGCAATGCTGCGCGCTATCGCGGCTATTTCCCGGACCTCGATATCATCTCTCCGGAAACCCACCCGGCATGATCGGCACGCTCAAATGATCGGCAAGCTAAAAGGCACGCTGGACGAGATCGACGAGGATTTCTGCATCGTCGACGTGCATGGCGTCGGCTATGTCGCCTATTGCTCGGCGCGCACGCTGGCCGCATTGCCGCAGCCCGGCGAGGCGGTGGTGCTGTTCATCGAGACCTATGTGCGCGAGGACATGCTGCGGCTCTATGGGTTCCAGTCGGTGCTGGAGCGCGAATGGTTCCGGCTGTTGATGAACAATGTGCAAGGCGTCGGCGCCAAGGTGGCGCTGGCAATCCTGTCGACGCTGGCGCCGACCGATCTCGCCAATGCGATTGCGTTGCGCGATATCGCCATGGTCAGCCGTGCGCCGGGCGTCGGCAAGAAGGTGGCGGAGCGCATCGTCACCGAATTGAAGAACAAGGCGCCGGCCTATGCGGGCACTGCCTCCGGCACCATCGGCCTGAAGCAGGAGCTCGGCGAGGGCGTCGCCTCGGCGCCGATCACCGATGCCGTCTCGGCGCTGGTCAATCTCGGCTATTCGCGCGACACCGCCGCCAATGCAGTGGCGGCGGCGCTGAAGACGGCAGGCGAAGAGGCGGACGCGTCGAAGCTGATCCGCTTCGGGCTGAAGGAGCTGGCACGCTGAGACGTTGCTGGAAAGTGAAATTCCAACTACTATCTGATCGGTAAGAATTTTTTTCAAGAGTAAGAATATGGGCGCATATGCCAGTCTGACCTCCAAGGGACAGCTCACGATTCCAAAGGACGTCCGCGACGCCTTGTCGCTCAAGACGGGCGACACGATCGCCTGGACGGTGATGGATGGCTATTTGGTCGGGACGCCGCGCAATCTCGACTTCGCCGACCTAGCCGGATTTCTCGGCGATCCACCCGGCGGTCCCGCTTCCCTGGAAGAGATCGATGCGGCTGTGAGGGAGGCCGTAGGCCAGCACGTTATTGGTGACAAGCCACAGGGCGGAAAAGAGGGCGACGCGTGACGTCGATAGGTATCGATACCAACGTTCTGCTTCGAATGATGCTGAACGATGATGCCGAGCAACAGGCCAAGGCTCTCGCCTTCGGTAAGAGCCTCAGCGGCGACAAGCTCGGGTTTGTGAGTTTGATTGTGCTGGTGGAATTCAGTTGGTCACTGCTTTCGCGTTACCGGCAGCCAAAGGAGCAAATACTGGCCGCGATCCAGAGATTGCTCAAGATCAAGACGCTGGTGTTTGAGGATTTCGATGCCATCGTGATCGCGCTCGAACGATCGAATTCGAGCCAGGTCGACTTTGCTGATGCGCTGATAGCCGAGCACAATCGAAATTTCGGTTGCTCGCATACGGTCACGTTCGACCAGCGGGCTGCAAGGTCCATTGCCGGTATGGAACTGCTCGCATGAGCCTTTCGCCACGCCTCATTGCTCCCGACAGACGCGGCGAGGACGCCGAGCAGACCTTGCGGCCGCAGACGCTTGGCGACTTTGTCGGCCAGGCGGCGGTGCGGGCCAATCTCAAAGTCTTCATCGAAGCCGCCAAGGGGCGCAGCGAAGCGCTCGACCATGTGCTGTTCGTCGGCCCGCCCGGCCTCGGCAAGACGACGCTGGCGCAAATCATGGCGCGCGAGCTCGGCGTCAATTTCCGCTCGACCTCGGGTCCGGTCATCGCCAAGGCCGGTGATCTGGCGGCGCTGCTCACCAACCTCGAAGACCGCGACGTGCTGTTCATCGACGAGATCCACCGGCTCAACCCGGCGGTCGAGGAAATCCTCTATCCGGCGATGGAGGATTTCCAGCTCGACCTGATCATCGGCGAGGGGCCGGCGGCGCGCTCGGTCAAGATCGACCTTGCCCGCTTCACGCTCGTCGCCGCCACCACCCGGCTCGGCCTGTTGACCAACCCGCTGCGCGACCGCTTCGGCATTCCGGTCAGGCTCAATTTCTATTCCGTCGAGGAACTCGAGCAGATCGTGCGGCGCGGCGCCCGCATCCTTGCCATGCCGCTCGGCGACGACGGTGCCTTGGAGATCGCCCGGCGGGCGCGCGGCACGCCGCGCATCGCCGGCCGGCTGTTGCGCCGGGTGCGCGACTTCGCCAGCGTTGCCGGCGACGGTCATGTCGACCGCAAGGTCGCCGACGAGGCGCTGACGCGGCTGGAGGTCGACGGGCTCGGCCTCGACGCGCTCGACCGCCGTTATCTGTCGATGATCGCCCGGAATTTCGGCGGCGGGCCGGTCGGCATCGAGACAATCGCTGCCGGGCTTTCCGAGCCACGCGATGCCATCGAGGACATCATCGAACCCTTTCTGATCCAGCAAGGCTTCATCATGCGTACCCCGCGCGGCCGCGTGCTGGCGGCCAATGCCTGGCGGCATCTCGGCCTCGACGCGCCGAAGGACCTGGCGCAGCAGCAGATCAGCCTGTTCCAGGAAGAACCGTAAGTTCCGCTGCTTATGGCTTCGGTGCGGGCAGTTCCCCGGCCCAGCCCTCCAGGTCTTGATCATCGCCGGTCTATGCGCAAAACAGGTGTTGCTTAAAACAGGGCCCGTCGGGCCAAAAGGACAGCAATGGACGATCACCGTGAATCGGCATTGTCCGCCGGGCTTTCCGGCGCGCTGACGGAATTCGGCCATCGATTGATGGCGCGGGTCTATTATGCAGACACCGATTTTTCCGGCGTCGTCTACCACGCGCGCTATCTCGAGTTCTTCGAGCGCGGCCGTTCCGATTATCTGCGCCTGGCCGGCGTCCACCACACCGAGCTTGCCGAGGGCAAACATGGCGAGAAAATAGTCTGGGTGGTGCGGCGCATGGAAATCGATTTCCGCGGTTCGGCCCGCATGGACGACATCCTGACCATCGATACGCGCACCGACGAGATTTCCGGTGCGCGGATCGTCATGGCGCAGCAATTGAAGCGCGGCAGCGAAGTGCTGGTCGAGGCGCGGGTCGAAGCGGCGATCGTCGGCGACAACGGACGGCCGCGGCGCTTTCCCAAGGACTGGATCGCAGCCTTCATGCCCAGAACGCGCAAATAAGGGTTCAGAGGCGGACGATCCCGGAGCTCTCGGTTAGGGGGCCAGGACCGCCGGCGGCTCGTCGGGGCGCGGCAATGCGCCGCGCTGTACGTCCTAACCCATCCTTAACCATAACGGTCCATGAAGGGATTGGTTAAGATTGGGAGAATCCAAGCGCCTTCCTTTCACCAATATTTGCCCCGAAAAGGCCGCCAACGGTGCATTTGGGGTTATTCCGCCAGCTTAACGCGAACGGACCACAAGGGATGCCCATGGGCCAGCCGCCAGCCACGCCCGGAAAATCTTTAAGGACGTAACATGGAAAACATCGCTCTCGCCGAACCGGGCGCGCATTTATCGATTTGGGCCTTGTTCATGCAGGCCGGTTGGGTGGTCAAGCTGGTCATGATCGGGCTGCTCTGCGCCTCGATCTGGACCTGGGCGATCATCGTCGACAAGCTCGTCGCCTATGCCCGCATGCGGCTGGCGCTCAATCGCTTCGAACAGGTGTTCTGGTCGGGACAGTCGCTGGAAGAACTTTACCGCACGCTCGCCGACCGCAAGACGACCGGCATGAGCGCGATCTTCGTCGCCGCCATGCGCGAATGGAAGAAGAGCTTCGAGAAGGGCGCGAAATCGCCGCTCGGCCTGCAGACCCGCATCGACAAGGCCATGGATCTAGCGCTGACCCGCGAGATGGAAAAGCTGGAAGGGCGGCTCGGCTTTCTCGCCACCACCGGCTCGGCGGCGCCCTTTATCGGCCTGTTCGGCACGGTTATCGGCATCATGACCTCGTTCCAGGCGATCGCCGCGTCGAAGAACACCAGCCTGTCGGTGGTCGCGCCCGGCATCGCCGAGGCGCTGCTGGCGACGGCCATCGGCCTGCTCGCCGCCATCCCTGCCGTCATCGCCTACAACAAGCTGTCGTCCGACGCGAGCAAGATCGCGGTGCGCATGGAAGGGTTCGCGGATGAGTTCTCCGCCATACTCTCGCGCCAAATCGATGAAAAAGTCGTGCAGAAGGCCTGAGGAACGATCATGGGAATGTCCGTAAGCGCAGGTGGCGGAGGACGCGGCGGGCGCGGCCACAGGCGGCGCGGCCGCCATCACGCCCTGATATCGGAGATCAACGTCACGCCGATGGTCGACGTGATGCTGGTGCTGCTGATCATCTTCATGGTCGCGGCGCCGTTGCTGACGGTCGGCGTTCCGGTCGATCTGCCGGAAACTCAGGCCAAGCCGATTGCGGCCGACACGCAACCGATTACCCTATCAATCAATGCCGCCGGCCAGATTTTCATTCAGGAAACCGAGATCCCGATCGAGGAACTGGTGGCAAAGCTGCAGGCGATTTCGAAGACCGGCTATGACGAGCGCATTTTCGTTCGCGCCGACAAGGCAACCAATTATGGAGCGGCTCTGAAGGTCATGGGCTATGTCCAAGCCGCTGGCTACAAGAACATGAGTCTCCTGTCACTGCAGGAACAGGATCAGTAGACAAGAACATGCGGACCGGCCTCACCACATCGGTGATCTTGCATACGGTGGCGCTGGCCTTCGGCCTGTTCACGTTGTCCTCGCCGCCCGCGATGCCCGCGTCTGATGCGGAATCGGTGTCGGTCGAGATCGTGCCGATGGAAGCGACGGCGCAGATCCTGCAAGGCGACAAGAAGGCTGTGATGCACGACAAGCCGGCGCCGCTGCCGACGCAGCGTCCCGACATCCTTCCCGATGCCCAGAAAATCGGCGATAACAGCGTCGACACCGACAAGCCGCCGACACCTGAGCCCAAGCCCCAGCCAGTCGATATGACGGCGGCTCCGCCACCCGCGCCGACGCCGGTCGAAAAGCCCAAGCCTGAGGACGTGCCGAAGCCGAAGGAGCAGCCGAAGCCTATTCCCGCTACGGAGGTAGCGCCGGTGCCGCAGCCGAAGGAGGAGGTCAAGCCCGAACCGGTCAAGCAGACCGAGCCCAAGCCGACGCCGGCCAAGGAGCCGACGCCCACGCCGCCGCAGGACAAGACTGCCGCGATCGATCCGCAGCCCGAGGTCAAGCCGGATGCCGTCGCCGAGGCGATTGCCAAGCAACCGCCAACCGAGGAGGCGCAGCTTCCGGACTCGGCGCCAGCACCCGAGGCTCGGCCGAAGCCGCAGCCGGCCCAGGCCGAAAGCGCCAAGGCGCCGGAGCGCAAGGACGCCGACAAGCCGGTCAAGGAAACCTCGTCCAAGCCGAAATCGGACGACAAGCAGTTCAACGCCGACGAGATTTCGGCTCTGCTCGACAAGCGGAAGCCGGCCGGTGGCGGCGCCAAGCGCTCGACCCAACAGTCTTCGCTCGGCGGCGACAAGGATCAGGGCCAGAAGCTTTCGAAATCGGAGCAGGGGGCATTGGAAGCCCAGCTTGGTGGTTGCTGGACGCTTCCGGCAGGGCTCGAGGGCTCGGAAAATTTCGTCGTCGTGGTCCGGTTTAATCTGGACGCCTCCGGCAAGTTGGATGGCCGGCCGAGCGTTGAAAAGTCGAGCGGAAACCGCCCGTTTGACGAAAGTGCAGTGCGCGCGGTTCAGAAATGCGATGTGGCCGGCTTGCAAGTTCCCGCGGGCAAGCAAGACATCTGGTCCGACGTTCGGGTCACTTTCGACCCCAGGGAGATGCTCGGCCTTTAGGCCCGGCGCCCACAGAGTCAGCGAAGAAAAGCGAGAAGACATGAAATCCATCCTCAAGCCGCTCCTGATGATCGTAGCGATGGCGCTGGGCATGACTGCCGCCGCCACCTTGCCGGCGCGGGCGCTCGTTGAGCTCAACGTCAACAAGGGTAATGTCGAGCCGTTGCCGATCGCCATTACCGATTTCCAGGGTGGCGATGCACTCGGCGCCGAGATTTCCGGCATCGTCAGTGCCGACCTGAAACGCTCCGGCCTGTTCGCGCCGATCGACAAAAGCGCTTTCATCGAAAAGATCTCGAACCCGGATGCCACGCCGCGCTTCGAGGACTGGAAGGTGATCAATGCGCAGGCGCTGGTCACCGGCAGTGTCGGCAAGGAGGCTGACGGCCGTGTCCGCGCCCAGTACCGGCTGTGGGACACCTTTGCCGGCCAGCAGATGTCGGGCGAACAGTTCTTCGCCAACGACGCCAATACCAGGCGCGTCGCCCACATCATCGCCGACGCCATCTACGAACGGCTGACCGGCGAGAAGGGCTATTTCGACACCCGCGTCGTCTTCATCGACGAGTCCGGCGCCAAGAATGCGCGTAAGAAGCGGCTTGCCATCATGGACCAGGACGGCGCCAACGTCCGCTATCTCTCGAACGGCAAGTCGATCGTGCTGACGCCGCGCTTCTCGCCGAACCGGCAGGAAATCACCTATATGTCCTACGAGAGCGGTCAGCCGCGGGTGTACCTGCTGCAGATCGAGACGGGGCAGCGCGAGCTGGTCGGCAATTTCCCCGGCATGACGTTTGCGCCGCGCTTTTCGCCGGACGGCCAGAAGGTGATCATGAGTCTTCTGCGCGACGACGGAAATTCCAACATCTTCGCCATGGACCTGAGAAGCCGCTCGACGACCAGGCTCACCAATTCGACCGCCATCGATACCTCGCCATCCTACTCGCCTGACGGCAGCAAGGTGGTGTTCACGTCGGACCGCGGCGGCCGCGCGCAGATCTATGTGATGGGCGCCGACGGCTCGGGCCAGACCCGCATCTCGTTCGGCGACGGCGTCTATTCGACGCCGGTGTGGTCGCCGCGCGGCGATCTCATCGCCTTCACCAAGCAGACCGGCGGCGAATTCCAGATCGGCGTCATGCGCACCGACGGTTCGGGCGAGCGCATCCTGTCCACCGGCTTTCAGCAGGAAGGCCCGACCTGGGCGCCCAACGGCCGGGTGCTGATGTTCTTCCGCGATTCCAATGGCGGACCAAAACTTGTTTCGGTCGATCTCACCGGCCGCAACGAACAGTCGATCCCGACGGCGAACTTCGCCTCGGATCCGGCCTGGTCGCCGCTGCTCGAATAGAGGAACTGAGGAATTGACGAACTGACGAGTTGAAAAACTGAAGAATGGAGAAGCCAGGGGGCCTACATCGAGCACGCGAGGGATTTGGAAGTCTATAAGCGCGCCTATGCGGTTTCCCTTGGGGTACACAGAGCCACGCTTGCTTTTCCGAAAATGGAGCAATACGCGCTCGCCGATCAACTACGTCGTTCCAGCAAGGCGATCTGCGCCAATTTGGCTGAGGGTTTTGCCAAACAGACCCGCTCCAAGCCCGAATTCGCACGCTTCATTTCGATGGCCATAGGGTCATGCAGTGAAGTGGAAACGTGGATTTCGTATGCGTTCGACCTCGAGTATATCACACAGGTGCAACGCGACGACTGGTTGCAATCCTATGCCCGCATCTACGGAATGCTGGTCAATCTCAGAGAGAAGCTGAGGTGATCTCTTTCCTCAATTCCTCAACTCTTCAATTCTTCAATTCCCTCTTTTTCATGTTTTGGCCGCATTTCCGCCTACGGTCCGCGCTCATTGTCGCCCTTGAGTAGCCCTCGGCAGAACGGTTGTGGACGGCAGCCGAAACCAAATTTTAACCGTGTTTCTTGAGCGCCGGTTAACCCAAACGTGGTTACTGGACGATCAATGAAATCACTCGAATTGCGAAGGAGAGGCGGCATGGGCCGTATCGCAGCACTTACCACAAACCCGGTCATGATCGCGCTGGTCGCGATGCTCGCGATTACCGGTTGCGCCTCGAAGAAGACGCCGAACAGCGCCGCCGATCTCGGCCTCAACGGCGCCGGCGCGGCAACGCCCGGGTCGGCCCAGGACTTCACCGTCAACATCGGCGACCGCATCTTCTTCGACACCGATTCATCCTCGATCCGCGCTGATGCGCAGACGACGCTGTCGCGCCAGGCGCAGTGGCTGAACCAGTACAAGCAGTATGCCATCGTCATCGAAGGCCATGCCGACGAGCGCGGCACACGCGAATACAATCTGGCGCTCGGCGCCCGCCGTGCTGCCGCCACGCGCGACTTCCTGGTCGCCAAGGGCGTTTCGGCGCAGCGCCTGAAGACCATTTCCTACGGCAAGGAGCGTCCGGTCGCGGTTTGCGACGACATCTCCTGCTGGTCGCAGAACCGCCGCGCCGTCACCACGCTGGGCGGCGCCGGCTCCTGATCGGCATAAATGCAACACTTGGTGCGAAAGGCGGCCAAAGGGCCGCCTTTTTCATATCTGCCCGCTCCAAACAAAATTTGGCCGAAGTCTCACGTCCTGTTAAGAGCCGAGAGCGTCTGGCTAGTCCCAGTTGGCTGGTCTACTTCGAGTGAGAGGCGCGCAACAACGGTTTCACGGCGAGAGGCACATGCATTTCAGATCGGTCTTGAGCGGCACGCTTGCGCTGCTGCTCGTATCAAGTATCGCGGCACTTGCTGACGGGGCAAGCGGCACCGAGCAGTCATCGGAAAGCGGCTTTTCCTTCCATCTGCCGACGATCAAACTGCCCGGCATTTTCGGTGAAAAGAAAAAGCCGGATCAGGTTCAACTCGCGCAACAGGATGGCACCGGCACTCCGGCGCTGGAGGAACAGCTCCGGCAGATGAACGGCAAGATCGAGGAACTCAACTTCCAGGTCCTGCAGATGCAGGAGCAGATCCGCAAGCAGCAGGAAGACAACGAATTCCGCTTCCAGCAGTTGGAAGGCGGTCCGCAAGGCGCGCAGCAGCCGGCCGAGCAGAAGAAGTCCGAGGCGGCGCCCAACAGCGACAACCCCAACGGCGACAGTAACGTGGCGGAGGCGCCTGCAACGCAGGCTCCGGCCGCTGCCGACACGCCGCCAGCCGGCGACAAGAGCGTCGAGGACGTCATCGTCGAATCGCCCAACGGCGATCCCGGCAAGCTGATCCCCGGCGCGCCGCCCAAGACGTTCGGCACCATCACCGTCGACAAAAACGGCAATGTCGTCGAAGCCGACGGCAATGCGCAGGCGAACGCGCCGGAGCAGAATACGGCCCCAGCCAACGGCGCCAACGCAGCCGGCAACAAGGCCGGCAAATCCGACGATACGGTGGTCGCGGCACTCCCCTCGACCAACGACCCGGAGGAGCTTTACCGCAACTCTTACCAGTTCATCCTGTCGGGCGACTACAGCACCGCCGAACAGGGCTTCCGCGACCATATCGCTCGGTTTCCCCGGGACGCCAAAGCGGCGGACGCGCATTACTGGCTCGGTGAATCGCTGCTCGGCCAGCAGAAATACCGCGATGCGGCCGAGACTTTCCTCGCAGCCAGCAAGGACTATCCCAAGGCCAAGAAAGCGCCAGACATGCTGCTGAAGCTCGGCGTCTCACTGGTCGGGCTGAAGCAGCGCGACGTGGCCTGTGCCACCTTCAGCGAGATCGGCAAGCGCTACCCCGATATTTCCGGCGCGCTCAAGGAGCGGGTCAAGCAGGAAAGGGCACTCGCGGCGTGCTAGTTTTTCTGTTGCACGTCGTTGCCCCAAAACCGGGCCCACTTTTGGGCGACATGCATGACGCTCGACACCGAGCCTGATCTTTCGGATTTTTCGCGGATCGACTTTTCCAACGGCGCTGTTGTGGCCGTGTCCGGCGGCAGCGACTCGACCGCCCTTCTCCTCCTCCTCAAAGCCCATCTCGACCGTACCGCACCGGCAACGAAATTGCTGGCGGTGACGATCGATCACCAATTGCGGCCGCAAGCGGCAGCGGAAGCGCAAGCCGTGGCCAGGCTGTGCGCGGCGCGCGGCATTGCCCATCGCATCGTCGTCTGGTCGGGGCACAAACCAGCGACCGGCCTGCCCGCCGCCGCGCGCGAAGCCCGATACCGGCTGCTCGCCGAGGCCGCCGAAGCGGCAGGCGTCGGGCTGATCCTGACCGGCCACACCGCCGACGACCAGGCCGAGACCGTGCTGATGCGGCAAGCGCGTGACGAGGTGCCAAGTGAGGAGAGGCCGCGGGGCCTTGCCGGCATGGCGCCGGCAACCCTCTACGACTGGCGGTACTGGATCGTGCGGCCGCTGCTCGGCGTGCGGCGTGCGGCGCTGCGCGAATTCCTCCGGCGCGAACAGGTCGCTTGGGTCGAGGACCCGACCAATGCCGACACTGCTTTCGAGCGCCCGCGCGTCCGCGCAGCACTTGTTGAAGGCGACGATGCGCTTCGCATGGCTGAAACGATGGCGCTGGCCAGAAAGGCGGCGGTGGAGCGTGAGCAGTTAGGACAGCGCGCGGCCATGCTGATCCGCGGCTTGGCCTCGAGGCCAGCCGCCGGCCTCGTCCGCCTCGACCGGGATTTTGCGACGGGCGCCGACAGCCGGGCGGCTATTTATGCGCTGCGCATCCTGCTGGCGGCGACCGGCGGTACCGCCTTCCTTCCCGACCAGGCCCGCAGCGAAGCCCTTTTCGACCGGCTCCGCACCGGGGCGCTTTGTGCCACATTGTCGCGGAGCGTGGTCGATGCCCGGCGCACCGGCATCTTTCTGCATCGTGAGTTGCGCGATCTGCCGCCCGCTGTTGCGGTTTCCGACAATGCCCTTTGGGACGGCCGCAGACGGATCACATTGGGCGACAGTTCAGGTGCATTGTTGATCGCGCCGCTGTTGGTAGCACCGCTCGGGGCGGCTCTTGCCGCAAAGCGGGCAATTGCCGGGCATGGCACGCCGGCAAGCCTTGTGCGTGCCGCCTTGGCCGCCGAACCGGCGCTGTGGCGGGATGGCGAATGCCTTGGTCTGCCTGGGCAAGGCCCGGGTTTGCCTGAGGAAAGCCCGATGCCGGCGGCGGTCGCCGCATATCCGGCAGTCGCGCCCTTCGCCCGTTTCCTGCCGTCCTTCGATCTGGCGCCGGCCGATGCCGTCGCCGCGTTGCTTGGCGCGGCGCCGGTTCCAGCCGCGCCATTCGGCGGCCACAGTGCCGGCCTACCACGGGCGAAAGCTTAACCGAGACCTGCTGTTATGCTTGGCAAGGGGAGACGCTCTCCCTATGTTAGGGCCAAGTTTCCTCTCACGACGTGCGTCCGCCCAGCGGGCGCCAACGGGACAATTGATGAATCCAAATTATCGCAACCTCGCGCTCTGGGCGATCATAGCGGTCCTGCTCATCGCTCTCTTCAATCTTTTCCAGACGCCGCAGACGCGTGGAGCCTCGAGCGATGTCCCCTATTCGCAGTTCCTACAGGAGGTCGCGGCGGGACGGATCAAGTCGGTGACCATCGCCGGCGCCCGTATCTCCGGCAACTACACGGACAGCTCCAACGGCTTCCAGACCTATTCGCCCGGGGACCCGTCGCTGGTTTCGCGGTTGCAGGACAAGAACGTCACCATTAATGCGCGTCCTGAATCCGACGGCTCCAATTCGCTGTTCGGCACCCTGATCTCCTGGCTGCCGATGATCCTCATCCTCGGCGTCTGGATATTCTTCATGCGCCAGATGCAGTCCGGTTCCGGCCGCGCCATGGGCTTCGGCAAGTCGAAGGCGAAGCTGTTGACCGAAGCGCATGGCCGCGTCACCTTCCAGGACGTCGCCGGCGTCGACGAAGCCAAGGAAGATCTGGAAGAGATCGTCGAGTTCCTGCGCGACCCGCAGAAATTCCAGCGGCTCGGCGGCAAGATCCCGCGCGGCGTGCTGCTCGTCGGTCCTCCCGGAACCGGCAAGACGCTGCTCGCCCGCTCGGTCGCCGGTGAAGCCAACGTGCCGTTCTTCACCATTTCGGGCTCGGATTTCGTCGAGATGTTCGTCGGCGTCGGTGCAAGCCGCGTCCGCGACATGTTCGACCAGGCCAAGAAGAACGCCCCTTGCATCATCTTCATCGACGAAATCGATGCCGTCGGCCGCCATCGCGGTGCCGGCCTCGGCGGCGGCAATGACGAGCGCGAGCAGACGCTGAACCAGCTGCTGGTCGAGATGGATGGCTTCGAATCTAACGAAAGCATCATCCTGATCGCCGCCACCAACCGGCCCGACGTGCTCGATCCGGCGCTGCTCAGGCCGGGCCGCTTCGATCGCCAGGTGGTGGTGCCGAACCCCGACATCGTCGGCCGCGAGAAGATCCTGAAGGTGCATGTGCGCAACGTGCCGCTGGCGCCCAATGTCGACCTCAAGGTGATCGCACGCGGCACGCCGGGCTTTTCCGGCGCCGACCTGATGAACCTGGTCAACGAGTCCGCCCTGATGGCGGCGCGGCGCAACAAACGCCTCGTCACCATGGCCGAATTCGAGGACGCCAAGGACAAGATCATGATGGGCGCCGAGCGCCGCTCGTCGGCGATGACGCAGGCCGAGAAGGAACTGACCGCCTATCACGAGGCCGGCCATGCCATCCTGGCGCTCAACGTGCCGTCGGCCGATCCGCTGCACAAGGCGACCATCATCCCGCGCGGCCGGGCACTCGGCATGGTCATGCAGCTGCCGGAAGGCGACCGCTATTCGATGAGCTACAAATACATGATCTCGCGCCTCGCCATCATGATGGGCGGCCGTGTCGCCGAGGAGTTCAAGTTCGGCAAGGAGAACATCACCTCGGGCGCCTCCTCCGATATCGAGCAGGCGACCAAGCTGGCGCGCGCCATGGTGACGCGCTGGGGCTTCTCCGACAAGCTCGGCCATGTCGCCTATGGCGACAACCAGGAGGAGGTGTTCCTCGGCCATTCGGTGGCGCGCACGCAGAATATCTCGGAAGAGACGGCGCAGATCATCGACGCCGAAGTGCGCCGGCTGATCGACGAGGCCTATTCGACGGCAAGGTCCATCCTGACCAAGAAGAAGAAGGAATGGATCGCGTTGGCGCAAGGCCTGCTCGAATACGAGACGCTGTCCGGCGAGGAGATCAAGCAGCTGATCGCCGGCAATAAGCCCGCACGCGACCTCGGCGACGACACGCCGCCGAGCCGCGGCTCGGCCGTGCCGAAGTCCGGCCGCCGCAAGAAGGGCCCCGAGCCCGAAGGCGGCATGGAACCCCAGCCGTCAAGCTAGGCTCCGGCCCAGGAGAGACGACTTCGAAACGCCGCGGCTCTGACCGCGGCGTTTTCTTTGGGGAATGCGACCCTTCCTGCATCGCTGGAAATTGGTGAAAGTGACGGTGACGGCCAATCTCCCCCCTCGTGGGGGAGATGTCCGGCAGGACAGAGAGGGGCGCGGGGGAACGCGGCCTTCTATCGTCCTCGTTGACGACTTCGAGAAGATCGACAAGGCGCGGCGGTGAAGGAAATTCGCAGTTTTCTACCGGCCGCGACATATTTTGTTCTTGCTTTGTGCCGGCAGCTATGCTACTAATCTCGGTATGGTGCTGATTGGCGCCGACGACCCGCCTACCGAGGCGGGTTTTTTGTTTCAGGCTCCTTCGACCAAACGTGGCGCGTGCTGCCGACCATCGATGTCGGCGGGACAGCGCCCCTCTCTGCCCTACCGGACATCTCCCCCACGAGGGGGGAGATCGCTAGAGCGGCGGCCGACTGCGCGCGGATGCCGCCTCTTCTGAACGCGCGGCAGCATGCAACAACAAAAAAGCCCGCGAACCTTGCGGCTCGCGGGCTCATGTCGTCGGATGATGGCGTCGGTCAGCTCTTCAGCTTGGCGTTGCAGAGGCTGTAGAAGCCGCCGCCCTTCTGGATCCACCTGAGGCCGCCCAGCGTGTTGGCGTCCTTGTTGGCGTAGTACAGGTCGAGGCAGGTGTGCATGCGGCCCTTGGCCGGGGTCTCGGTAGCGTATTTCTTGGAGATCGCCGTCGGGAATTTCACGCCCTGGGGGGCGGTGATGGTCGGCGCTTGCGGATCGCCGGTGTACTTCGCATCGGGAGCCGGCAGGGTGTCGTCGTCGTCGGCTGCGCCGGCGCCGCATTGGCTCTTGCGGAAGTCGTTCCACTTCATGCCGTTCAAAGTATTGCCGGACTTGGCGGCCTGATATTTGGCGCTGCAATCAGCCATGCTGAGGCCTTTGGCGGTATCGGTCGCGGCAGCTGTCGTCACCTTGGCAGGTGCCGCGGCAGGTTGTGCCGCTGCAGTTGCGCCGGCGGCGCATTCACTCTTGCGGAAATCGTTCCATTTCATGCCGTTGAGCGTGCCGGCAGCCTTGGCGGCCTGGTATTTGGTGCTGCATTCCTTGGCCGTCAGGCCCGGCGCAGCGTCGTCGGCGGTGGCTGCCGCAGCCTTGGTCGTGGCGGCGGGTTGTGCGGCTGCCGTCGCGTCGGCGGCGCACTGGGTCTTGCGGAAATCGTTCCACTTCATGCCGTTCAGCGTGCCGGCGGCTTTTGCCGCCTGGTACTTGGTGCTGCACTCCTTCGCCGTCAGCCCAGGCGCCGCATCGTCGCCGGCGGCTGCCTTGGTGGTGTCGGCGGCCTTGGCCGTGGCTTTGGCTGGGGCGGGATCGGTCGTAGCGGCGGTGGCATCGGTGCCGCATTGGGCCTTGCGGAACTGGTTCCAGTTCTGCCCGCCAAGCGTTCCCGCATCCTTGGCCGCGTTATACTTGGTGCTGCACTCGGCCATGGTCAGCGCATTGGCAGGCGCCGCCAGGAATAAGGTCGCGACGGCAAGGCCCGTCAAAGTGGCAAGTCGATGGATGAGCATGCGTTTTCTCCCTATGGCGGTTCATGATATGTCCCAGTGCAGCAATAGCGCTCAACGGCTGGTTGCGCCAGATGCTAAGTAGCGTAGAGACAATTTAGAAGTGCATTCTTTTCTTTAAGGTGATGAATTCGTTGCCGGGACTGTTTCCCAGCCAAGTTCGTCCGGGTGCATTGCACGGAGAGCGCGCATATGGCTCGTTCCCAGCGAGTACACTGCGTCGCATGACAGGCAGTCAAATCGGCGGGTGCGACGGACCTGAGCCTATCTCTGTCTGAAGCAGCGCGATGCGGATTCGGGTTCAAGGCCACACTGTCACAAACCAAAGGATCCAGATGAGGTTTGAGGTTGACGTTTCTGATGCTGCTGCCGCAACAAGGGCTCGAAACTTGAAAATCAACACACTAGCGTGACGCAAAACACACAAGACAACAATTTTCTAAGGATTGGTCGTCCATAATCATACAATGTGATGACAGAGCTCGGCCGATTTTATGGCATGAGATGTTCGGAAAGAACCATCGGGAAGCTGGCTAGCATGGCAGGACATTATTTCGGTACGGACGGCATTCGTGGGCGCGCCAACAAATTTCCAATGACGGCGGAGGTCGCCATGAGGGTCGGCATGGCCGCCGGCCTCTCGTTCCAGCGCGGCAGCCACCGCCACCGCGTCGTGCTCGGCAAGGATACCAGGCTTTCCGGCTACATGATCGAGAACGCGATGGTGTCGGGCCTGTGCGCCGCCGGCATGGATGTCTTCCTGCTCGGCCCGATCCCGACGCCAGCGGTTGCAATGCTGGTGCGCTCGCTGCGCGCCGATATAGGGGTGATGATCTCTGCCTCGCACAACCCCTATTACGACAATGGCATCAAGCTGTTCGGCCCCGATGGCTACAAGCTGTCCGATGAGATCGAGGAGCGTATCGAGGGGATGCTCGACAAGGATATCGAACTGGCGCTTGCCGATTCTGATGGGCTCGGCCGCGCCAAACGCGTCGACGGCGTGCATGACCGCTATATTGAATTCGCCAAGCGCACGCTGCCGCGCTCGATGTCGCTGTCGGGCCTGCGCATCGTCGTCGATTGCGCCAATGGCGCCGCCTACAAGGTGGCGCCCGACGCGCTATGGGAACTCGGCGCCGAGGTCGTTGCCATCAATGTCGAGCCCAACGGCTTCAACATCAACAAGGAATGCGGCTCGACCCATCCGGCCGGCCTGCAAAAGAAGGTGCACGAGGTGCGCGCCGATATCGGCATAGCGCTCGACGGCGATGCCGACCGCGTCGTCATTGTCGACGAGAACGGCGCGATCGTCGATGGCGACCAGATCATGGCGCTGATCGCCGAATCCTGGCACCAGAGCGGACGGCTGGCCGGCGGCGGCGTCGTCTCGACGGTGATGTCCAATCTCGGCCTCGAACGCTTCCTCGGCGACATGAACCTGCAGTTGCATCGCACCAAGGTCGGCGACCGCTATGTCGTCGAGCACATGCGTGCCCATGGGCTCAATGTCGGGGGCGAACAGTCGGGTCACATCGTGCTGTCCGATTTCTCGACCACCGGCGACGGCCTCGTCTCGGCGCTCCAGGTGCTCGCCTGCATCAAGCGGCAGAACCGGCCGGTCAGCGAATTGTCGAAGAAGTTCGAGCCGGTGCCGCAGCTGTTGAAGAACGTGCATATTTCCGGCGGCAAGCCGCTGGAGGAGGCGCCGGTCAAGGCAGCGATCGAAGATGCACGCCATCGCCTCGGCAAGGCCGGGCGCCTGGTCATCCGGCCATCCGGCACGGAGCCGCTCATCCGTGTCATGGCGGAGGGCGACGACCCCCAACTTGTCGAGTCCGTGGTCAACGACATCGTCGAGGTCATTTCGGAAACGCGCAGCGCCGCCTGATCTCCCTCCAACATCAGTTCAAAAGCCCGCCTTGCAGGCGGGCTTTTTGTTGGATTGCCTGTCAGTCCTGCTACAGCAACGGCCGCCAGAATCCTCGGATTTTAGAGATTCGTGGTTAATCGATACGGTTAAACGCCTTTTAACCTTTCCGATTCATTATCCACAACTGAGGTCAATCATATTTCGGGCGCGTTCGCCGTTCGAGGGTTCTCAGGGGTGATAAGCATGTTCAACACAGCAAGAATGGCTCTCCTGGCCGCGCTGTTTGCCGGCGTCGGGCCGGCATTCGCCGCCGATTTCGTCGAGCCGCCCGTGGTCGAGGAGGCGCCGCCACCGATCGCCTACGAGCCACCGGCCGAGTATGGTGGCTGGTATATCCGCGGCGATATCGACTATCACTGGTCGAAGTTTCGCGGTGGCGACTATACCACCTACGGTGTAGCGCCCCAGAATCCCGGCAAGTTCGATACAGGCAAGCTGGATGGCGCCTTCTCGGCCGGCGCCGGTGTTGGTTACCAGATCGACGAGCATTTCCGCACCGATCTCACCTTGGACTGGATGAGCAAATCCAAATTCCGCGGCTCGACCAACGGCTTCTGCGGCGTATTACAAACCCCGTGCACATCCGTCGACACCTCGTCCTATTCGGCGCTGCTGCTCTTGGCCAACGCCTATGTCGATATCGGCACCTGGCATGGCGTCACACCTTATGTCGGCGCCGGCATCGGCGGCGCCTGGGTCAAGTGGGATGAACTGCACAACGTCGACGATGACGGCGAGTTCGAGCATCATGGCGGTAAGGGCTGGCGTTTTGCATATGCCGCCATGGCGGGCGCATCCTACTGCCTGACCGACCGCGTAAAGCTCGATGTCGGCTACCGCTTCAGCCACATCAACGGCGGCAAGATGTTCGAATATGCTTCGGATAGCAATGTCGGCCCAGGTTATGACCGAGGCATCAACGTGCACGAAGTGCGCGGCGGCCTGCGCTACCAGTTCGGCAGGTCGGACTGTGCTCCGCCCCCCGAGCCCTATGTTCCGGAACCCGAGCCCGTCTACACGAAGTAGTCGCTTCGAAATCGAAGAATTCGTCGACCGCCCGGCTTCTGCCGGGCGGTTTCGTTTGGCTGCCTAAAGATGCTGCGTTGCTCTGTAATACCGTCCAGCTCGAGGAGCGAAAACGGATCAAATCAATTGCTAACGCCTTGTTATCCTTAACCCGCATTTAACCACTATGGTTAACAATGCTCTCTGAAACGGCGCGCGCGATCGCGAATGCGCCAAGTTCAGGAGCCGGGGACCATGACAATCAAATCGCCTGTAGCACTGGCGCTTGCAGCAGTCGTCCTGATGCCACTGACGCCGGCGCTTGGCGCCGATTACGATCCGCCGGTCTATGTCGACCAGGCGCCCGACTATGTACCGGTCGAGGTTGGCTCGGGATGGTATCTGCGCGGCGATGTCTCCTATCTGGTGCAGAAGAGCTTCAAGGATGAGGATTTCGCCTTCACGCCCGCGAGCTTCGACGAAAAGGAAGATCCCATCTTCGCCAGCATAGGCTTTGGCTACCATTTCAACGACTATCTGCGCGCCGATCTCAATGTCGGCTATCTTCCCGGCAACAAGATCGACGTCGGCTATAACGACGGATCGACCGTGGCATCGGCGACCCTGAAGAACTATGCCTTCTCAGGCATACTCAATGGCTATGTCGACCTTGGCACCTATGTCGGAATCACACCTTATCTCGGCGCTGGTATCGGTGTCGTCCAGAGCAAGCGTCGCCTCTCGGCGAGCTACTTCACGGACAACGCCAACCCCGCCGACGATTTCGTCCTGCGTGACAACAAGACCCAATACTCCTTCGCCTACACGCTGAATGCCGGCCTTGCCTACCAAGTGTCCAAGAACGTCTCAGTCGATCTGGGCTATCAGTATTTTTCCGCGCCAGACGCCGAATATGTGACTGCGGAGAGCCTGACTTCTTTTCCGATCCGCAAAGGAATCAACAATCATCAAGTCAAAGTCGGACTACGCTACGACCTCTGGTAGGCTCGATCGAAGCCGAGGCGTTAACAATGGCGGGTCGTAGGCCCGCCGTTCGCATTTTTGCCCCGGGCGCTGGCAATATCCTGACAGCGACAAAAACTTTCCCCTTGACGCCGAAAGCCTGAACGCATATCGCCGTTCGTGGGCCACCCCTCCCCAACGAGGGGCCACTATCTGGAAGGATAGACCACGATGACGACGCATACGAAGCCCGGATTCCGTCCGGCAAATCCCAATTTTTCCTCAGGTCCCTGTGCAAAACGCCCCGGCTGGTCGGTCGAGGCGCTCAAAAATGCCGCGCTCGGGCGCTCGCACCGTGCCAAGATCGGCAAGACCAAGCTCGAACAAGCGATCGATCTGACGCGGGAAATCCTCCAGGTTCCGGCAGACTATCGCATCGGCATCGTGCCGGCCTCGGACACCGGCGCGGTCGAAATGGCGCTGTGGTCGCTGCTCGGCGAACGCGGCGTCGACATGGTCGCCTGGGAGAGCTTCGGCTCCGGCTGGGTCACCGATGTGGTCAAGCAGCTGAGGCTTGCCGATGTGCGCAGGTTAGAGGCCGACTACGGGGCACTGCCCGACCTGACCAAAATAGACTTCGACCGCGACGTGGTCTTCACCTGGAACGGCACGACGTCGGGCGTGCGCGTGCCGAACGGCGATTTCATCCCGGCCACCCGCAAGGGCCTGACCATTTGCGACGCCACTTCGGCGGCCTTTGCGCAAAAGCTCGATTTTCAGAAACTCGACGTCGTCACCTTCTCCTGGCAGAAGGTGCTGGGCGGTGAGGGCGCGCATGGCATGCTGATCCTCAGCCCGCGCGCCGTCGAACGCCTGGAAAGCTACAAGCCGGCCTGGCCACTGCCGAAGATCTTCCGCCTCACTTCCGGCGGTAAGCTGATCGAGGGCATCTTCAAGGGCGAGACTATCAACACGCCGTCGATGCTGTGCGTCGAGGACTATCTCGATGCGCTGCATTGGGCGAAGTCGATCGGCGGCCTCGATGCGCTGATCGCCCGTGCCGACGCCAATGCCGCCGTGCTCGATGGCTTTGTCCGGAAATCTTCCTGGCTCGGCCATCTTGCAGCCGACCCGGCGACGCGCTCGAACACATCGGTATGCCTTTCCTTCACCGATCCGGATGTCGCGGCACTCGACGCCGACGGACAGGCCGCGTTCGCCAAGGCAATTGTCTCGGTGCTCGACAAGGAAGGCGTCGCCTATGACATCGGCGCCTATCGCGACGCACCGCCCGGCCTGCGCATCTGGTGCGGCGCGACGGTCGAGGCCTCCGACCTCGAGGCGCTGCTGCCTTGGCTGGACTGGGCCTTTGCCGCGCAAAAGGCGTCGCTCAAAGCGGCGGCCTGATCCCTCCCCCTCGAGGGGAGGGTGGCCCGAAGGGCCGGGTGGGGCCGCCTCCACCCGCTCAACGACACGAGCTCAACGATCCACCATCCAGAAAGATTCGGCCGCATCCGGCCGCACCGACCCCACCCCGGCGCTTCGCGCCGACCCTCCCCTCAAGGAGGGACGCCAATCGCAAAGGACCAAGCCAATGCCTCGCGTTCTCGTCTCGGATAAACTTTCCACCACCGCCGTGCAGATCTTCAGGGATCGCGGCATTGACGTCGACTATTTGCCGGATCTCGGCAAGGATAAGGAAAAACTGCTCGAGGTGATCGACCAGTATGATGGGCTGGCCATCCGCTCGGCGACAAAGGTCACGGAGAAGCTGATCAACGCCGCGACCAGGCTGAAGGTCGTGGGCCGCGCCGGCATCGGCGTCGACAATGTCGACATCCCGGCGGCGAGCCGCAAGGGCATCATCGTGATGAACACGCCCTTCGGCAATTCGATCACCACTGCCGAGCATGCGATCGCCATGGTCTTCGCGCTGGCCCGCCAGATACCGGAGGCCAACGCCTCGACCCATGCCGGCAAATGGGAAAAGAACCGCTTCATGGGTGTCGAGATCACCGGCAAGACGCTGGGCATCATCGGCTGCGGCAATATTGGCTCGATCGTCGCTACGCGCGGCGTCGGCCTGAAGATGCATGTCATCGCCTTCGATCCGTTCCTGTCGGACAGCCGCGCCGAGGAGCTCGGCGTCGAAAAGGTCGAACTCGACGAGCTGTTCGCCCGCGCCGACTTCATCACGCTGCACACACCGCTCACCGACAAGACGCGCAACATCATCGATGCCGCGGCGATCGCCAAAATGAAGACGGGTGTGCGCATCATCAATTGCGCGCGTGGCGGGCTGGTCGTCGAGGCCGACCTGATCGCGGCACTGAAAAGCGGCAAGGTGGCAGGCGCCGGCATCGACGTGTTCGAGGTCGAACCGGCGGAGTATAATGAACTGTTCGGCATGGAGAATGTCGTGGCGACGCCGCATCTCGGCGCGTCGACCACCGAAGCGCAGGAGAATGTCGCCCTTCATGTCGCCGAGCAGATGTCCGACTATCTGATCAAGGGCGCCGTTTCCAACGCCATCAACATGCCGTCGATCACCGCCGAAGAGGCGCCGCGGCTGAAACCTTTCGTCAAGCTTGCCGAAGTGCTCGGCGCCTTTGTCGGCCAGGTCACCGAGGATCCAATCAAGGAGGTCGAGATACTGTTCGACGGCTCGACCGCGACGATGAACACGCGCGCGCTGATCAGCGCCACCCTTGCCGGGCTGATCCGGCCGCAGGTCTCCGACGTCAACATGGTGTCGGCGCCGATCATGGTGAAGGAGCGCGGCATCATCGTCGCCGAGGTCAAGCGCGACAAATCCGGCGTGTTCGACGGCTATATCAAGCTCACGGTCAAGACCGAGCATAGGACACGCTCGATCGCCGGCACCTGCTTCTCGGATGGCAAACCGCGCTTCATCCAGATCAAGGGCATCAATCTCGACGCCGAGGTCGGCCAGCACATGCTCTACACGACGAATGCCGATGCGCCTGGGATCATCGGCCTGCTCGGCACGGTCTGCGGCGAGAACGGCGTCAACATCGCCAATTTCCAGCTCGGCCGCAACCGGCCGGGCGGCGATGCCATCGCATTGCTCTATCTCGATGCGCCGTTCCCGGAAAAGGTGTTGGCGCAGGTGCGCTCGCACAAGTCGATCGACTCCGCCAAGCGGCTGCACTTCGACGTCGGCGCGGCCTGAAATTCGGTCGCCCCGTGTGCAGCAGCACGCGGGGCGCTTCCACGGTCGTTGATGGACCGCAGTGAAACGTCGCGGCAAGCGACTTCATTCAGCGGCGGATATCGCCATCTTCCGTCCGCTGTATTCGGCGAGGCTGATGCCGCTGAGCACCAGCGCGAGCGCCAGCGCCTGATAGAGCTGGAATGTCTCGCCGACGATCAGCACCGACAGCAGCGTACCGAAGATCGGCACCAGGTTGATGAACAGGCCGGCCCGGTTCGCGCCGATCAGCTCGTTGCCCCTGATATAGAAGATCTGCGATATGACCGAGGCACCTATGGCGGTATAGAACGCGACCGCCCAGCCGCGCGCATCGGGGACGATGACCTTGCCGACGGCAATCTCCCACAGGAAGAAAGGCAGCGATGTGATGAGTGCGGCAACCGACAGCGCCAGCATCAGGCTCTGCCAGCGGATGACTGGCTTCAGCCGCAACCCCACCGAATAGAAGGAGTAGCAAAGTACGGCGATCAGCATGATGGCGTCGCCGAAGTTGAGATCCAGCCTGAGAAGCTGGCGTGGATCGCCATGGCTCGCCGTCACCGCGACGCCGGCGATGGTCAGCACGACGCCGATGATCTGCACGCCGTTGACGCGCAGGCGAAAGAACACGAAATTGGCGATGATGATGACGATCGGGATCGCCGCCTGCTCGATCGAGACGTTGATTGCCGTGGTGTAGTTAAGCGCCGTGTAGAAGATCGTGTTGAAGAAGGCGAAGCCGCAAGCGCCGAGTCCGCCAAGCAGCAACCAGTGCCTGCGCACCACCGGCCAATCTTGGCGCAGCGTTGCCCAGCCGATCGGCAGCAAGATCAGAACCGCCAGCAGCCAACGCAGGAAGACCAGCGTCATCGGCGAGATATGACCGACCGCCAGCTTCCCCGCCACGGAGTTGCCGCCCCACAGCAAGGTGGTGAACAGCAGGAACAGATAGGCGGCTCGATGCATCGTGAAGTCCCGGCCAGGCGGAGAGAAATGCGCGGTCGATGCGGGCCTATTGCGGCAGCTCGCGCAAGTAAATGATGTCAAAGGCGAAAATTGTTGTGCCTCGGAGCGTTTTGGGCGGCAAAGAATGGTCGCGCTCGCCCGGTCTTGACGCTATAGAGGCCTGTCGTTTCGAACCGTTTCAAGCTGCCTGGCGCGGCATCTCAAGGGAAAAGAAGCATGGCCAATGTGGTGGTCGTCGGCTCGCAATGGGGCGATGAGGGCAAAGGCAAGATCGTCGACTGGTTGTCCGAGCGCGCCGACGTTGTCGTGCGCTTCCAGGGCGGCCACAATGCCGGCCATACGCTGGTCGTCGATGGCAAGGTCTACAAGCTGTCGCTGCTGCCGTCCGGCGTGGTGCGGCAAGGCAAGCTGTCGATCATCGGCAATGGCGTCGTCTTCGATCCGCACGCTTTCGTCGCGGAGGTGGCGAAATTGAAGGCGCAGGGCGTCGAGGTGACGCCGGACCGCCTGAAAATAGCCGAAAACACCGCGCTTATCCTGTCGCTGCACCGGGAGCTGGACGGATTTCGCGAGGACGCCGCTTCCAATTCCGGAACGAAGATTGGCACGACCCGTCGCGGCATCGGTCCGGCCTACGAAGACAAGGTGGGCCGACGCGCGGTCAGGGTGATGGATTTGGCGGATTTGGAAACGCTGCCCTTGAAGGTCGACAGGCTGCTGACGCACCACAATGCGCTGCGCCGTGGGCTCGGCCATGCCGAGGTCACGCATGAGGCGATCATGAGCGAGCTGATCTCGGTCGCCGACGAGATTCTGCCCTATATGGACCGGGTCTGGAAAATCCTCGATGACAAGCGCCGCGCCGGCGAGCGCATCCTGTTCGAAGGCGCGCAAGGCACGCTGCTCGACATCGACCATGGCACCTATCCGTTCGTTACCTCCTCCAATACGGTTGCCGGCCAGGCCGCCGCTGGATCCGGCGTCGGCCCGGGCGCCATCGGCTATGTGCTCGGCATCACCAAGGCCTACACGACGCGCGTTGGCGAAGGCCCGTTTCCAACCGAACAGAAGAACGAGATCGGCGAGTTCCTGGGCACGCGCGGCCATGAATTCGGCGTCGTCACCGGCCGCAAGCGCCGCTGCGGCTGGTTCGATGCCGTGCTGGTCCGCCAGGCTGTCGCCGTCAACGGCATCAAGGGCATTGCGCTGACCAAGCTCGATGTGCTCGATGGGCTGGACGAGATCAAGGTCTGCACCGGCTACCGCCTCGACGGCGAGGCGATCGATTACCTGCCGGCCAGCCAGGGCGCGCAGGCGCGCGTCGAACCGGTCTACGAGACGCTGGAGGGGTGGAAAGGCACCACCGCCGGCGCGCGCAGCTGGAACGACCTGCCGGCCCAGGCGGTGAAGTACGTCCGCTACATCGAAGAGCTGATCGGCGCGCCGGTCGCACTCCTTTCCACCAGCCCTGAACGGGACGACACGATACTTGTGACCGATCCGTTTCAAGACTAGTTTCTCAGCCTTTCCGGGCATTGCGGCTGATTTGCGGGGGCCGGCCCAGAAACAAAATGCAGGTCGACTGAAGCATGGTAGATTTTGTTTCTGTTCTGAAAAAGACGCTCGACAATCTCGGCGAGCCGTCGGCGGAGGTGCGCGCCAGGGTCTACGACAAGGCCCGTTCGACGATTGCAAAGAAGATTGCCGAACGCGATCCACCGCTTGCGCCGTCGGACGTCGCCAGGCAGAAGCGTGCACTCGAAGATGCCATCGCAAGCATTGAGCGAGAGTATGGCAAACCGGCGCCGGCATCCGATCCGCTGGCGGAGCTGGAGGACATCTTCTCCTCCATCGACCGCAACAAGAACCAGCCCAGCCATGTCCGCCAGCCGGCCAAAACCGAGCCGGCCAAGACCGAGCCGGCAAAGACCGGGCCGGCACAGACTGGGCCGGCACAGACTGGGCCGGCATGGCAGCCCACGCCCGCCAAGGCGGCGCCGAACTGGCAAAAGCCGCAGCCCGTCACTCTTTCTCAGGAGCGCGCTGGTCCGCCGCCGTCCGACATGGATCTTCCGACAGCCGATGACCAAGACGGGGTTTTTCGGGGCGATGACTTTTCCAACGACGGCGACCCCGCGGAGGACAGGTTCCAGCGGCTCCATCCTGCCGAGCGCAGGCGCAGCTATGGCGGTGTGATTGCCGCTGCCGTCGCCTTGCTGGTCATTGCCGGTGGCGGTTACGGCATGTGGCTGAACAAGGATGCGTTCGGCAGCATGCTCGGCCTCGACGGGACCAAAACCGTCGCCACCGAACCGCTGGTAAAGCCAGCCCCGGCCAAGCCGGTGGCCGATGCGGCCGTCCCGGCCGCCGCGCCTCCGACGGAGGCCGGCGAAGGCGCGAAGTTCACGCAGCGCCTGACGCCCGAAGGCCACGAGGTCGATCCCGGCCCCGCGGCCGGGCAGGCGGGCATCGGCGAAGGCGAATCCGTCGCCGCGCTGACCACGCCGCCGTCGGCCGCACAAACGCCGACCAGCCCGGTACCCGCCGCGCCGGCACCGGCCGCGCCCACAGACGCGCAAGCCACGGCCAATGCTCCAGCAGTCGACGGGTCCGCTGCACCAACTCCCGCAACGCCGCCCGCCAACGGGGCGGCAGCGCCGGCCGATGCTGCAGCTGTCCCGCCAGCGCCTGCAGCGGCCGCCACACCGCCCGTGGCGGCAGCGGCACCGACGGTAGTTCCGCCGGAAGCCGCGCTGGCCGTCGGCCAGAAAGCGATCTTCTACGAGGAGCGCACCAGCACCGCTCAAGGCTCGGCCGAGCCCGGCAATATCGTCTGGTCACTGGTGCAGGAATCGCCCGGCGGCGACCTGCCGCCCGAGCCGGCGATCCGCGCCGAGGCGACCATTCCAGGCAAGGATATCCAGTTGCGCATGACGATCCGTCGCAACACCGACCAGACACTGCCGGCCAGCCATATCATCGAGATGATCTTCCTGACGCCTGACGGCTTCGAGGGCGGCGGCGTCGACAACATCCTGCGTGTCGCCATGAAGGGCTCCGAGCAGGATGCCGGCAGCCCGCTGATCGGCATCCCGGCCAAGATCGCCGACGGTTTCTTCCTGGTTGCGCTCAACGATACCAAGGCAGATGAAGACGCCAATCTGACCTTGCTCAGGGGCCAGGACTGGATCGACGTGCCGGTCGTCTACAAGACCGGGCGGCGGGCGCTGCTGACGATGGAAAAGGGCATTCCGGGCGAGAAGGTGTTCGACGAGGCGCTGAAGGCCTGGCAGACAAAGACAGCGGGTTGAGGCCGCTCACCAGCCCAACCCCTCTTTGGCTCAGAAGCCTTGGAACAACATGTAGAGTGCGCTCACGATGTCGTCGTGATGGCGAGAAAGGTTTCCTTCGGCAATGGGCAATTCAGATGTCATCAAGGCTGACATGAATTGAGTGACCATGACATGGTCCTTACCGTTGATTGTGAAGATAGGATTTAGCCGGCGGCCCGGCACTGGGGCCTTATTGGCCGGCATCAGCGGGACGACTACCTTAGTGTCGAGCCGTCCCAGAAGGTCGGACTGGACATCGAGAAGATAACCGTCGCCTTCGGCACTCTGGTAGAAATCATAACGCGCCATCAAAACAGCCGGTGCTTGGCCAGAGGCAAGCCGTTGCGCCTGACATAGTCATTGGAACTCTCGATCGCTTCCTTGTTTTCCTCCTGCCATCGCCGGGTTTTTTCGGCCGAAATCGCCTTGGCGATACCCTCTTCTGCAGCGCGGGATATATTGATGCCCAACGCCTTGGCGTCCTCGATCAATCCGGAGTCGATCGATGTATTAACCGACTTTCTTTGGGTTTTTGGATTCGATCGAGGCATGAGCCGCTCCCATTTATGCGCATAATGTAGGCGCATATGAGCGTGCATTCAACCTCTCACCCCTCCATCTCTTCGCGCAGCATCTCGAGTTCCAGCCATTCCTCTTCGAGCGCTTCCAGCATGGCGCGCTCCTTGTCGAGCGCGGCAATCGTCTTCTGGAACGACGCCGGGTCGCGCTCATAATAGGCCGGATCGGCGATGTTGTTCTCCAGCCGCGAGATCGAGGCCGACACCGCCTCGATCTTCTTGGGTAAGGTTTCCAGCGCGAATTTCTGCTTGAACGACAGTTTCTTGGCCGGGCCCCCGCTAGCGGCCGCTTCGCTCCTGCTTGCCGCCGTCGCCTCGCCGGTCTCTGCCTTCGGCCGCGCCTTGCGGTCGTCCAGCCTGGTGCCGCCGCGCTGCGCCAGCATATCGGAATAGCCGCCGGCATATTCGATCCAGCGGCCGTCGCCATCCGGCGCGATGATGCTGGTCACCGTGCGGTCGAGGAAATCGCGATCGTGGCTGACCAGGATCACCGTGCCGGCAAAGCCGGCGACCAGTTCCTGCAGCAGCTCCAGTGTCTCCATGTCGAGATCGTTGGTCGGCTCGTCGAGCACAAGCAGGTTTGCCGGCCGCGCCAAAACGCGGGCGAGGATAAGCCGTGCCCGCTCGCCGCCCGAAAGCTCGCGCACCGGCGTGCGCGCCTGTTCCGGCTTGAACAGGAAGTCCTTCATGTAAGAGACGACGTGGCGCTGTTCGCCATTGATGACAAGGTTCTCGCCGCGCCCGTCGGTGAGATACTGCGCCAGTGTCTCCTGCGGATCGACGGCCTCGCGCTTCTGGTCGAGCGTGGCGATCTCCAGGTTGGTGCCGAGCCGCACCGTGCCTGCGTCCGGCTTCAATTCGCCGGTCAGCATCTTCAATAGCGTCGTCTTGCCGGCGCCGTTCGGCCCGACCAGACCGACGCGATCGCCGCGCTGGATGCGTGTCGAGAATCCCTTGACCACGGTCAGATCGCCAAAGCTCTTCTCGATGTTCTTGGCCTCAATCACCAGCTTGCCGGATTCGGCGGCGTCGCTGGCTGTCATCGTCGCCGCACCCTCGGCGCCACGATGACCGCGAAAGCGCTGGCGCATGGTCTGCAACTCACCGAGCCGGCGCATGTTGCGCTTGCGCCTTGCCGTCACGCCATAGCGCAGCCAGTGCTCCTCGCGCACGATCTGGCGGCCGAGCTTGTGCTGCTCGCGCTCTTCCTCCTCCAACACCGTGTCGCGCCATTCCTCGAAATAGGCAAAGCCCTTATCGAGACGGCGGGTCTGGCCGCGGTCGAGCCAAATTGTGGCGCGTGACACGCGTTCGAGAAAACGGCGGTCATGCGAGATGACGACCAGGGCCGAGGAGGTGCGGGCAAGCTCCTCCTCCAGCCATTCGATAACCGAAAGGTCAAGATGATTGGTCGGTTCATCGAGGAGAAGAATGTCGGGCTCGGGCGCCATGACGCGGGCGAGTGCCGCGCGCCGCGCCTCGCCCCCGGAGAGGTCGTTCGGCCGTTCCTCGCCGGTCAGGCCGAGATGCTCCATCAGATAGGTGGCGCGGTAGGGATCATCGGCGGGCCCGAGCCCCGCCTCGACATAGGCGCGAACGGTCGCAAAACCGTCCATGTCGGGCATTTGCGGCAAATAGCGCACGGTCGCCGAGGGCTGGCGGAAGACTTCGCCGTCCTGCGGTTCGATCAGCCCGGCAGCGATCTTGAGGAGCGTCGACTTGCCAGAGCCGTTGCGCCCGACCAGGGCGATCTTGTCGCCAGCTGACGCCGTCAGGGCGGCACCGTCGAGCAGCGGCGCGCCGCCAAAGGTCAGCTTTATCCCGTCGAGATTGAGAAGCGGCGGCGCCATGTCAGCTTTCAGGTAGGGGAAAAGGATGCGCGAGCAGCAGCGCGCGGCCGCTGGCCAGCGCGATTTCCAGCCGGCCCTTGACCTCGTTGGAAATGGTCAGCGACGAGCCGAAGGCAACCTCGACATGGGCGAGCGGCCATTTGGCGCCGGTGACTGTCAGGCCGGCGAGATCCGAAAAGCCGAGCACCGAAAACAGCGTACCGTCGACATAATCGAAGCCAGTCTTTCCAGGCAGCAAAGGAATGCCTTCCTGTGCGCCGCTGGTCAAAAGCACTTCCGTTCCGCCTTCCGCCAGCCGGACGCTGAGCGCCAAATGCAGGAAGATGTGGTCGGTGCGTTTGCCGCCGAAGGCGCCTGCGAGCACAAGGCTGGTCGCACCGCGTTCGAGCGCGGCGGCGATAGCGAGTTCACCGTCGGTCTTGTCCTTTTCGGCGGGAAACACCTGCCGTGGCACGGCGGCCAGATCCTCCGGCAAATCGGCAGGCACGGAATCGAAATCGCCGACCCAGAGTTCCGGCATCAGGCCCAGCATAAGGGCATGGCCGATACCGGCATCGGCAGCGATGACGCGGGAGCCTTCGACCTGGCGGTCGAGCAGCGGCGTACGGATGAGATCGCCGCCAAGCAGGATGGTGAATGTGCTCATATCTCGTGGCCCTTACCAGCCCTGCCCCGGAAACGGAAGATGAAACGGCAGATGAAACAGGACGCCGCGCTTTGGATGCCCGGCAAACTTCCGCTTGCGCAGCACTTCGGCCGGGCCTATGTGTCGAAACGCTCTAACGGGGTGCCGGACGCGATCTTCGCGGACCGGCTGAGAGGCAAGACTGCCAACCCGCTGAACCTGATCCGGTTTGTACCGGCGGAGGGATTAGACGTTTCGGACAGCCCGACGCCTCAATTCCTTTCAACGCGAACGAAGGAGGCGCCGATGCGCAGTTTTTTCCACGCTCTTGTCTCGATTATCCTGCTTGCGGCATCCGTGCTTGCCCTACCGGGGCAGGCATCGGCACAGGATAAGCTGACCGTCTATACCTATGAAAGCTTCACCGCCGATTGGGGTCCGGGACCGGCGGTGAAGAAGGCCTTCGAGGCCGAGTGCAGCTGCGTCGTCGAATTCGTCTCGGTCGCCGACGGCGTGGCACTGCTCAACCGTGTGAAGCTGGAAGGGGCCGCGACCAAGGCCGATATCGTGCTTGGCCTCGATACCAATTTGACGGCGGACGCCAAGGCAACCGGCCTGTTTTCGCCGCATGGCGCCGTGACGGACGTCAGTGTGCCGGGTGGCTGGAGCGACGATATCTTCGTGCCGTTCGACTATGGCTATTTCGCTATCGTCTACGATAGCGAAAAACTGAAGAGCCCGCCGAAGAGCCTCAGGGAATTGGTCGAGGGCGATGCCGGCGACAAAATCGTCATCCAGGATCCACGCACCTCGACGCCGGGCCTTGGCCTGCTGTTGTGGGTCAAGTCGGTCTATGGCGACAAGGCGCCGGAAGCCTGGGCCAAACTCAAGGCAAAGGTGCTGACGGTGACGCCGGGCTGGAGCGAGGCCTACGGCCTGTTCACCAAGGGTGAGGCGCCGATGGTGCTGTCCTATACCACTTCGCCAGCCTACCACATGGTTGCCGAAAACACCTCGCGCTACCAGGCGGCGTCCTTCGAGGAAGGCGAATATCTGCAGATCGAGGTCGCTGGGATCACCACCAAGGGCGCGAAGAACCCGCTGGCGGAAAAGTTCATCGCCTTTATGACCGGGCCGAAATTCCAGGACGTCATTCCCGAAACCAACTGGATGTTCCCGGCCGGCAAAACCGACAAGCCGCTCAATCCGGCGTTCGACAAGCTCGTCAAACCGACCAAAACCTTGCTGTTCAGCTCGGAAGAGGTCGCCGCAAATCGCAAGGCCTGGGTCGACGAGTGGCTGGCGGTGATGAGCAAGTAGCTCGGATAGAAAGATGATCGCCCTACGGCGCCCCCCTCTGTCCTGCCGGACATCTCCCCCACAAGGAGGGAGATTGGCCGTCATGCCGGCTTTCGCCAATCTCCGACATTGCCGGAATGAGCGGAGCGCTGAACCTGCCAATCTCTCCCCATGTGGGGGAGATGTCCGGCAGGACAGAGGGGCGCGCGAAGGAACGCAATCCTCGCTAAGAATCTCGAATCTGGTGGTCTAGCGTGCAACGCGCGCCATCATCGGATACCCGCGTCGCTGCCGGTATCGTCGCGCTCGCCGCCATCGCGCTGCTGATCGGCGGGGCATTCGCCGGGCTCGTCGTCGAAGCCATGCGCGACCTGTCGGGCGCCGCCTCCGCCTTTGATTCCTATCTCCTCCGTGTTGCCCGCTTCACGCTCTGGCAGGCTCTGTTGTCGACCCTGCTCTCCGTCGCACCGGCGCTGTTCGTCGCGCGCGCGCTGTCGCGGCATCCACAGTTTTTCGGGCGAGGCTTTGTCCTGCAGCTTTTCGCCGTGCCGCTGGCGCTGCCGGCCATTGTTGCCGCACTCGGTGTCTTGGCACTCTATGGCCGCGCCGGGTATTTCGCCGGCTTGCTCGGTGCGATTGGCGGCCAGAACTGGCCCGGCATCTATGGCCTATCGGGTATTCTCGTCGCCCACGTCTTTTTCAACCTGCCGCTGGCAACGCGACTGTTCCTGGAAGCGTTGCAGACGGTGCCGGCTAACCAATGGCGGCTGGCGAGCCAGCTTGGCATGGGTGCTGCGCCGGCCTTCCGGCTGATCGAATGGCCGGCGTTGCGTGCGGCCCTGCCGGGCGTTGCCGGGCTCGTTTTCATGCTGTGCATCACCTCCTTCACCATCGTGCTTACGCTCGGCGGCGGGCCGCGCGCGACGACGCTGGAGGTTGCTATATACCAGGCGCTGCGTTTCGACTTCGACCCGGCGCGGGCGGTGACGCTGACCTTGTTGCAGATTGCCCTGACCTTCGTCGTCGTGCTGGCACTAACGCGGCTTGGCGCCAATATGACCGGCGACGCCAATTTGCCGGTAGCCCCGCGCCGGTATTTTTCAGCCGGTGCGGCCGAGACCGTGCTGAACGCACTGGTGATCGGGCTGGCACTGCTGTTTGTCGCCGGACCGATGGCGGCTACGCTGTCGGCCGGGCTTGGCGCCGATCTCGGCCGCCTGGCCGGCGAGAGCGCGGTGCGGCAAGCGACGGCGACCAGTGCCGTGCTCTCCCTCCTATCGGCGCTGCTCTCCTTGGCGTTGTCGCTGTCGCTGGTTATGGCGCGCCGGGCGCTGGCGCTCACCCGGCGGACCGGCAGGCGGACGCTGCTCGAACACCTGGCCGACACCGGTGCGGGGTTCGTCCTGGTGGTGCCGCCCATCGTCATCGGTGCCGGCTGGTTCCTGCTCCTGCGCAGCGTCAGCGATGTCTTTGCGATCGCCCCTGTCATGGTGGTTGTGGTCAATGCGGTGATGGCGATGCCGTTCGCCATCCGCGCCATCCGCCCCGCCTATGACGCGGCGAGCGAACGCCACGAACGGCTCTGTGCACAGCTGGGCATCTCGGGCTGGAACCGGTTGCGTCTGGTCGACTGGCCGTCGCTGCGGCGGCCGCTCGCCACCGGCTTCGCCTTCGCCATGGCGCTGTCGCTCGGTGATCTCGGCGTCATTGCGCTGTTCGGCAGCGATTCCGTGCAGACATTGCCCTATCTGTTGCTGGCGCGCATGGGCAGCTACCGCACCGAGGATGCGGCCGGCCTGGCGCTGCTGCTCGGCCTTGTCTGCCTGGCGCTTGTGCTGACCGCGGACTGGCTGGGAAGGAGGGAGAAATCATGATGCCGATCAGCCCGGAACGGTCGATTTCGGTCGAAAAAGGCGCGGCCGTGCGGCTCGATAATGTCTCGTTCAGCTATGGTGAAATGCCGCTTATATTCGATGTCGATTTCCCGGCGTCGGAAATCACTGCCATCATGGGGCCGAGCGGTTCGGGAAAGTCGACGCTGCTCAATCTGGTGGCCGGTTTCGAGGCGCCGCGGTCAGGCCGCGTGCTCATCGGCGGCGCCGACGTCAGCACTGCGCCGCCATCAGCGCGGCCGGTATCGATGGTGTTCCAGGAAAACAACCTGTTTGCCCATCTGTCCCTCGAGCAGAATGTCGGGCTCGGCCGCTCGCCTTCGCTCATGCTGAGCGAGGCTGACCGCGCCGCAATCGCCGCAGCGCTGAAGCGCGTCGGCCTTGCCGGCAAGGAAAGCCGGCTGCCGCGCGAACTCTCCGGCGGTGAGCGGCAGCGCGTCGCGCTCGCTCGGGTCCTGGTGCGCGACCGGCCGGTGTTGTTGCTCGACGAGCCGTTCGCTTCGCTCGGACCGGCACTGCGCGACGACATGCTCGACCTGGTCGCCGACGTCCATTCGGAGCAGCGCATGACGGTGCTATTCGTCACGCACCAGCCGGACGATGCGCGCCGTATCGGGCAAAACATGGTTTTCCTGGATGGTGGCACGGTTGCCGCGACGGGCACCGCGGCCGATTTTTTCGTCGGGGCTGGACCGGAGGCATTCCGACGCTATATCGGCTCGGGTCCGTTTGCGGCTGGATCACGAGATGTTGCCCGGAAGCGGACATAATTTATGGTCAAACCGGCGGAAGGCGAAGCGGCGCTTGCTTGCCATGGTCGAGGTAGTGTGGCTAGGTCCGCCAGGAGCTGGTCCGGCTTAGACCGTGATTTGCCCTTGCTGCCTCGTATCTGTCGGACGCCGTAGCACTTGATTTTGCGCGTGATGCTTCCGGAAATCGCGCCCGATTTTCGCGGTCACGTGCCAGGACTTGAAAGGAAGCCGATCTGCCGACCGGCATCGACAATCGGAGGGTGAAACCGCTGGCGCGCTTTCTGGCGCTGGCCGGTCTTGCCGTGGCGCTGGCAAGCTGCCAGATGTTCACGCCTCCCGACGTGCAGGAATCAGGCTTTCAGCCCTCAGACAAGCCGATCACGGTCGACAACGTCGCCGCCAACGGCAAGCTCGCCCAACTGGCGAAGGCGCAGCACCCGCGCATCCTCGCCACCTATGGCGGAGAATATTCCGACCCCAAGCTCGAGCGCATGGTGGCCAAGATCGTCGGCAGACTGACCGTAGTGTCGGCCAACCCGACCCAGACCTACCGCATCACCATCCTCAACTCGCCCAACGTCAATGCCTTCGCGCTGCCGGGCGGCTATCTCTACATCACCCGGGGCCTGCTTGCCTTGGCCAACGATTCAGCCGAGCTTGCCGCCGTCATTGCGCATGAAATGGGCCATGTTACGGCCAATCACGGCCTGCAGCGCCAGCAGCTGGAAGCCGAAGAGGGGTTGGCGACCAAGGTCGTTTCGGATGTGCTCGGCGACAACCCGACGGCCAAGGCGGCGCTGATCCGCGGCAAGCTGAGGCTGGCCCAGTTCTCGCGCAATCAGGAGCTGGAGGCCGACGCCATCGGCATCAAATCGATCGGCGAAGCCGGTTTCGATCCCTACGCTGCCGGCCGCTTCTTGCAGTCGATGTCGGCCTATACCGATTTCCGCTCGATCAGCGGCGCCACCGACGCCAGCCTCGACTTCCTGGCGACGCACCCCAACACGCCGCAGCGTATCGACCTCGCGCAGCGCCACGCCCGCCAGTTCGGCGCGCCCGGTGTCGGGTCGCGCGATCGCGATTCATTCCTTTCCGGCGTAGACGGGCTGCTTTACGGCGACACACCGGAGGAAGGCTATGTGCGCGGCGAAACTTTCCTGCATCCTGGCCTCGGCGTGTCGTTCTCGGTGCCCAACGGCTTCATCATCGACAATTCGGCAGCGGCGGTGACGGCGACAGGCCCGGGCGACATCGCGATCCGCTTCGACGGCGTTTCGATCGACAAGGGCCGCTCGCTGACCGACTACATCCGCAGCGGCTGGGTTGCCGGCCTCGACGACAGCAGCGTGCGCCAGGAAACGATCAACGGCAACGAAGCGGCAACCGCGCATGCCGGCGCCGATGGCTGGCAATTCGATATTGCGGTGATCCGCGCCGGCGGCCAGGTCTACCGCTTGCTGACCGCGGCGCCTTCGGCCAGCACCTCGCTGAGCACGGTGGCGCGCTCCGTCAGCGGCTCGTTCCGCATCCTGAGTGCTGCCGAGAAGGCGGCGTTGAAGCCGCTGCGTATCCGCATCGTCACGGTGCAGCCCGGCCAGACAATGGGCTCCCTGGCCGCACAGATGGTCGGCGTCGACCGCAAGCTGGATTTGTTCAGGGTGCTCAACGCGCTGTCGCCGGGTGCCGCCGTTTCGGCCGGCGACAAGGTCAAGATCGTCACCGACAAATAGCAGCCGACGCGATTCAGGCTGCGAGAAATTCCGGGTTCTGCTTCACCAGCGCCGCCTTGAGCTTTTCCATGGCGCGCGCCTCGATCTGCCGGACACGTTCCTTGGAGATGCCGAGCGTCTCGCCGAGCGCTTCGAGCGTCGCGCCCTCGTCGCTCAGCCGGCGCTCCTCGATAATCCTGAGTTCTCGCGCATTGAGCGCGCCGAGCGCCGTCTTCAGCCAGACAGAGCGGCGTTCGACATCGATCGTGTCGCCGACGACCTCGTCGGGCAGCGGGTCATCCGAAACCAGGAACTCCATCCGCTCGGTTGCGCCCGCATCGTCGGCAAGCGGCGTGTTGAGCGAGCTGTCGGGTGCCGAAAGGCGGGAATCCATCATCGCCACATCGGCCTCGGAAACGCCGAGAGCCGCCGACACTTCGCGGTAAAGCGTGGCATTCGACGTCTGCTCGGCGCCTTTTGCCAGGCGGGCGCGTAGGCGCCGCAGGTTGAAGAACAGCGCCTTTTGCGCCGAGCTGGTGCCGCCGCGCACGATCGACCAGTTGCGCAGGATATAATCCTGCATCGAGGCGCGGATCCACCATGTCGCATAGGTCGAGAACCGCACCTCGCGCTCGGGCTCGAAACGGGCCGCGGCCTCCAGCAGCCCGACATGGCCTTCCTGGATCAGATCGCCCAGGGGAAGGCCGTAGTGGCGGAACCGCGACGCCATAGAAATGACCAGCCGCATATGGGCGACGGTGATGCGGTGCAGCGCGTGCTGGTCATTGTTCTCCTTCCAGCGCAGCGCCAGGAGATGCTCTTCGTCGCGCTCCAGGTAAGGGGCTTTCATCGCCGCGCGAACCATGGTCCGTCCTGCACTGTCTTGCATCATGCCGCGCTCCTGCTTCAGGCGTTGCGGTGCGATCGCTGAATCGTGAGTTGGCGCCGATGGTTGAAATGGCGGCGCCGCGCCCTACAACAGCCAAGAACGTGCGATGCGGGGGAATGTTCCCCCGGACTGTCATGCCGATTGCGCTGTTCCAGGCGATTCGCCATCGGCCTTGACTCAGCCGGGTGGCGCCGGGAGGTGTTGGTTGAGAATGGGATTTCAAGGGCGCGAGATTTTTGAAATTTAGTTTCTTATTTTGGCATCGCGCATCTGTCATTTTCCGGCACTCGCAACGACGCCGGACATCGGCCAAGGACGGGATCACAGAAAAATGAAATGGCTCAAATCGCTCATTATCGCCGGAACGCTGCAGGTTCTGGCAATCGCCGCCGGTCATGCCGGCGCCAATCTCGACCAGATCAAGCAGTCCGGCGTCTTCAAGGTCGGCACGGAAGGAACCTATGCGCCCTTCACCTATCATGATGCTTCCGGCGCGCTGGTCGGCTTCGACGTCGAGATCGCCCGGGCCATCGCCGAGCGCCTCGGCGTCAAAGCCCAGTTCCTCGAAGGCAAATGGGACGGGCTGATCGCCGGTCTCGACGCCAACCGCTACGATGCCGTCATCAACGAGGTCGGCATCACCGAGGCGCGCAAGGCCAAATATGATTTCTCCGATCCTTACATCGCCTCCAAGGCGGTGCTGATCGTGCGCGGCGACAACACCGACATCAAGGGTTTCGCCGATCTCAAGGGCAAGAAGGCGGCGCAGTCGCTGACCTCGAATTTCGGCAAGCTGGCTGAAACCAATGGCGCTGAGCTCGTCGGCACCGACGGCTTCGACCAGTCGATCCAGCTTCTTCTCACCGGCCGCGCCGACGCCACCATCAACGACAGCCTGTCCTTCCTCGACTTCAAGAAGCACAAGCCCGACGCCAATGTGAAGATTGCCGCGCAGGAAGAAAACGCCGACTATTCCGGCGTCATCGTGCGCAAGGGCGATCCGGAACTGGTGGCCGCCATCAATAAGGCGCTGGCCGACATCAAGGCCGACGGTACCTACCAGAAAATCGCCGATACCTATTTCGGCCAGGACGTTTCGAAGTAAACGGCTTTTCTCGCGTGGGCCGAATGCCGGCCCGCGTCGTTCATGTCGCGGCGAGCTGTCTTTGACGGCCCGCCGCTTTCGCGTGATATGAGCGACGGCAATCTGGCAAGGAGGAGGCTTCGTGCCGCACTGGCTGCAATTGATGCTGGAATCCCTGCCTACGCTGCTGTGGGCTGCACTGATCTTCACCGTGCCGTTGACGCTGCTGTCGTTTGCATTCGGTCTTGTCCTCGGCCTGGTCGTGGCGCTTGTCCGGCTGTTCGGTCCCAAACCGCTGGTCGCCGTGGTCCGCTTCTATGTCTGGATCTTCCGCGGCACGCCGCTTCTCGTGCAACTGTTCCTTATCTTCTACGGCCTGCCATCGGTCGGCATCCTGCTCGACGCTTTTCCGGCAGCACTGATCGGCTTTACCTTGAACATCGGCGCATATTCGTCGGAAATCATCCGCGCCGTCATTGGTTCGGTGCCGAAGGGCCAGTGGGAAGCGGCCTATTCGATCGGCATGACCTGGGCCCAGGCAATGCGGCGCACCATTCTTCCACAGGCGGGGCGCGTCGCCGTGCCGCCGCTGTCCAACACCTTCATCTCACTGGTCAAGGATACATCGCTCGCCGCCGCCATTACCGTGCCCGAGATGTTCCAGGCGGCGCAGCGCATTGTCGCCACCACCTATGAGCCGCTGATCCTCTATGTCGAGGCAGCGGCTCTCTACCTGGTCATGAGCTCCGTGCTGTCGGCCTTGCAGGCCCGATTGGAAACGCGGCTTAACCGCTATGGTGGCTTCCTGGAGGCGCGCGCATGATCGGCCTCACCAACATCGAAAAGCGTTTCGGCGACAATTTGGTGCTGAAGGGTGTGACCGTCACCATCGAGGAAGGTAGCGTCACCGCGCTTGTCGGGCCATCGGGCGGCGGGAAAAGTACGCTTTTGCGCTGCATCAACCTGCTCGAGCTGCCGACTTCAGGCACGGTGCGAATCGGCGACGATGCACTCGAATTCCACCCCGGCGGCAGGGTCTCGACCAGGGATATCCAGCGGCTGCGGCTGCAGACCGGCATGGTGTTCCAGAATTTCCAGCTGTTTCCGCATCGCACCGCGATCGAGAACATCATGGAGGGGCTGGTGACGGTGCTGAAATGGCCCAAGGAAAGGGCGCGCGAACGGGCGCTCGTCCTGCTCGAAAAGGTCGGCATGGCGCACAAGGCCGACGCCTGGCCGGCGACGCTGTCAGGCGGCCAGCAGCAGCGCGTGGCGATTGCCCGGGCGCTGGCGCCGTCGCCGAAAGTGCTGCTCTGCGACGAGCCGACCTCTGCACTCGATCCGGAACTGGCGCAAGAGGTGGTCGACGTGCTCGGCAAGCTCGCCAGCGAGGGCACGACCATGGTGATGGCGACGCATGATCTGCGGCTCGCCTCCAAGATCGCGCGGGAAGTGGTGTTCCTCGATGCCGGCAACATCGTCGAACAAGGACCGGCTGCGGTGCTGTTCAGCAACCCGGAGCGCCAGCGGACCAAGCGGTTCATCGCGACGCTGAAGCAGGAGGCGGAAAGGGAGGGCGGTGGCGAAGGTTAGATATGCATTCGCCGATCCCAAAAATAAAAAACCCGGCGTGAGGCCGGGTTTTCTGAATTCGAAAGCGAAAAGGCTCAGGCGGCTTCTTCCTGCTCGGCTTCCTCGTTGTCGGCCTTGGCCCCGCGCTTGGGGCCCTTGTTGAGGTTCACCTCGATGAGGCGCACCGCTTCGGTCTCCGACATGCGGTTGACGGCCGCGATCTCGCGGGCCATGCGGTCGAGGGCCGCCTCGTAGAGCTGGCGCTCGGAATAGGACTGCTCCGGCTGGTTGTCAGCGCGATAGAGGTCGCGCACCACTTCCGAGATCGAGATCAGATCGCCGGAGTTGATCTTGGCATCATATTCCTGGGCGCGGCGCGACCACATGGTGCGCTTGACGCGGGCGCGGCCCTGCACGACCTTCAGCGCGCGCTCGACATAATCCTCTTCCGATAGCTTGCGCATGCCGATCGAGGTCGCCTTGGCGACTGGCACCTTGAGGCGCATCTTGTCCTTCTGGAAGTCGATGACGAACAGTTCCAGCTTGTGGCCCGCGACTTCCTGCTCATCGATCGAGACGATCTGGCCGACACCATGCGCCGGATAGACGATGTACTCGCCGGTCTTGAAACCGTGGCGCGCTGCGGTGGACTTCTTCTGCGGGGTGATCGTTGCCATTACGCCCTGAACTCCTTGTTGTGGTACCGGCATCGTGCCGGCCCGAACTCGTGCGACCGAGGTGACCGGTCCTTAGCCACACAACGATGAACTCACCGGAAGGCCAGGACCGGCAAATCGCAACATTGCGACCGCCTGCCCCAGATCGCTCTGGTCCGGATTGAGAAATTCACCTTTCAGTGATTTGGGGCGTTTGCGCCATAAATCGACGTTGTGTCACCGGCATGTTGGGCTGATATAACACAAAAAGTCGGAAGAATCAAGGTTTTGCTGCACGCGCGAAGGCCATGCGCCATCGCCGCCCGTCAAGGCCGTTAATGTATCACGTCTGTTACGCCGCGTCAGGCTGCCGCAATCAGCGCTCTCGTTAATCGCCTTCGCCGGGCTCCGGGGAGAAATATTTCTCGAATTTGCCAGCTTCCCCGTCGAAGGATTTGGCGTCGGCCGGGGGCTCCTTCTTGGCGGTGATGTTGGGCCATTTATCGGCATATTCGGTGTTGATCTGCAGCCATTTGTCGAGGCCCGACTCGGTGTCGGGCTTGATCGCGTCGGCCGGGCATTCCGGTTCGCAGACGCCGCAGTCGATGCACTCGTCCGGGTGGATGACGAGCATGTTCTCACCTTCGTAGAAACAGTCGACCGGACAGACCTCGATGCAGTCCATGTATTTGCATTTTATGCAATTGTCGGTCACGACATAGGTCATTGGTCGGCTCCGGGACGTCCCATTTTGTTGGGCTTTTTTGGTGAGGTAACGCCTTTGTCCGCCGCTGGCAAGGGCAGCCCTTGCCCAGCGGTGCCGGGGTTTCCGGAATGGAATTCCAGAGGCCCGGCAAAGCGGAAGTTCGACCTTGCTCAATCGTCGCCGAGCAGGTGGTCGGTCTGGCGGCGTTCCTTCTTCGTCGGGCGACCGCTGCCGGCCTCGCGCAACGGCGGCACCGCATCCGGAAGCGCCTCGCCCTTGGGCGCGGGGGGCGGCGACATGTCCTCGTAAAGCAGGCGGGCTTCTTCGGCCGGGCCGCGCCGTGCGCCGGTGCCAAGGACTTTCCAGACGAAGATCCGCCGCTCGAGCGTGATGGTCACAACGTCACCCGGCCGGACCGTATCGGATGCCTGCGCTGCTTTGTCGCGATTGATGCGGACGCGTCCGGTGACGACCAGCTTGGCTGCCAGCGTGCGTGATTTTACCGCGCGCGAGAAGAACAGCCACTTGTCGATGCGCTGGCGGGCATCAGTGACCATCGGACGAACAGCTTACTTCTTCAGCTGGTCGCGTAACGCGGCGAGCTTGGCAAAGGGCGAGTCCGGATCGAAGCGGACCGGGCGTTCCTCACGCGGCTTTGGCTGGAAGGCGGGCTTTGCGCCTTGGGCGCCGCCTTTGCCGTCCTGCCGTCCAGCCTTCCAGTCGGGCCGGTTTTCGCGCCGGTCGAGGCGTTCGCCTTGCGGCTTGCCGGCGCGCTGCTCTGCCGCCTCGCCTTGCGGCTTGGGCTTGAACTTGCTGCGGTCGAAGCGTGGCTTGCCGGCGCCGTCGCGCTGATCGTGGCGCCCTTGACGGGCGGGCCGGTCGCCCGGCGTCGGTTGCCCGCCGGCATCTACCGGCGCATCGCTGCGGCCGTCCGGCGCAGCTTGACCATTGCGCGCGCGACCGTCCCGATGATTGTCCCGGGGGCGGTTGTCATGCTGGCGATGACGCGGGCGCTGGTCGAAACGACCCTGCCGCCACAACAGCACAGGTTTTGGCTCCTCGGCTTCTGGGGCAGCTTCGCCGGCGACGGCTTCCGCCGTTGCTGCAGGTTCGGCCGGCGATGCTTCCATAGTGTCGGAAACCGGCGGCTCTGCCGGTGCCGTAGCCTCAGTTTCCGCCCCAAGTTCCGTCCTTGGCTCAGCCGCTGGTTCTGCAGCCGCTTCGGCGGCGGGCTGGGTCTCTTGCGTGACTTCTGCCGCAGCTTCAGGGGCTGGAGCTTCCGGCTGGTCTTCCGCGACAGGCTCTGCCGCCGCTTCGGTCACGGCTTCGGCCGCCTCCGCAACAGGAGCCGCATCCGACACAGGCTCCGAAGCCTCCGCCGAAACCTCCGCCGGCGGCTCTGCCGCGGCAGCTGCTTCCGCCATCCTCGCCTGCTCGGCTCGCGTTGCCTCTTCCGCCGCCTGCTTTGCAGCGGCCGCTTCACGCACGGCATTGTCCTGTGCTTCGAGCCGCGCCTTGACCTCGGCCGCCGGCTTGGCATCGGCGCGATAGCCGAGCCCCTTCAGGATTTCTTCCATGTCGTCGGCGGTGGCGCCGAGGATCGACATCATCGGCGGCGTCACCATGAAGGACTGACCGTCATAGGCGCCGTCGGGGCGAGGTCCGAGGCCCGGCTTCCAGTTGGTCGCCGGCCGGATCAGGTCGGCCAGCCGTTCGAGAATATCGACGCGTACAGCACGCCGGCCAAGATTGCGGTAGCCCGCCAGCTTGTAGAAAGTCTTGTCGAAGGTTGGATCGATGACCACCGAGGTGCGGCCGGAGGCCAGTGCGTGAACGACATCGCCGAAGCCGGGCTTGTCCTTGCCGTCGTTTCTCAGCGCCCACAGCAGCGTTATCAACCCGGCCGGCGCCGGCTTGATCAGCGCCGGCACGAAGACATGGTAGGCGCCGAAGCGCACGCCGAGACGGCGAAGCGCCGCGCGGCCCTCCTGGTCGAGCGACTTCATCTCGTCGGCGATGTCGCGACGGTTGATGAGGCCGAAATGCTCGACGAGCTGGAAAGCGATGCCGCGGCCGATGCCGGTGATCTGCTCGGCATTCTTGAGATCGACCAGCGGCTTCAGCAGGGATTCGATCTGGAAATTGACGAAGCGCTCGGCGCGCGCCGCAACCTTGTCGCGGGCCGGGCCGGTGAGTTGCTCGTCGGCGAGCAGAACGAGACGCGGCTTCAAAGCGTCTTCGCCAGCGACCAGCGTGCCGATCGGCGCGCCGATCCAGCGCAGCGTGCCATCCGAACCCAGCGCGATGTCGCCATTGGCCGAGGCGCCGAAGCGTTCGGCCCGCGCCTCGAACTCGGCGGCAAGCGCCTTCTGCGCCGCCGCCCGCACCGCCTTGGCGTCCTCGCCGCCGGCGCTCTGGTCGGCGGTGAAGCGGAAACCCTGCAACTCGCCGACGTGATGGCCTTCGACGAGGACGGTTCCGGTTGGGCTGATTTCGGCTTCAGGCATCGTGTTTTCTCTAAGGCGCCGCATGAGGACGGAAGTCCTGCGGTCTACAAAACGTTTCGTCAACCGCTCATGCAGCGCATCCGACAATCTGTCTTCGATTTCGCGCGTCTTTTCCTGCCAGTGTGCCCGATCGGCCAGCCAGCCGGGCCGGTTGGAAACGAAGGTCCATGTGCGGATCTGGGCAATCCTGTGCGATAGCGTGTCGATATCGCCTTCAGTGGTGTCGGCGCGGCGCACCTGCTCGGCCATGTAGTTCTCGTCGACATGGCCGTGCCTGGCAAGGTCCATGTAGATGGAGGCGATCAAGTCGGCGTGCTGGGCCGGCGCGATCTTCCTGTAGTCGGGCAGCGCGCAGGCTTCCCACAGCAGCGCCACCCGCCTGGCGTCGGTGGTGAGTGCCCGGATGTCCTCGTCGCGCGACAGATGCTCGAGCGCCTGCGCGTCCACGGCCGGCAGTGCGCGCGTCAGGCCTTCGACCGGGGCGTTGGTCTCCATCGAGCGCTTCAGCGCATCGAGGTTGGCGAAATCGAAATGCGCGGTACGCCACTGCAGCACTTTCACCGGATCGAAATCATGCGCCTCGATCTTCTTGACCAATTCCTCATCCAGCGGATCGACCTGGCCGGTGACGCCGAAGGTGCCGTCGCGCAGATGCCGGCCGGCACGGCCGGCAATCTGGCCGAGCTCGGCCGCGGTCAGGTTGCGGTACTGGTAGCCGTCGAATTTGCGATTCTGGGCGAAGGCGACGTGGTCGAGGTCGAGGTTGAGGCCCATGCCGATGGCGTCGGTGGCGACGAGGTAGTCGACATCGCCCGACTGGAACAGCGCCACCTGGGCGTTGCGGGTGCGCGGGCTGAGCGCGCCGAGCACGACGGCGGCACCGCCCTGCTGGCGGCGGATCAGCTCGGCGATGGCATAGACCTCGTCGGCCGAGAAGGCGACGATCGCGGTGCGCCGCGGCAGGCGGGTCAGCTTCTTCGAGCCGGCATAGGCAAGATGCGACAGCCGTGGCCGGGTCACCACCGACACGCCCCGCAGCAGGCGCTGCAGAATGCCGTGCATGGTGGCCGCACCCAGCAGCAGCGTCTCCTGGCGGCCGCGCAGATGCAGGATGCGATCGGTGAAGATGTGGCCGCGTTCGAGATCGCCAGCGAGCTGGACCTCGTCGATGGCAACGAAGGCGGCGTCGGTCTCGCGCGGCATCGCTTCCACCGTGCAGACCGAGTATTTCGCGCCCGCCGGCTGGATCTTTTCCTCGCCGGTGATGAGCGCAACCTTATGGGCGCCGACCTTCTCGCAGACGCGCGTATAGACCTCGCGGGCAAGCAGCCTGAGCGGTAGGCCGATGACGCCGCTCTCATGCGCCACCATGCGTTCGATGGCGAGATGGGTCTTGCCGGTATTGGTCGGGCCGAGCACGGCCGTCACGTCTCGACCCGACAGGATCAGCGGTTCAATGTGTTTCGGATGGATGTTCATCGGCCTGGAAATAAGGCTCTCTGCCTCGCATTGTCGGGAGCGCGCCCATATTGGCCGCGTATGACAGGCGACACATAAGGATTTCGGGCGCGAAGCGAAAGCGGAATGTGCCGAGGGCAGGCTGATTGGTCGGTTCGAAGCCAGAAATCTGTTCCCGATTAACAGTTGGAACGAGTCTGGAACGAATCAGCGACGAATCACTGACTCGCGCTGATTCAGGTTTTGTTCACGGCTACATCTGGGATTTCTGCCGGCGAGTCTCACCACATGCTGAATCACAGAAACTGGCCCGATTCATGCAGGCGGCATTCAAACGAGCACCACCGTTAACCTTTGCCGGTGAATGATCGTGGCCGGCCAATCTGCTTCGCCCAACATTATGAAATTATTGATGTTTCCTAATCCGCTTTAATCATTTCGAGGGTGTTTTCGGCTCTCGCCGTTAACGTTCCGCTCAAAGCCGGAACGAATCGGCGACGAATCAGCGATAGGCAAAGTTTCTTGGTTTGTTCACCGCAACATGTTGTGTTGTGAACAGCTTTTCCACCGAGAATCCACAGGCTGCCGGGCAGTTTTTGCACAGGCTGGGCAGCGGCCGTTAACCTTTGCGTGCCGGATTGGGGCAGCGTGCTGAATCGAGATCTTGCAACGGGAAGACCGCTATAGAAACGGGCCGTTTTGCAGGCCCGTTCGTCCAAGCGCGTATCTATCTCAACGTAAAGATAAACGGTCAGGCGATGTACTGCCCGCCATTGGCTGATATTGTCGAGCCGGTGATGAACCCGGCATCGTCGGAAGCGAGGAAGACGACGCAGCGCGCGATCTCCTCCGGCTCGCCGAGACGGCCGACCGGGATCTGCGGAAGGACACGCTCGTTGAGCACCTTCTCGTCCATCGCTTTGACCATCTCGGTGGCGATGTAGCCGGGGCAGATGACGTTGACGGTGATGCCGGCGCGCGCGCCTTCCTGGGCCAACGCCTTGGTGAAGCCGATATCGCCGGCCTTCGAGGCCGAATAATTGACCTGGCCGACCTGCCCTTTCTGGCCATTGATCGAGGAGATGGTGATGACGCGGCCGAATTTGCGGTCGCGCATGCCGCCCCACAACGGATGCGTCATGTTGAAGACGCCGGAAAGGTTGGTGTCGAGGACCTCTTTCCATTGCTCGCGCGTCATCTTGTGGAACATCGCGTCGCGCGTGATGCCTGCATTGTTGACCAGCACCGATACGGGACCGAGATCGGCCTCTACCTGTTTGATGCCGGCAGCGCAGGCCTCGTAGTCGGCAACCGACCATTTGTAGACCGGGATGCCGGTCGCTGCCTTGAACTTTGCTGCCGCTTCCTCATTGCCGGCGTAGTTTGCGGCAACCGAATAGCCGGCGCTTTTCAAGGCGACCGATATCGCCGCGCCGATGCCGCGCGACCCGCCTGTGACGATTGCAACCTTTGTCATGTGTCCTCCCGGGCAATGCAGATGACTGAGCGTTGAAGCGGTAGGGTTTGCCCTCTATTCCCTACTCGCTTTGCGCCAGTATCCTATTCGTATCGCTTATCTCATCACAATGCTTCCACGCACATGGCAACGCCCATGCCGCCGCCGATGCACAGCGTGGCAAGACCTTTCTTGGCACTTCTGCGACGCATTTCGTAGACCAGCGTGTTGAAGATGCGGGCGCCCGAGGCGCCGACCGGATGGCCGATGGCGATGGCGCCGCCATTGACGTTGACGATGGACGGGTCCCAGCCCATGTCCTTGTTGACGGCGCAGGCCTGCGCGGCGAAGGCCTCGTTGGCTTCGACCAGATCGAGGTCGCCGACCGACCAGCCGGCCTTGGCCAGCGCCTTGCGCGAGGAGGGGATCGGTCCCGTCCCCATGATCTGCGGGTCAACGCCGGCGGTCGCCCAGGAAACGATACGCACCAGCGGCGTGATGCCGCGCCTTGCGGCTTCCGCTTCGGTCATCAGCACCACGGCGGCGGCGCCGTCATTGATGCCGGAAGCATTGGCCGCTGTCACCGTGCCGTCTTTGTCGAAGGCGGGCTTGAGCTTGGTCATGGCGTCGATCGTCGCGCCATGGCGGATGTACTCGTCCTGGTCGACTATCGTGTCGCCCTTCCTGCCCTTGACTGTGAAGGCAACGATCTCGTCGTTGAATTTTCCGCCTTTCTGCGCAGCCTCGGCCTTGTTCTGGGAAGCCAGTGCGAACTGGTCCTGGTCGTCGCGGGTGATTTGGAACTGGCGGGCGACGTTCTCCGCCGTGTTGCCCATATGATAACCATAGAAGGCATCGGTCAGGCCGTCCTTGATCATGGTGTCGATCAGCTTGAAATCGCCCATCTTGACGCCACCGCGCAGATGCTGCGCATGCGGAGCCATCGACATCGATTCCTGGCCGCCGGCAACGATGATTTTTGCATCGCCCTGGGCGATCTGCTGCATGCCGAGCGCGATGGCGCGCAGGCCGGAGCCGCAGAGCTGGTTCAGGCCCCAGGAGGTCGCCTCCTGCGGCACGCCGGCGGCCATGGCCGCCTGCCGCGCCGGGTTCTGCCCTTGAGCCGCGGTCAGGATCTGGCCGAGAATGACCTCGTCCACCTCCTTGCCGTCGACGCCGGCGCGGGCAAGCGCTTCCCTGACGGCGACGGCACCCAGTTCATGAGCTGGCGTGTTGGCGAAGGCGCCGTTGAAGGAGCCGACAGGCGTGCGCGCCGCACTGGCGACAACGATGGCGTTGGAAGCGGACATGTTCTTCTCCAGACTTTCGGGGAGCGATTTCGGGTGCCGTCGGGGACTTTTCTTGCCCTTTCCACAACCCGAGTCAAACCCGAAATGGGCATGGCGTTCCTCCGCGGCAAGCAGGCCGCGCGTCGCTGCGATGACGGCCCATCCGTGCTGCGCAGCATAAAATGTTCCCGCACTGCACAAACAGCTTGGATTCATGACGCTTTTGCGCATATCCTTTAACAAGGCGCAATCGTTACCGGCGGCTTACTTAAGCCGGCCGGTGTCCGGGGAGGATGCAGATGGCCGCGAAAGACGAACCTATTGTTATCAAGAAATATGCCAATCGCCGTCTCTACAATACGGGCACCAGCACCTATGTGACGCTCGAGGATCTCGCAGAAATGGTCAAAAAAGGCGAGGACTTTACTGTCCAGGACGCCAAGACCGGCGACGACATCACGCATCCGGTGCTGACCCAGATCATCTTCGAGCTGGAGAACAAGGACGGGCAGAACATGCTGCCGATCCCGTTCCTGCGTCAGCTCATCGCCTACTACGGCGACCAGATGCAGATGATCGTGCCAAGCTTTCTCGAACAGTCGATGCTGGCCTTCTCGAAGGAGCAGGAACGCTTTCGCGAGCAAATGAAAGATGCCCTCGGCAAGTCGCCGATGGACATGATGAAGATCGCGACGCCGATCAAGGTGCTGGAGGAGCAGACTCGGCGTAACATGGAAATGTTCCAGAACGCCATGCGGCTGTTCACGCCGTTCCCGCCTGCGGGGTCTGCGCCGGCAGCAGCACCGGCCGAACAGGCCAGGAAAGAAACACCGGAAAAACCGGACGACCTTCAGGAGCTGAAGGAGCAGATCGCCGCGATGCAGCGCAAGCTCGACACGATGTCGTGACTGCCGGCCGGCGAAGCGCCGGCCCAAAATTTCCCTCAGCAGGCCTGTGTCAGAAAACATCTTCGCCTCGAAGGTGAAGATGTCATCCACGCTCTATTTTGTGGCACGCTCTATTTCGTGGCATGCCCTATTTCGTGGTCACCGTCACCAGAGCGGTAACAGGTTTGCCGTCTACTAGAATGGGCCGGTGATGATCATCGGCAAGAAGCACGCCGATCACGTGTCTGCCGGCGGCATCCGGGCAATGGCCGAAACGGGCCTTGATAAGATCACCGCCAAAGTCGCTGTTCATGCTGTTGTACGGCTTGCCGGGGATGTTGCAGGTGTCTCCGTTGGGATCGATCTTCATATGCACGTGGCCGCATTGCTTGATTTCCCCGCACTCACCCGCAGTGAGCAGCCTGAAGTTGCTCCTGACGACAACGCCTATCGCCTTCTCAGGAGAATTGCCCAGTTCGACAACTGAACCCGCCGTCGGCCAGACGACTTCCAGGGTGGGCCGATCCTCGGCCTCGGCAGATACGAGCGACAATAAGGAGAAAGCGAGGGCAGTCGTTGCGGTGATGCGAAACATGGTAACCTCCGTTGCGATGTAAACATTGATTACATACGCAGCGCTCGAACACAAGGGAAATAATCAGTGATTACATTCCGCTCTCGTGCTATTTGACTGAGATGACCAAGACAACTGATTCCGACGAAGCCGGAGATGCCAAGCGATACCATCACGGCAATCTCGTCGAGGCCTTGATCACGGCAACCGTGGAGATCATCGAGGAGCGGGGAGCCGAGCATGTGTCCGTACGCGAGGCCGCAAAACGTGCCGGCGTTTCGCCCGGCGCGCCATTCCGGCATTTTCGATCGAAAACAGCGCTGCTCACCGCGGTCGCCGAACAGGCCATGGATCGGCTGACAAAGGCCGTTGCCAAGGCGCGGTCGAAAATCGACAGCGCAGATCCCATTGAGGCCTTCGAAGCAATCGGACAAGGCTATCTGGAATGGGCAATTAGCAACCCCACGCATTTCCAGATCATCAGTTCCCGAACCCTGATTGATTTTGAAGGGTCGGACAGCCTTCGTGATCAGAATGAGGCTATTCGGCGGACGATGATCGACTTGCTGACGCAAGCGCAACAACAGGGTCGGCTTGCTCCCGGCACCGACTTTGATCATCTTGTGCTTGCCGCGCGTGCACTCGTTTATGGGTTGGCACGCATGGCGATCGATGGTCATTTCCGGGAATGGCATCCGTCCGAGCCGCCAGCCCTGGCCGCGCAGCGGGCTCTCCGACTTTTCATGAGCCGGATGACCATTCCATCTAAAGCTTAATCCGCCAGCACCCAAAAAAAGGGCCCGCGATTGCGTCGCCAGCTAATGGAACTCCGGCAGCGGTCCCTGGTAGCGGGCGCGTGGTCTGATCAGGCCGCTGCTTGTCACCTGCTCCACGGCATGCGCGGCCCAGCCGATGCTGCGGCCGAGCGCAAACAAGCGAAACGGCGCATCGGACGGCAAACGGAGGCTGCGCGTCAGCGCGGCCAAGGCGAAATCGACGTTCGGGCGCATGCCCGTTGCCGCAAAGGCCGCATCGCAAAGCCGTAACAGCCCATCATCGACATCGATCGCGGCCAGCAACGGTTCCGCACGCGGATCGCCGTCGGGATAAAGCGGATGGCCAAATCCGGGCAGTGGCCTGTCGTGACCGAGCCAGCGTCCGACAGCCGCATCCGGCCCCAATCTCTGCGCATCCTCCGCCAGCATCATGACCGCCTCCGCGGCGCCGCCATGGCGCGGACCGGAGAGCGTGGCGAGGCCAGCAAGCAGGCAGGCCGAAACAGGTGCACCGGTGGACGCGGCGACCCGCGCGGCGAAGGTCGATGCGTTCAGTTCGTGATCGGCCAACAGCACCAGCGAGCGGCGGATCAAGTCTGCGCCGGCTGCATCGAGGGACCAGCCCTGCGCCAGTCGTTCGTGCACGGCACCGATTCCGCGAACCGCGCCGAGCGCCTGGGCCAGAGCGGCGATGGCGCCGGCCGCATCGTGGTTGAGCGAAGCCGCCCTGCGGCCGAGCGAAGGCCGGCCCTTGGCCGCCAACGCGGCCAATTCCGCGAAGGCAGCCGGCCGGCCAGTTGCGCCGTTGCCATGGCGGCTCGCCGACACGAACGACACTGGTGCGTCAGATGCCCAAAGCAGGTTTGCCGTCTGCTCCAGCGTGGCAGTCTCGCAGAGTGCAACCGCATCCTGGCCACGATAGACGAGGCGGCCGTGCAAAACGGTCGAGATCGTGGTGGCGATCGCCGGCTCACCCCAGGCAATTGCACTTTCGGCGATTGCCTGGGGATTTCGGCCGCGCGCCCGGCGGCTCGCCAGCGCCGCGATGTCGTCGGCGCGATACTGGCTGCGGCGTGGGTCGGCCCGATCCGGCCGCATGCCGATGCGTCCGCGGCTGACATAGGCATAGAGCGTCTGGGCGCGCACCTTGAGGCGCTCCAGGGCTTCGTCCCGCGTCAGCCACTCAGTCATGTAAACCTGGCACGTTGATTCGGTTGATCAAGATTGATGGTCCAGCCGCCAACCCTTATCTACGACCCGGAAAGGGTCAAGGAGAAAACCAATGGCGAATGGGCTCGATGATGTGGTGGTGGCAGAAACGGTGCTCTCCGATGTCGACGGTCTTGGCGGCCGCCTGACCATCCGGGGCCATTCGTTGCCGGAACTGGCAGGCCGCTGGAAATACGCCGACGTGGTTCGGCTGCTGTTCGACGGCTCTTTCGACGATCTTCCCGGCGAAAAGGAGCTGGCGAAAGCGATCGGCCGGGCGCGCAGTGAAGTGTTCGAGCGGATCGAACCCTTGCTGCCGTTTCTCGCATCCCTCGATATCTACAGCGCGATGCGCGCCGGCATTGCCCTACTGCCGGACGGCGACAAATTGCCGGACGCGCTCAGGCTGGTTGCGGCACCTGCCGTGCTGACGCCGGCCTTGCTGCGCTTGCAGCGCGGCGAAAGCCCAATTGCGCCTGATCGCAAGGCCGATCATGCCGCCGACATGCTGCGGATGCTGACCGGCATGGCGGCCTCGCCGAAGTTGGCGAAAGCGCTCGATACCTATCTTGTGACGGTTTGCGACCATGGCCTCAACGCATCGACCTTCGCCACGCGCGTGGTCGCCTCGACGCAGGCGGGGCTTACTTCGGCGGTGCTGGCCGGACTCGGAGCGCTCAAGGGGCCGCTGCATGGCGGCGCGCCAGGTCCGGTGATCGAGATGCTGGATGCGATAGAGGCGCATGGCGACGCCGCCATCTGGCTGCGCGACGAGATCGCGCGCGGCCGCCGCATCATGGGCTTCGGGCATCGCATCTACCGTGTGCGCGATCCGCGTGCCGACGTGCTGAAAGCGGTGGTGCGGCAACTCGGCGCCGAGGGCGAAGCCGGCCACCGGCTGGCGTTTGCCGAAAGCGTGGAGCAAGCGGCGCTTGAAGTGCTTCGCATCGCCAAGCCGTCGCGCTCGCTCCAGACCAATGTCGAGTTCTTCACAGCACTTCTGCTGGAGGCCGCGGGCTTTCCGAAAGAGGCGTTCACCAATGTCTTTGCTGCCGGGCGCGTCGCCGGCTGGATCGCCCACGCCCGCGAGCAGCAGACGAGCGGACGGCTGATCCGGCCGCAGTCGCGCTATATCGGGCCGGTGCCGGACCTCGTCGCCTAAGGATTTTCCCCCGCATGCTTTGCGGAAACCGGCCCCGCTACAGCCGGTGCCAGACACTCTCTCGTCAAGGTGAGAGAGGTCCTCATGACAAAAATTTCATGTCATTGCTCCACACATCCGCTGTTCTTGGGTGGCAGAGAGCCTATATGCTGCAGTGCAGCATGGTTCCGCGGGAGCCCGCCTCGAAAGGAATAAGCCGCCTTGACCGCCAGAAAAACCGCCATCGTCACCGGTTCCACCTCGGGCATCGGCCTGGCCATTGCCCACGCGCTCGCGGCCGAAGGCTGCAACATCGTCGTCAATTCCTTTTCCGACACCGCCGACGACCACGCCATCGCCGACGCAATTGCGAAACACCACAAGGTCCAGACCGCCTATGTCAAGGCTGACATGTCGAAGCCGGCCGAGTGCCGGGCTCTGGTCATGAAGGCAGCCGAGACATTCGGCTCGGTCGACATCCTGGTCAACAATGCCGGCATCCAGCATGTCGCGCCGGTGGAAAGCTTCCCGATCGAGAAGTGGGATGCGATCATCGCCATCAACCTGTCATCGGCCTTCCACACCATCGCCGCCGCCATCCCGTTGATGAAACAGGCCGGTGGCGGCCGGATCGTCAACGTCGCCTCGGCCCATGGGCTGGTGGCCTCGCCGTTCAAGTCGGCCTATGTCTCGGCCAAGCACGGCATTATGGGCCTGACCAAGACGGTCGCCCTGGAACTGGCGCGCGACAAGATCACCTGCAATGCCATTTGTCCCGGCTATGTGCTGACGCCGCTGGTCGAGGCGCAGATCCCCGACCAGATGAAGGCCAACAAGATGGACCGCGAGACTGTGGTCCGCGAGGTCATGCTCGAAAAGCAGCCGACCAAGGAGTTCGTCACCGTCGAGCAGGTTGCGGCGGCGGCAGTGTTCCTGTGCTCGGATGCGGCAGCGCAGATCAACGGCACGCACATCTCTGTCGATGGCGGCTGGACCGCTCAGTGAGCCGTCCAGCGGTCAAGGGTCACGCCATGCCGAAAAACGGCAAGGCGGAGGAGCCAAAGAAGATCAACATCGCGCTGCAAGGCGGGGGTTCGCACGGGGCGTTTTCCTGGGGCGTGCTCGATCGGCTGCTCGAGGACGGGCGCCTCGATATAACGGCGGTTTCGGGCACCAGCGCCGGCGCCATGAATGCCGTCGCGCTGGCCGACGGCTTCGTTCGCGGCGGCGTCGAGGGCGCACGGCGGAAACTTGATGATTTCTGGCGTGCGGTGGCGGCAAAGGGCCGCTTCAGCCCAGTGCAGCGCATGCCGTGGGACGTCGCCTGGGGCAATTGGTCGATCGAGAACACGCCCGGCTATTTCCTGTTCGATACGATGTCGCGGGTATTTTCGCCCTATGTCGCCAATCCGCTCGCCATCAATCCGCTGCGCGATGTGGTCGAACGTGAGATCGATTTCGACAATGTGCGCGCCTGCAAGTCGATGGAACTGTTCATTTCCGCGACCAATGTCGAGACCGGCCAGTTGCGTGTCTTCTCGGACGGCGAGATCGACCTCGACACGGTAATGGCGTCGGCCTGCCTGCCGCAATTGTTCCGCGCCGTCGAGATCAAGGGCGTGCCCTATTGGGATGGCGGCTATGGCGGCAACCCGGCACTGTTCCCGTTCTTCAAGACGGCGGCCACTGAGGACGTGCTTTTGGTGCAGATCAATCCGGTGGTCCGCGAAGGGACGCCGAAGAGCGCCAATGAGATCCAGAACCGCATCGACGAGATCACCTTCAATGCCGGGCTGTTGCGCGAATTCCGCTCGATCGCCTTCGTCAAGGAACTGATCGCCGCCGGCCGATTGCCGCACGGCGAATATCGCGACATCCGCATGCACCGCATCGATGCCGACGAAGCGTTCAAGGATCTGTCGGCATCGTCCAAGGTCAATGCCGAATGGGCGTTCCTTGCCTATCTGCGTGACCTCGGCCGCACCGCAGCCAGTGATTGGCTGGAAGAAAATTACGACGCCGTCGGCAAGCGGCCGACGATCGATCTGTCCGGCGAGCTCGACGACGGCTTGAAGCCGGTGCGCGGGCCGGCGCCGGGCCGGCGGGTCAAGGAGTTTCTTGCGGCGCGCAAGCAGCCCGAGGCCGCCCGCCGTCCGGCCTAGAACGATTTACCGTTTCACGGAAACGCCGAACCGCTCTATCTTTTTTGACGCAATTCCGGACGGAAAACCGTTTCACACTTTTCCTGGAATTGTTCTGGCTCCCCCGCAAAGCAGATGACATCGCAATCTGTCCAATCATCCTGACACTTGCTGCCATACCGCTGTTTTGGCGATCAACAGCCGATGCTGCAGCCGCATCTTTGCGGACAAAGCAACAATCCATCAACTTTTCTGACTATATTGCGACGCAACTTTAAGGTAGAAGCGCGCTTCGCCGATCACGGCAATTTGAATACGGCCTCGCGCGCACCCATATCGGCGACGCGCCCCAAGTAGAAGATGCGGCCTGGCCGAACCCCGCGCACTGGAAAAAATGACGATGCCGAAATTCAGGTTTCACAAGCTTGCAGCCATTGTTGTGCTCATCGGGTTCGCCGGCTGGATGGCGACAGGCGAATTCTCGTCCGTCGGCAGCGCGTCCGCCGACAACAAGCCCAAGGCAGGAGAGGTCGAGCAGCCCAAGGCCGCCGACTCAGGCAAGCCCCAAACTGGCGAACAGGGGGCTGCCAAGCCGGGGACTGCCGAGGCAGAACAGCCCAAAGCGGCCTTGCGGACGGTCGCGATCATAACCCCGCCGCGGCGCATCTATGCGCGCGCTATCCGCATTTCCGGACTGACCGAAGCCGACAAGCGCGCGGTCCTGGCGACACGCGTCGCCGGCGTCATCGACAAGCTGCCGGTCAAGCAGGGTCAGCACGTCAAGACCGGCGACCTGATCCTGATGCTTGCCGCCGAGGAAAAAATCTCGGCGGTCGACAACGCCAAGCAGCTTGTCGTGCAACGTGAGGCCGAGCTGGCTGCGGCCCTGCGGTTGATGAAAACCGGCAATCTGCCGACGCTGCAGCTCGATACGGCCCGTTCCAACCTGACGCTGGCCAAGTCGCAACTGGACGCCGCGCAAGCCGAACTCGACCGCAACGAGGTGAAGGCGCCCTTCGACGGTGTCATCGACCGGGTCCCGGTGGAGCTTGGCAGTTCCGTCATGCAGGGCGGCGAGGTGGCGACCATTCTGAAGCTCGATCCGGTGATCGCCCGCGGCGAAGTCAGCGAGCGCGATCTCGGCTATCTGAAGATCGGTGACGAAGCCAATGTGCGCCTGGTCAGTGGCCAGACCGTCAAGGGTACGGTGCGCTACATCAGCCGGGATGCATCTTCGGCAACCCGTACCTTCCGGGTTGAAGTCGCTATCCCCAATGCCGATGGGTCCGTACCGGCCGGCATGACGGCAGAAATTGCGCTCAGCGCCCAGCCGACCGACGCCGTGATGCTGCCGCGATCGGTGGTGACGCTCGGCGACAAGGGCGACCTCGGCATCCGCGCCGTCGACAAGGATGACAAGGTCGTGTTCTTCCCGATCGACCTGGTCGACGACACGCCGACCGGCCTGGTGCTCGGCGGCATTCCGGCCGACGCCCGCATCATCGTCGCTGGCCAGGAGCTGGTGAAGGAAGGCGAAGTGGTCAAGCCGGTCGAGGCCGACCAGGCGACCATTCAAAAGCTGTTGGGCGAAGCGACGACCGGGACGCAGTAATCATGGACATCGTCAAACTTGCAATCAGCAATGCCCGGCTGACCATTGCGGTCCTGGTCTTTCTCATCCTTGCCGGTGCGGTCGCCTACCAGTCGACGCCGAAGGAAGCGGAACCCGACGTTCCGATTCCGATGATGTATGTCAGCCTGATCTATCAGGGCATCTCGCCGGAAGACTCCGAACGCCTCCTGCTGCGGCCGATGGAAGCCAAGCTGAAGAGCCTGAAGGGCCTCAAGGAGATGCGCTCGGCCGCCTTCCAGGGCGGCGGTTATGTGCTGGTCGAATTCCAGCCACAGACGGATCTCGCCACTGCGCTGCAGGACACGCGCAGCAAGGTGCAGGACGGCAAGGCCGACCTGCCGCAAGCGGCTGAGGAGCCCGTGGTCTCCGAGGTCAACATCTCCGAGTTCCCCGTCCTGGTCGTGACGCTGTCGGGCGAGGTGCCCGAGCGCGTGCTGACGGCGGCGGCGCGCGAGCTGCGCGACCGCATCGAGGAAGTGCCTGGCGTGCTCGAGGGCTCATTGCAGGGTGCGCGCGACGACCTCGTCGAAGTGGTCATCGATCCGATGAAACTTTCGTCCTACGGGCTGCAGCTCGACCAGTTGATCGGTGCGGTCGGCGCTTCCAACAGTCTTGTCGCCGCCGGCAACATCGAAGGATCCGAGGGCAAATACGCAGTCAAGGTGCCCTCGCTTATCGAGACACCAGAAGATGTGGCGGCGCTTCCGGTCGTCGCCGGCCCCAACGCGGTGGTGCAGGCCAAGGATATCGCCACCATCCGCTCGACCTTCAAGGACGCCGAGACGGTTACCCGCCTGGACGGCAAGCCGGCGATTGCCATCGAGGTGAAGAAGCGCATCGGCTCCAACCTGATCGATACGATTGGCAAGGTCAGGGAGGTGTCCGACGCCTTCATCAAGACGATGCCGGAGGGCATGCACGTCACCTACACGCAAGACAAGTCCGTCTTCGTGAACCAGTTGCTCGGCGACCTTCAGAACCACGTGATGATCGCCGTCATCCTGGTGTTCATCGTCATTCTCTACGCGCTGTCTGGCCGTGCCTCGCTACTGATCGGATTGGCCATCCCCTCATCCTTCCTGATCGGCATCCTGTTGCTGGCGATGATGGGCTACACGATCAACATGATCGTGCTGTTCAGCCTCATCCTGGCGGTCGGCATGCTGGTCGACGACGCTATCATCGTCACCGAATTCGCCGAGCGACGCATGAGCGAGGGCATGCCGAAGGAACAGGCGTTCGCGCTTGCGGCCAAGCGCATGGCCGGCCCGGTCATCGCCGCGACGATGACGCGCATTGCCGCCTTCTCGCCGCTGTTGTTCTGGCCGGGCATCATCGGCGATTTCATGAAATACATGCCGATCACGTTGATCGTGACGCTCTCGGCCTCGATGCTCTATGCGCTGGTCTTCGCGCCGACGCTGGGCGCCATATTTGCCAAGGCGCCGGCTCATCACCCCGACGACAATCGCGACGGCTGGTACATGGCCGTGGTCAAGCAGGCGGTGCATTATCCCATCACCGTGCTTGTCCTTACCGTCGCGCTGTTGTTTGGCGTGGGCTACGCCTATTCGAAATTCGGCGCCGGCGTCGAATTCTTCCCGAATGTCGAGCCTGACTACGGCCTGCTCTATGTCCACGCCCGCGGCAATCTTTCGCTTGCCGAAATGGACGCGGCCACCAAGACGGCGGAAAATCGGCTGCTCGGCTGGCCGGGCGTGAAGTCTGTCTATACCCGTGTCGGCAAGACGCAGGGCGGCGGCCAGGACGTTCCGGAAGACGTGGTCGGCGTGATCCAGTATGAATTCGTCGACTGGCGCGAGCGCAAATCGGCGAACTCAATCCTCGACGAACTGCGCGGCGTGATGGCCGGCATTCCCGGTGTCGACGTCGAGGTTCGCGTGCCGGAAGCCGGCCCGCCTACCGGCAAGCCGATCCAGATCAGGCTTTCGGCCGTCGATCCGAAGGGTCTTGACGACAAGGCCCGCGCCGTCGCCGCGCGCATTGCCAAGGTGCCCGGCGTCATCGATATTTCCGATGGCCTGGCGCCGCCCGGCGTCGATTGGGCGCTCGAGGTCGATCGCGCCAAGGCGGCGCAGTACGGCATCAGCCCGACCGCGGTCGGAACGGTGGTCCAACTGGTGACCAACGGGCTGAAGCTCAGCGAGTACCGCCCCGCCGGCGCCGACGATGCCGTCGACATCAGACTGCGCCTGCCCGAGGATCGGCGCACGCTGTCGACGCTCGACGAACTCAGGGTTCAGACCGCGCAAGGCTCGGTGCCGATCTCGAACTTCGTCGTACGCAAGCCGGAGCCGACGGTCGGTATCCTCAATCGCATCGACGGCGCGCGAACGGTGGTCGTCCAGGCCAACGTCGCTGCCGGCGCCCAGGTGGCTGCCGTCCAGCAGGAGGTCACCAAAGCTGTCGCCGACATGAACCTCGGCAGCGGCATTCGCTGGAAGCTTGCCGGTTCCAATGAGGACAGCGCGGAGGCCGGGGCCTTCCTCAGCAAAGCCTTCGGTGCCGCGATCTTCCTGATCTTCATTGTGCTTCTGGCGCAGTTCAACAAGTTCACCAGCGTCTGGCTGGTGCTGTCCTGCGTGGTCATGGCGACGATCGGCGTGTTCCTAGGGCTGCTGCTGACGGGAGAGGCATTCGGCATCGTCATGTCGGGCATCGGTGTCATCGCGCTGGCCGGCGTGGTGGTGAACAACAACATCGTGCTGATCGACACCTATGACCGGTTGCGCGAAGAGGGCTGGGACAAATACGAAGCCGTTCTGCAGACCTGCCGCGAACGTGCCCGCCCGGTGGTGCTGACGGCGGTGTCGGCGATCCTCGGCGTGCTGCCGATCGCTTTCGGCCTCGGCCTCGAAATCTTCCATCACGAGACCACGATCAACGCGCCGTCGACGCAATGGTGGATTTCGCTGTCGTCGGCGATCGTCTTCGGCCTGTCCTTCGCCACCGTGCTGACGCTGGTGGTGACGCCGTCAATGCTGATGGTGTTCACCCGCGCCAAAGTAAAACCCAGTGCGCGTCGGGGCTGGTTCAGTCGCCTGTTCGGGCGCGGCAAGGCCGAGATCTCCTCGGAAGGCCTGGAGGCCGATCTGGGCGCCGAACCGGCGATCGCCTTCCCGAAGGCCGCCGAATAGAGGCTGAATCGCCGTCCTGATCAAGCAAAGGCCGCCCGGGAACAATGGGCGGCCTTCTGCATTGTTCCGTCATTGCAACCTCAAAGCGAGGATTTTCTGATGACGATAAGCACCATTCTCATCATTATCCTTATTCTTATCCTGATTGGCGCGGTTCCGGCGTGGCCGCATTCGCGGTCCTGGGGTTACGGACCATCCGGCATCGTCGGCGTCATCCTGATCGTTGTCCTGGTGCTGCTGTTGATGGGCCGGATCTGACCGCAATCATTGGTCCCCGACAAGCGGCGGATGACCGTCAGGCCATCCGCCTTTTTTCAGATTGCTTCTGCGCTGCCTTCACCGTGGCGATACCGATGTCTTCAAGCGCTTCCGACACTGCATTTTCCAGCGGCGTGTGGGGGATCGCACCGATAATGCCTTCAAGCCTGCCTGAAACCAGCCGGTGCGGCTCGAAGCGGAGATAGGACATCGAAACGATCTCGCGCCACATCGCCACAAATGGGCTGCCGGCACGCAGCACCCACCACGGCATCGACGTCAGTTTCAACGTGCGCCCGAGCGCCTTCTCAGCGGCCGCCTTGATCTCCAGATCGGTCACCGCATGGCCGGGAAAGTTCAGCGCCTCGTAGGAGCCGAGCTTGTCGAGATTGTCGGCCAGTCCGACGAAAGCCTTGGCCAGGTCGGGTAGATAGGCCCATTCATGCACGAGATCGACCGGCCCTGGGGCGGTATAGACGCCCTTGGTCATCTTGGCGGCAACGACCAGATCGAACCACGATCCGCTGCCGGTGCCGCCGAAGAAGTCACCGGCGCGCAGCAGGATGGTGCGCACCCGACCCGCGTCGGCCTCGCGGCGAAACAGGTCTTCCATGGCAACGCGGATGCGGCCCTTTTCCGTCGTCGGACGAAACGGCGTGTCCTCGGCGATCACCGCCGGCATCGGCGAGCCGTAATTGTAGACGGTGCCCGGGAAGAGATGCAGTGCGCCATTCGCCCGGCAGGCAGCCATCACATTCTCGGCCATCGGCAGGCATTTGCTCCAGTCGGTGTAGAGCGGGTTGAGGCCGTTGAAAATGATATCGACGCCTTCGGTCGCGCGGATCAGCGCAGCACGGTCGAGCGCGTCGCCGGCGATCGCCGTGGCGCCTTTGAGTTCCGCCGGCACCTTGCCGCTGCGGGTGACGGCACGGACATCGTAGCCGGCATTAATGAAGGCCTTGGCCACCGTGCGGCCGAGCCGGCCATTGGCGCCGAGAATTGCCATCTTGGTCATTGTTTGTCTCCATGTTTGCGTATGACCCAATATGATCTCCTCGCAAACGAATGGAAATTGACGAAAGCTGGCGGTCTGATATTCAATTTTGAATGGATATAGACTGGAACCTGATCAAGAGTTTCGTCACGGTGGCGGAGACCGGGAGCCTGTCGGCCGCCGCGCGAAAGCTTGCCGCAAGCCAGCCGACACTCGGCCGCCACATCGCCGAGCTGGAGCAGGCGCTCGGCGTCACCTTGTTCCGGCGCGGGCGGCGCGGCTATGCGCTCACGGAAGCGGGCAGCACGCTTTTTGAACGGGGCCGCGCGGTGAGCGAGCAGGCGAGCGCATTTTCGCTGCTGGCCCTGGGATCGGTCGAAGCGATCGAGGGCACGGTGCGCATTGCCGCCAGCGAGGTGGTGGCGGCCTATGTGCTACCCGAGATGACGGCGCGGCTTGCCGTCGAGGAACCCGGCATCGAGGTTGAGATCGTCGCTTCGAACCAGGTCGAGAATCTGCTGCGTCGCGACGCCGACATTGCCATCCGCATGGTCAAGCCGGCGCAGAATGAACTGGTCGCGCGCAAGGTGACCGACATTCCGCTCCGCGCCTGCGCGGCAAAATCCTATCTCGACCGGCGTGGCCGTCCGCGCGAGGCCCGCGATCTTGCCGAGCACGATCTGGTCGGCTTCGATCGCAGCGATGAAATCATTCGCGGCTTCGCTCAATTCGGGGTTCCGCTCAACCGCAATGCCTTCCGCTTCAGGACCGACAACCACATAGTTTTGTGGGAGGCACTGCGGGCGGGAAACGGCATCGGCTTTGGCCAGCAGCCGCTGGCCGAGCGCGATGCACTGGTGGAAATCGTGCTGCCGGACCTCCCGCTGCCGACGCTGCCGGTGTGGCTGGCCATGCACCGCGACGTGCGTACCAGCGTCCGCATCCGCCGCGTCGCGGATTTCCTCTACGAACAGTTCAAGCGCTATTCAGCCGGTGCAGGCTCGGCAGCAAATTCGGCGCGGTGAGCGAGCCCGGCCATCAACAGCACGACTATCAGCAACCCGGACAGAGCGACGAAGATCGGGCCGAAGCTCGAGTGTTCGGCGATGAAGCCGATCGCCGAAGGCGCCACCAGGATGCCTGAGTAACCCATTGTGGTGACGACGCTCATGCCGGTGCCGGGCGCCATGCCCTCCTGGTTGCCGCCGGCCGAAAAGATGATCGGCACCATATTGGCAATACCCAGGCCGCAAAAGGCAAAGGCGGCAATGGCCAGCCACGGCGAGGGAGCCAGCCCGGCCACCAGCATGCCGGCTGCAGCGGCAAGCGCCGACGCGCGCAGCGTCGTAACGGCACCGAAACGGTTGCGGACGCCATCGCCGAGAAAGCGCATGACGGCCATGACGCCGGAAAAGGCGGCATAGGCCAGGCCTGCGATAGCAAGATCGGCGCCGAGCTCCTGCCTGAGATACAGCGCTGCCCAGTCGAGCACCGCGCCTTCGGAGATCATCGTCAGCAGCGCCATCAGCCCGACCAGATAGACAAGCGGGTTTGCCGGCAGGGCGAATTTGTGATGCTCGGCGACCGGATGCTTGTCCTCGGCGATCAGGTAGCGGATCGCTACCGCGATGACAGCAAAGGCAAGCGCCGTCACCATCGTCGCATGCGCGAGATGACCATAGTTCTGGATGGCGAAACCGCCCAAAGCGCCGCCTGCGAAACCGCCAAGGCTCCAGAAACCGTGCGAGGACGACATGATGGCGCGGGACAGCCGCCGTTCCACCGCCACCGCATTGGCGTTCATGGCGACGTCCATGCCGCCGATCGAACCGCCGAAGATGAACATGGCGATGGCCGCCAGGGGCACATTGGGGGCCAGAGCCACCATCAAAAGACCGAAGCTGCCGGCAAGTCCGAACCAGCGCAGCACGGTGCGCGAGCCATGCTTCGAGATCAGATGGCCGCACCAGGTCATGGCGGTGACGGCGCCGGCGCCGAACAACAGGATCAGCAGGCCGAGCGTGAATTTGCTGATGTCCAGCCGGGTCAGGAACACCGGGATCTGCGGCGCCCAGCTGCCGGTCAGGAAGCCGTTGGCGAGGAAGATGCCGGCCACGGCCCAGCGTCCACGAATCGCGATTTGCGTGATTTTCTGCGCGTCCATCGGGTAGAATCCGGTCCGGAAATGGCTTTGCGCGGCAAATTAGATCGATTCAATTCACAGTCAAGCGCTCTTCGCCGAAAGTGCTTGGACCAGACGGCGCCACAAGGCGCCGGTGGACACTACGTCCTCTCGTGTCGGCCAACCACCTCGGTGGTCCACTCCAAAATCTCTACGGCTCGGGATAAGGCGCGCCATCCTTGTGCACAAACCGGCCGTCAGCGTTGGTGCTCATCATGTCGATGTCGGAGCAGGTGGTTACGTCGGCGGGCCAACGCGAACCAACTTCGAGATAGATCGCAACTGCGCCCGATTTGTTGATCATGTGATGGCCGTTGCCGGAGCCTTTCGGAAAGGCCGCGCAATCACCCGCGCGCAGCACCGTCTCGCCGGCATCTTCGACGAGCGTCAGCTCGCCTTCGAGCACGTAGACGAACTCGTCTTCGTGCGAATGCCAGTGGCGCTGGCTCGACCAGTTGCCCGGCGGCAGGCGCATGAGATTGATGCCGAAGTCGGTGAGCCCGCCGGCGTTGCCCAGCCGCTGCCGCACGCGTTCGGCACAGGGTGCATCGAACGGAGGTGGATAGGATGAGCCCTTGCGTCCGGGTACGTCGGCGACGTCGATCTTAGGCACGGCAGTCCTCCCATTTGGGGCAAAAACCATTCGTGAAGGTCGTTCAGTGCGATGGATTGTGACCTGGAACGGTTCATCGTTTCACGGAAACGCCGAACCGTTCCATCCTTTTGTCTTGACGCAATTCCGGACGGAAAACCGTTCACACTTTTCCTGGAATTGCTCTAGTGGTCCCTGGGGCGTCTTGCCTCGAACTCGGCCTTCTTGGCATCGGAGGCCTCGATCTGGTTCAGTGCCTGCCACTCGGCATAGGCCATGCCGTAGATGATCTCGCGCGACTGGTCCTTGCTGAGTTCGACACCCTCGGCTTGCGCCGCATCGCGGTACCAGTTGGACAGGCAGTTGCGGCAGAAGCCGGCGAGGTTCATCAGGTCGATGTTCTGCACGTCGGAACGCTCGCGCAGATGCGCGACCAGCCGGCGGAAGGCAGCGGCTTCGAAATCGCGCTTTTGTACGTCGCTGAGTTCGGTCATGGCTTGTTGGCCTCCTTGGCCTCCATCATGCCGGCCCGGTGCGCGAGCCGAATATTTTCACTGCATGTATATCGGCACGTCGATCTATCGCGTCAACGATCGGCGCCAGCCGTTCGGCCCAGGCGAGCGCACCCTTCCGGTCGGCGATCAGGTCCTGGCGGATCTCGATAAGCGCATGGGCAAAGCCGTTGACGATAGCGTGCCTGAACATGGTATCGCCGCGCAGTGCGCCGTCATAGGGTTCGTTGTCGCCGACGACGAGGCTCTTGTCCTCGGCGAGCATGTCGATCAGCGGCCGCGCAACGCGATCGTCGAGATCCCATAATATGCCGACATGCCACGGCCGCACGAAGCCCTGCATGGTCGGTGTGAAGGAATGCACCGAAAAGATGAAGGGCGCCTGCGCTGACGCTTGCGCCACCGAGGCGATCATGGCGCCGACGGCGTCATGATAGGGGCGGTAAAAGCGATCCAGCCGTCTTTCGCGTTCCTCCGGCGCCATGGGATAATTTCCCGGGATGACGGTGCCGTCATAGAGCTGGCGAATCAGCGTTGGATCGTCCTCGCCGCGATTGGGGTCGATCAGCAGTCGCGAAAAATTGGCAAGCACCGCCGGAACGCCGAGCAGACTTGCGAGTTCGCGGGTTACAGTCTCGACGCCGATGTCGTAGGCGATGTGGCGGTCGAACTCCGCCGCGGGCAGGCCGAGGCTGCCATACTCCTCCGGCAGGTCGCGGCGGGCGTGATCGGCCAAAAGCACCATGCCGCGCTTGCGATCGCCTTCGACGATGTCGAAAGGCGCGAAAACTGTGGATCGGGTCATTGGCGGGAAAGGTCTGTTCGCTGGCTTCCGGGGAGGGTGGTACCGTCATTCCACGAAGAGAACGCTCGCGCAATGCCGTTGTTTGGCCACGGTTTCTGCCAAAAAACTGAGCAGGGGCGACCGTAAGCGCGCCAGAGCCTTCTAAATCGATTGGATTGGACAGATCGGCGCGTTGACATGCGTACGGACTTTTCCGAAAAGGGGCGTTGAGAGATGCAAATGTGGTTCTTGAGGGGTTTCGGGATGGGTTTCGCCGGCAGGCTGCGTGTGCGCCATGCCTTGGCCATGCCGCTCCTGATACCGGCCATGGGCCTTTTTGTGGTGATTTCGGCCTCGCCGGCACGCGCCGATTTCCGCGTCTGCAATGCCACGCAGAACCTGGTCGGCGTCGGCATCGGCTATCGCGCCAAAGCCGGCTGGATCACCGAAGGCTGGTGGCACATCGAAGGATCGAGTTGCAAGACGCTGATCGAGGGACCGTTGTCATCAAGGTTTTACTATCTTTATGCAGAAGACGCCGAGCGCGGCGGACGCTGGGATGGCCCGATCAACATGTGCGTGGCCGAAAAAGAGTTCAAGATCGCCGGCGTTACCGATTGCGTCGCCCGAGGCTTTCAGCGCGCCGGATTCCAGGAATATGACACGGGCGAGCAGGCAAGCTGGATGGTCCAGCTGACTGACGAGCCCGCAACGGATGGCGCTCCAGCCGCCCCGGGAACAAACAGTCAATGAGACGCAGCCGCAAGGTCAAGATCCTCGCCACCATCGGTCCGGCCTCCTCGTCCGAGGAGATGCTGAAGAAGCTGTTCGAAGCCGGCGCCGACGTGTTCCGCATCAATATGAGCCACACCGACCATGAATTGATGCGTACGCTCGTCGGCCGTATTCGTGCCGTCGAGGAGGCGGTCGGCCGGCCGATCGGCGTTCTCGCAGACCTGCAAGGGCCAAAGCTGCGCGTCGGCAAGTTCGCCAACGGCAAAGAGGTGCTGACCGTCGGTCAGACCTTCACGCTCGACGACAATCCCGAACCCGGCAATTCGACGAGGGTCTACCTGCCGCATCCTGAAATCCTGCGTTCGGTCGAGGCTGGTCATCGCCTGCTGATCGACGACGGCAAGCTCGAGCTCAAGGCGGTCAGCAGCAACGGCAAGGCGATCGTCTGCACCGTCGTCGCCGGCACGATCATTTCCGACAAGAAGGGCGTCAGCCTGCCCGACACCGACCTGCCGGTCGGAGCGCTGACGGAAAAGGACCGCCGGGATCTCGACGCGGTTCTGGCGACCGGCGTCGACTGGGTGGCACTGTCCTTCGTGCAGCGGCCCGAGGACCTGGCCGAAGCACGCAAGATCGCACGCGGCCGGGCGCTGATCATGGCCAAGATCGAAAAGCCGCAGGCCGTCGCCCGGCTGGCCGAGATCATTGAACTTTCGGATGCGCTGATGGTTGCCCGCGGCGATCTCGGCGTCGAGATGCCGCTCGAAGCCGTGCCTGGCATCCAGAAGCAGATCACTCGCGCCGCGCGCCGTGCCGGCAAGCCGGTGGTGGTCGCCACGCAGATGCTGGAATCGATGATCACCGCGCCGGTGCCGACACGCGCCGAGGTGTCGGACGTTTCGATCGCCGTGTTTGAAGGCGCCGACGCGATAATGCTTTCGGCGGAGTCCGCCGCCGGCGCCTATCCGGTCGAGGCGGTGGCGATGATGAACCGGATCGCCACCAAGGTCGAAACCGACCCGACCTATGCCGGCATCATCAACGCGCAGCGCTCGGAACCGGAAGCGACGGGAGCCGACGCCATCTCGCTCGCCGCCCGCGAAATAGCCGAGACGCTTAAGCTGTCGGCGATCATCACCTATACCGCGTCCGGCACAACCGGCTTGCGCGCCGCGCGCGAGCGGCCGCAGGTGCCGATCGTGGCGCTGTCGCCGATCCTCAACACGGCGCGGCGGCTGTCGCTGCTGTGGGGCACGCATTGCGTCGTTTCTCCCGATGCCATCGACCTCGACGATATGGTCGATCGCGCCTGCCGCATCGCTTTGGACGAAGGCTTCGGCAAGCCCGGCGACCGCGTCATCATCACGGCCGGCGTGCCGCTGAGGACGCCGGGCTCGACCAACATGCTGCGCATCGCCTATGTCGGATCGGAAGTCGGCCGCTAATGTCGGCTGCGGCTGCCGGATGGGCCGGCTGCATGGCGCGTCGTAAACGCGGCGCCAGCCCGGCGCGTCGACCGCAGTCGGGTTAGGATCGACGCCGAACTCCGCCAGCTTGCATCAGCCTGTGGCCGGCCGTGAAGCGGTTCGAAGGCCCTATCCGACTTGAGCTGGAAGTCAGTTAAGGTAATCTCTCCTGGGAGAAAGAGGAGGGTGATCCAATGTGGATGCGCACTGATCTTCTGGAACTCCTCGGCATTGAACACCCGATAATCCAGGCGCCGATGAGCGGCATCACCACACCGGAACTCGCGGCGGCAGTCAGCAATGCCGGGGCACTAGGCTCGCTCGGATGCGGTATTCTGCCTGCGGAGGCTATCCGCGAGCAGCTCACGGCGACGCAGCACGCCACCAATCGTCCGATCAACGTCAACTTCTTTGCGCACCCGCCGCCGGCACGCGATGATGCGGCAGCCCAAAGTATGCGCGACCGCCTTCGCGGCCGCTATGAGGAGGTCGGCCTCGGACCGGTACCCGAGCCGGGCGAGCCCTTCCCCACCTTCGATCGTGAGCGTCTCGAAATTGTGCTCGAGCTGCGCCCGAAGGTGGTCAGCTTCCACTTCGGCCTACCCGACACCGCAATTGTGCAGCAGTTGAAAGCGGCCGGCTGTACTGTCTTGTGTTCGGCTACCACCGTCTCGGAAGCGCGCCAGCTTGAGGCAGGAGGGGTGGACGCCATTATCGCGCAGGGATACGAGGCGGGTGGGCATCGCGGCACATTCACTGGCGACCCTGCTATCGGCACAGCCGGCACTATGGCCCTCGTACCACAGATTGTTGATGCCGTGCGGGTGCCTGTAATTGCTGCCGGCGGTATCTTCGACGGTCGCGGCATTGCTGCCAGCTTTGCACTTGGTGCATCTGGTGTGCAGATCGGCACGGCTTTCCTGGCCTGTCCTGAAGCCAATGTGCAGCCAGTCTATCGCGTAGCATTGCGCTCGGCCAACGACGAGAGCACGTCGGTGACTCGCTGCTTCACTGGCCGCCCAGCGCGCGTGGTGCGCAACCGGTTTGTGATGGAAATGGCTGGTGAGGAAGATGCTGCGCTGGCGTTTCCGCTACAGGCGAGTCTGGTCATGCCGCTTTCAATGGCAAAGGATGAAAGCAAGCGGGCTGACTTCTTGCCTATTTGGGCCGGGCAGGGCGTTGCGAAGCTGCGGGAGATGCCGGCCGCCGCCCTTGTGGAGAAACTCGTCACGGAAGCAAGCGGCATAGATCGGGCCGATAGGGGAGTAGGGGAGTAGGGGATGTGTTCCGGAGTGCATCTACACCACTCACATACTGCCTTACTCCCCTATTCCCTTACTGGTCTCAAATGCCTTCGCCGGCAAGCTCTTCGGAAAGTGCGGCGACCTGGTCCTGGGCGCTGCGCATCATCGGATAGATGCCGAGAACGCGCTGCCAGGCCTCGAGCGCCGACTGCTTGTGGCCGGTTTCGGCCATGATCTGGGCCAGGCCGGAAAGCGCGCCGAAATGGCGTGGTTCGAGCTGCAGGGTACGGTCGATGTCCGACATCGACTTCCCGTAGTTCTTCATCATGAAATGAACCGTGGCGCGCCGGTTCCAGCCTTCCGCATAGGTCGGCTGCAGGGTTACCACCTGATCGAGGAAATCGAGCGCAACATCGAATTTCTGGTTTTCAGTCGCCTTTTGCGACCATTGCATCATCAGGTCGATCGAGGCACTGCCCGACTGGGACCACTCGCTGCCGATGCGCCCGGCGATGCGCTCGGCCGCCTTTTCGTTGCGTTCGCGCTTGAGATCGGCAAACAGCTGATCGAGCCGCGCCTGTTTCGTCATCACAACCGGAGGTGCTGTCGGCCGATTTGCTGTCGGATCTTCAGCCCACGCCGGCAGCGAGACAGCGCTGGAAACGAAGAAAGCCGTGAAAAATGCAAAAAGAATCCGCATCGCGGGAATCTAGCCCCCGACGCCGGATCGTCAACTGAATTTAGCGTGAGAGGCGTATCATGCGCACGGAGGCGCGCAGCCTCCGGTCAAAAACTCAACCCTGGCGCGCCTTGTAGCGCGGAGCGGTCTTGTTGATGATGTAGACGCGGCCCTTGCGACGAACCAGCTGGTTGTCGCGGTGACGCGCCTTCAACGCCTTGAGCGAATTCTTGATCTTCATGGTCTTGCCCGTCGGTCTGGGCCCGGTCCCGGGCCGAACTATTAAGGCGCGCCCACAGACGCGCCTTTGAACTGTGCGTGGCTCATAGACGAGGAGCCTTGCCCGTGTCAACCGCAAGCGCGTTGCCTAAACGATACGGACCGTTTCGTATCATCGAAATACCCGCCAACGGCGCCTTGCGGCATTGCGCGGGCTTGAGACGGCTGGAATGATGCGGTTGCGAATTGGAGATCATCATGCGCCGAATTCTTGTGTCCGCCTGTCTTGCCGTCCTTGCGGCAGGTTCTGTTGCCCATGCGCAGGAATGCGACCGCAACGACGACAGCCAGCAGATGATGAACATCTGCGCCGACGCGGACTACAAATCCGCCGACGCCAAACTCAACAAGGCCTACCAAGAGCTCATCAGCGCAAGCGATGCAAAAGCCAGGAAGCTGTTGCAGACGGCGCAGCGCGCGTGGATCGCCTTTCGCGACGCGGAATGCAGCTATTCCGCCGCGGACAGCGAAGGCGGCTCGATCTATCCGATGCTGATATCGGAATGCCTGACGCGGCTGACCGACGACCGCACCAAACAGCTCACCGCCGATTCGACCTGCGCGGAAGGCGATGTGAGCTGCGCCAGCCCCGACGAGGACGAGAGCGGCGACATCCAGTAAGCGTAGGTTCTAACTTTTGTTTGAGCATGATCGTTCCCGAAAACCGGATTCCACTTTTCGGGATCATGCTCTAGCTGCGGCGGCTCACGCGCGTGAAATGGCCCATCTTGCGGCCGGGCCGCGCCTCGGCCTTGCCATAGAGGTGCAGCATCAGATCGGGCTCGGCGAGAAGTTCAGGAACGCGCCGGATGTCGTCGCCGATCAGGTTTTCCATGACGCAGTCGAACTGCCGTGCGGGATTTCCCAGCGGCAGGCCGGCGACGGCGCGGATGTGCTGCTCGAATTGCGAGATGGTGCAGGCGGCCTCCGTCCAGTGGCCGGAATTGTGGACGCGCGGCGCAATCTCGTTGGCCAGCAGCGAACCGTCGGCCAGGACAAAGAATTCGACGCCGATGACGCCAACATAGTCGAGCGCTGCAAGTATCTCGGCCGCCGCCGTTTGAGCCGCAGCCGCCGTGTCGGACTTCACCCCGGCCGGCAGCGTCGAACTGTGAAGAATACCGTTGCGATGGACATTCCAGGCCGGATCGTAGGCGGCGAGCGAACCGTCGATGCCGCGCGCGGCGATCACCGAAATCTCGCGCTCGAAGGCGACGAATGATTCCAGGATCAACGGCACGTTGCCCATCGCCTCGCAAGTGCCGGCAAAGCCGCCTGTTTCCATGTTGCGGAAGACACGCTGGCCCTTGCCGTCATAGCCCATCCGGCGCGTCTTCAATATGCCGCTGCCGTTGAACTTTTTCAGCGCGGCCGTCAGTTCCTCGTCATTGTCGACGGGGCTGAAATCCGCGGTCGGTATGCCGATGCCGTTGAGGAATTTCTTTTCCGCCAGCCGGTCCTGAGCCACTTCCAGTGCGCGTGCCGGCGGATAGACCGGGACCGTGGTGGCAAGTGCCGCGGCGGCCGCAACCGGAACGTTCTCGAATTCGTAAGTAACGACGGCACTGGCCGCAGCCAGCTCGCCGAGCGCGGCCGCGTCGTCGTAGGCGGCGACGATCTGCCGGTTGGCGACCTGTGCCGCCGGGCAGTCTGGCTGCGGCTCCAGCACGACGATGCGGTAGCCGAGGCGGGCCGCGGCCATCGCCAGCATGCGGCCGAGCTGGCCGCCGCCAATGATGCCGATGGTCGATCCGGCGGGCAGGCTCACGGCGTGTCCACGGGCTCGGCGGCCACCTTGGCGGTCTGTGCGGCGCGCCAACTATCCAGCCGGGCGGCAAGCTTTTCGTCGCTCAGTGCCAGCACCGCGGCAGCCAGAAGGGCAGCGTTGGCAGCGCCGGCCTTGCCGATGGCCAAAGTGCCGACCGGAATGCCGGCCGGCATCTGCACGATGGATAGCAGCGAATCCTGGCCGGACAGCGTCTTCGATTCCACCGGCACGCCGAACACCGGCAGTGGCGTCATCGCTGCCGTCATGCCCGGCAGATGCGCCGCACCGCCGGCACCGGCGATGATCACCTTGTAGCCGGCGCCCTTGGCGCCCTTGGCGAAGTCATAGAGCCGGTCGGGAGTGCGGTGGGCCGAGACGATCAGCCGCTTGTGCGGAATGCCAAGCGCCTCAAGCGTTTCGGCGGCGTGGCGCATCGTCGCCCAGTCGGACTGGCTGCCCATGATGATGGCGACGTCGGCGCGGTGATTGTCCAAGCTTCTGCTCCCCGGCGGCAAACGCGCGCATTAGCGGAAATCGAGGGGAGCCGCAAGGATAGGAGCGTCCCGCACTCGGGCGAATGGCGCCATCGCTACCTAATCCGGCCAGCGCAAAGCCCCGGCAGACTGCTTGCGAGCGGACTTCATCGCATCCGCGGGCCGCTCAGCAGCGCTCAACACCGCCCGCAGGCGCTCGGCGACGATCTCCGCCTCGCCGGGGTGCAGATTGCACGGATCAAGGAAGAAGTGGCCGCGCTCGACCTCGTGGTTGCGAACGATAATGGGGGGCGAACCCGCCGCCAGTGCCGAGGCCAGCCCGGCGGCGGTGAACCGGCTTTCGGGCGCAACAAACACCTGCAGGCGCTCGAGAGGATTTCCGGTCGGATCGGGAATGATGTTTGCTGCGATGCCGGGCAGGCCCTGCAATGCGGTTTGCCACAGATGCAGTGCGGCTTCTTCCCGCTGGCGGATGCCGGCATGGTCGCGCCGTTCCCAGGCTTCCAGGGCCGCCATGGTGCCGGCAATGCTCTCCTTGCCGACCTTCATGGCGCGCGCAACGCCGCGGTTCTGGAGATAGGCGGCCCGCACCAGATCCTTGCGGCCGGCAACGATGCCGCTTGTCGGCCCTGAGAGAAATTTGTGCCCGCTATAGACGACAATGTCGGCGCCGCGCGCCAGAAAGCCGCGCAAATCGTATTCCGAGGCGGCGTCGACGATCACCGGCACGCCCTTGGCGTGGCAGATCTCGCAGAACTCTTCGAGCGAGAGCATGCCGTATTGCACGGTGTGGTGCGCGACGACGTAGAGGGCTGCCGCCGTCCGGTCCTGGATCGCCTCGCCTACATGATAGTCCTGCGTAACGCTGACCGTGCCGGCGGGCACTGCCTTGGCTCCGGCAAGCCGGATCGACTGGTCGATCGGCGCGCCATAATTGACGATGTGGCCAAGCTGGACGATGACCTCCGATTTGAGGCCCTCGGTGTCGTCCGGCAGCCGCTCGATCGCAAGAAGGCTGGTTCCGGTCATCGCGCCGGCAATCGCCATGGTTATGCCGCTGGCGCAGCATGCGGTGATAAAGCCGGCCTCGCCGCCGGTGAGGCGTGCAATCACCGTGCTTGCGGCGCGCTGCAGATCGTCCATCTCGACCCATTGCGAGGCGATTTCCGACATTGCGGCAATCGCTTCCGGCACGATGATCGAAGCGCCGAGCGCCGTCATCGTTCCGGAAACATTAATGATCGGGCGAAGGCCGAGCCGTTCGCGGATTGTCGTATTGGAACGGTCAGCGGAATAGGTCGTCATCTCTGTAGATCCTGTTTTCAGGCGGCGATCTCGACGACCGCCTCGATTTCAACTGTGATGTTGCCCGGCAGCGAGCCGACACCGATCGCGGAACGGGCGTGTCCGCCAAGCGTATCAAAGACGGCCGCGAAAAGATCGGAACAGCCATTCACCACCTTGGGGTGCTCGCTGAATGTCGGCGTTGCATTGACAAAGCCAAGCAGCTTGACGACGCGCACGATGCGGCCGAGGTCGCCGGCCGCGGCATGCATGACGGCGAGCAGGTTCAGGCCGGTGAGACGGGCATGCCCATAGGCCTCCTCCACGGAGACATCCTCGCCAACCTTGCCGGTGCAGAGCGCGCCATCAGCGCGCAACGGCCCCTGGCCGGAGAGGAAGATCAGCCGTCCGCTCTCGGCATAGGTGACGAAGTTGGCGATGGGCTTCGGCGGCTCGGGCAGCGTCAGGCCCAATTCCGCGAGCCGGATGTAAGGCGTCATAAAAGCTCCTTGCGACAGCTTTCGCCGTCCGGTGTCAAAAATGCGAGGCGCGAAACCGCGCCAGGAAGCTGCGAAGGCGTTCATTGTCGAAGTCCGCAGCCAGAATCTCGGCGGGAGGTCCGACGGCACTGACGCCGCCATCCGCCATGAAAACGATGCGGCTCGATGCGTCGCGTGCAAAAGCCATCTCGTGCGTGACCATCAGCATCGTCATGCCGTCTTCGGCCAGACTACGTACGACCTCGAGCACCTCGCCAACCAGTTCGGGGTCGAGCGCCGAGGTTATCTCGTCGAGGAGCAGGATCTTCGGCTCCATCGCCACGGCGCGGGCGATGCCGACGCGCTGCTGCTGGCCGCCGGAAAGCTCGGCCGGCAGACTGTCGGCCTTGTGGGCGAGCCCGACCCGGCCGAGCCAGTGCTCGGCAATGGTGCGGGCCTCGGCATTGCTCTTGCCGCGCACCTTGCGCAGGCCGAGCATGATGTTGCCGGTCGCAGTCAAATGCGGAAACAGATTGAAGCTCTGGAACACCATTCCGGTCTCGGCGCGCATCGCCGCAAGGTCGCGCTCGCTGCGTCGCTGGCGTGTTCCCGCCTCGCGGTAGCCGACCTCTTTACCGTCGATACGGATCGAGCCGTTATCATAGCTCTCCAGGAAATTGACGCAGCGCAGCAGGGTGGTCTTGCCGCTGCCGGATGGGCCGATGACCGTCACCACCTCGCCGCGCGTCACCTTGAGGCTGACCGAGCGCAGGACCTCGACGGATCCAAAGGCTTTGGAGACCTCGGAGATATCGAGAAGCGCCGGATTTGCGTGCGAGGCTTTGGACATCTTGTTATTCCCGGATGAAGGAGAAACGCCGCTCCAGCCGCCGGCTGGCCAAGGAGAGGGCGTAGTTGACGGCGAAGTAGACGAGCGCGCCGAGGATGTAGAGCGGCATCGCCTCATAGGTGCGGCCGATGACCTGGTTGATCGCTTGCATCAGGTCGGTGATGCCGAGCAGCGAGACCAGCGCGCTGCCTTTCACCGCGTCGGTGACGCCGTTGATCCAGGGCGGCAGGAAGCGCCTGAACGCTTGCGGAAAAATGACGTAGGCCAGCCGCTGGCGGAAGGTCAGCCCGATCGCCATCGCCGCCTCGGACTGACCCTTGGGAATCGAGCCGACGGCGCCCCTGAGATACTCGACGACTTGTGCGGTCTTGAAGAGGGTGAGGGCGAGTACGGCCGCCCAAAAGGACTCAAGATGCAGTCCCACCGCGGGCAGGCCGTAATAGACGAAGAAGATCAGCACCAGGATCGGAATGCCGCGTATGGTGTCGCTGAAGACGCGCACTGCCCAGCGCAGCGGAGCCGGACCATAGACGAGGCCGACACCCATCAGCACGCCGGCGATAAGCGATAGCACCACAACCAGCAGCGACACCCACAAGGTTACGGCAAAGCCTTCGGCGAGGAACGGCAAGGCATAGATGATCTGGCTCAGCATGTCAGCGCGCCGCCTTGAACCGGCGCTCGACCAGCCGCAGCGCGAAAAGCAGCGCGTAGCCGGTCAACAGGTACATCGCAGTCACCACCAGATAGACCTCGACAATGCGGAAGGTGTTGAAGTTGATCCACTGGGCGCCATAGGTGAGCTCGGGTACCGAGATGACCGACGCCACCGACGTGTCCTTGAAGAGCGATATGAAAGTGTTGGAAAGCGCCGGCAGCGTTATGCGCAGCATCGTCGGCAAGCGTACATGGAGCAGTCTCTGCCAAGGGGTCAGGCCAATCGCCTTGCCGGCGTCGAGTTGTCCGCGCGGCACCGCCTCGAGCCCGGAGCGGAACACCTCGACCAGATAGGCGCCGCTGTAGAGCGACAGCGTGGCAATGAACGAGGTTTGCGCGCTGTAGGCGATATCGACCACGGTCGGCAGGCCGTAGAAGACCAGGTAGACGAGCAGGATCAGCGGCACGTTGCGGATGAATTCGACATAGCCCGCGATGACGGTCCGCACCGCTCGCCCGGCCGACACGTACCAGACCGCCAGAAGCAGCCCGATGACGATGCCGAGCGCGATAGAGATGACGGCCAGCTCAAGGCTGAGCAGCAGCCCGCCCCAGAGCTTGTCGAAATGCCGCCAGATCAGGTTGAAGTTGAGGGTATAGCCCATGCGTCCTGCTTAGTGCCGACAGTCCGGGAACGAGGCGGAAGGGCGCCGGAGGCATCCTTCCGCCTGATGGATCAGATAACCGGGAATCCGGGATGGCGGGCCGGCGGCTCCTGTCCGAAATAATCCTTGAACGCAGCGTCGTAGAGTGCCGTTTCATGGCCGAACATGGCGATAGCGAAGGTCTGGTTGACGAAGGTCAGCCAGTCGAGGTCGCCCTGCCGCAGTGCGGCACCATAAAGCATCGAGAACCAACTCTTGCCGGCATCGAAGTATTTGTCCGGATTGCGCGAGGCGAGCCAGCGGACCGTCGACAGATCGACGGCGGCGGCGTCGGATCGTTTCGATTCCAGTGCCTGCAGCACGTTGGCCTGCGTATCTATCTGCATCACCTGCGCCTCCGGCAGGACGATGCGCACGTTTGCCTCGGCATCGACGTTTTGCAGGATGGAAATCCGGGTCGCCGAACCGGCGGCAAGCAGCTTGTCGAAGGTCTTATTCTCGGCGTTCGGAAGGGTCAGCAAGGCGATGCCTTCGACATAGTAGGGCCTGGAGAAGTGGATCAGCTGCGAGCGCTGGGCGGTCATGGTCATGAACTGGATGGTGATGTCGACCTTGTTGGTGGTCACGTTCGGAATGCGCTGGGCCGGATCCTGCATTACGAATTCGACTTTGGTCGGATCGTCGAAAAGCCCCTTGGCGAGAATGCGACCCATGGTGATGTCCATGCCCACCAGTTCGCCGGCATCGTTCTCGAAGTGCCAGGGCGCGTTGGTGCTGCCGGTGCCGACGATCACCTTGCCGCGCTCGAGAACGGTGCGCAGCAGGCTGTCAGGCGCTGCCTGGGCCGCAGCTTTCTGGACATCGACCGCAGTGGCGGCACTCATCACTCCGGCCGTTGCAAGCCCGGCCATTCCCAGTTTCAGAAATTCACGCCTTTTGGATGTGTCGTTCACGGCGACCTCCTTCGTGTTGTGTTCCCCGTTGGACCAGCAGCGCAGGCATCGGTTGCAACTGACGTCCTTGTCCCTTACAAAGGACGCCTGTACTCTGTACAAGACAGATTAACATCAGGAATCGATAATGCAAGAAGGCAATGCCTTGGCCGCTCGACCGGACGCCGGTCTGGACGAAGACAAGAACTCGGGTTCTCGGGAGAAGGGCCTCAACCGGGTCCTCCAGATTCTGGAGTTTCTTCACGCGACCCAGCGCGCGATCGGCATTGGCGATCTTGCCAGAGGGGTGAATGCACCGCGGTCGACGACCTATACGCTGGTGCGCTCGCTGGTTGACGCAGGCCTGCTGGAGATGGCCGGAGACGGCAATCGGGTCTATTTTGGAAAGAAGCTCTATCTCTACGGAATGGACTATGTGCGGGGCAACGACCTGCTCAGGCGAGGGCGCCAGGAAGTCGACCATCTGTCACGCGAGACCGGCGAGACCTCGGAGCTGTGCATGCTGCAAAGCGGCCGCTACACCATCGTCCATTCAAGCCCGGGAACCAGGCCATTCAGGATCAGCTCGGCGACGGGTCTGCAAATACCGCTCCCCTGGACAGCTTCCGGGCGACTGCTCCTCGCCGGCTTCGAAAGGGCAGCGATCGAGGATATGGTCTCGGAAGACGACCTCGCACTGCCGGACGGCCGCAGGTTGCAGCTCGACGATTTCATAGCCGATATCGCGGTGGCCAAGTCGGCCGGCTACTGCGTCACCTCCGGCCTTGTCGATGCCTACACGAAATGCCTGGCCGCGCCGGTCTTTTCGGCGCCGGGCAGGGTCGAGGCGACGATGTGCCTGGTGGTTCCCATCGATACCTCGACCGAAAAGACCGATGACCTGATAGAGCTGTTGCTCGAGCGCGCCGCGCGGCTTTCGATCGCGGCATAGGCCGCCTTTCCAGCAGGCCAGCGCCGGCGTCCGTTCAAGCGATAATGTCTGGAATGATCTTGTCTTCCAGCGCCATCAGCCTGTCCTTCAGGAAAAGCTTCTTTTTCTTCATGCGCTGGATCTGCAGCGGGTCGCAATTCATGGCGATCATCGCATTGATGGCCGCGTCGAAATCGGCGTGTTCCTGCTTCAGCCGGGAATATTCGAGGCGGATATCTGCCTGTTCCTGATCGGACATTTTTACCGTCTGCACGTCTGCGGCGCCCAAACTATGGGCCTGATTGGGCGGGACCGGGGGTCTTCTTGCACCGGCGCGCAGCCCATACCACATTTCATATTGTCGTGGAATGCTACCACGCAGCATTCGACATCGGTGCGCGATGGTGGCACACTGTCATTATGCCGTCACAGAAGCGAGCCTGCGGTGGACGTGCCATGACGGCTGCAATCCGAGGAAACCATGAAAGGGAGAACCAATCATGTCTCTTGCATCCCATCTTGATGAGCTGCAGCGGAAACACGGCGACATCGAACGCGAAATCGACGATGCGATGACCCATCCGTCGGTAGACGACCTCGAAATCGTGAATCTCAAGCGGCGCAAGCTGGCGCTCAAGGACGAGATTGAAAAACTGAAGGCGAAACCGACGACGCATTGACGCCCATCCAGGACTAGCTGCGCCGCCTGGCGCGCGATTTCTTTCCGGTGGCATGTCTCTATGCTGCCGGAAACGCTTATGGATTTGCGGCAAGCTGCCGTCTTGCCATTTCCGATTTGCTAGGTCTGCGCGCCAGTCGCCATTGACAAGCCATCTTTGCTCCTCCACCTCATGCCCGGACCTTCAAGATTAAAGGCAGCCGGCATGACCGGATATTTTTCCTCACCCTTCCCGCGCCGCAGGTCGGTCGGTGTCGACGTCGGCGGCGTGATGGTCGGCGGCGGCGCCCCAGTCGTCGTCCAGTCGATGACCAACACCGACACGGCCGATGTCGACCAGACGGTGGCGCAAGTGGCGGCGCTGCATCGCGCCGGCTCCGAGATCGTGCGCATAACGGTCGACCGCGACGAAAGCGCTGCCGCTGTGCCGGCCATCCGCGAGCGACTGGAGCGGCTCGGGATCGACGTGCCGCTGGTCGGCGATTTCCATTACATCGGCCACAAGCTCCTGGCCGATCATCCGGCCTGCGCCGAGGCCTTGGCCAAGTACCGCATCAACCCCGGCAATGTCGGTTTCAAGGACAAGAGGGATCGGCAGTTCGCGGCGATCGTCGAGATGGCTATCCGATACGACAAGCCGGTGCGCATCGGTGTCAACTGGGGTTCGCTCGACCAGGAGCTGCTGACCCGGCTGATGGACGACAACCAGGCCCAAGGCTTTCCGCTGACCGCGCAGGAAGTGACGCGCGAAGCGATCGTGCAGTCGGCGATCCTGTCGGCCGAAATGGCCGAAGAGATTGGCCTTGCGCGCGAGAAAATCATCCTCTCGGCCAAGGTCAGCGGCGTGCAGGATCTGATCGCCGTCTACACCGAGCTTGCCACCCGTTCCAACCATGCGCTGCACCTCGGCCTGACCGAGGCCGGCATGGGCTCGAAAGGCATTGTCGCATCATCGGCTGCGATGGGCATCCTTCTCCAGCAAGGCATCGGCGACACCATCCGCATCTCGCTGACGCCGGAGCCGAACGGCGACCGCACACGCGAAGTGCAGGTGTCGCAGGAGCTGTTGCAGACCATGGGCTTCCGGCAGTTCGTGCCGATCGTCGCCGCCTGCCCGGGCTGCGGCCGCACGACCTCGACCGTGTTCCAGGAGCTTGCCCAGAACATCCAGGCCGACCTGCGCAAGAACATGCCGGTGTGGCGCGAACAATATCCCGGCGTCGAGAACCTCAAGGTCGCGGTGATGGGTTGCATCGTCAACGGTCCGGGCGAATCCAAACATGCCGATATCGGCATTTCGCTGCCCGGCACCGGCGAGACGCCGACCGCCCCGGTATTCGTCGACGGCAAGAAGGCGGCGACGCTGCGCGGCCCGTCGATTGCCGCGGATTTCGAGAAAATGGTTTCCGACTACATCGAACGGCGGTTTGGGCAACACGGCAAAGCCGCGGCGGAGTAGTTCGATGCGGCGTTTGCTTGGGGCGACGCTGGCTGTCATTTGCGGGCTGGGCTGGGCGACGGCCGTCCAGGCCGATCCGCCGCGGCCGGCCAAGCAGAAGCTGATCGATCGAGTTTGCGATCTTATCGAGACGCATGCCGACCAGAACGGCCTGCCCCGGGATTTCTTTGCCCGGCTGATCTGGAAGGAGAGTCGCTTCGATCCCAATGCGGTCAGCCCCGTCGGTGCGGAGGGTATCGCCCAATTCATGCCGGGTACCGCCAAGATGCGCGGGCTCGCCAATTCGTTCGATATCGAGCAGGCTATCCCGGCCTCGGCAAAATACCTCGCCGAAATGAAGACCGGCTTTGGCAATCTGGGCCTCGCCGCAGCCGCATACAATGCCGGCGAGAGCCGGGTGACGCGCTGGCTGAATTCCGGCGGCTTCTTGCCGATGGAGACCGAAAGCTACGTTTTGGACGTCATGGGCGAGCCGGCCGACAGGTTCACCGATGCCGCGTATGCCGGCGTCATCCGGCCGCTCGACAAGAAGGCGAGCTTCGCTGCCGCCTGCCGCACGCTGCCGGTGATCATGTCCAGAACCGTGCCGATGTCGTCGATCAACATCAAGCCATGGGGCGTGCAGGTGGCCGGCAATTTCCGCCGCGCCGCGGCGCTCAATCAGTGGAGCAATGTGAAACGGCGGTTTCCAGCCTTGCTCAGCGGTCGCAATCCGGTGGTCAGCCGGGTGCGCACACCGATCGGCAGGCGCGGCATCTATGCGGTGCGGATCGGCGCCGACACCAAAGCCAAGGCCGACGATATTTGCCAGAAGCTGCACAGTGTCGGCGGCGCATGCATTGTGGTGCGCAACCGGTAAAGCCATATGTCGGCGCGTTTCGCGCCATTGCTGCCCATCTCGCTCCCGCTGGGCGCTTCATCTTCGACACGCGATCACATTTTCCGTGAACCCTTAAGCAGAACCGTCAGGCAGGTCTTGCATCGTCGTTGATGCGGGGTAAGGTCCCCGCGATTTTTCGCGAAAGGGATCAGCATGGCCGACTTCAAGACACTGGACGACATCGGCAATATCAGCGGCAAGCGTGTGCTGGTGCGTGTCGACCTCAACGTTCCCGTCACTGAGGGCAAGGTCACCGACGCCACCCGCATCGAGCGCATTGTACCGACCATCGCCGAGCTGTCCGGCAAGGGCGCCAAGGTCATCCTGCTTGCACATTTCGGTCGTCCCAAAGATGGACCGGCGCCGGAATTCTCGCTCGAGCCGATCGCCAAGGCGACGGCGGACGTGCTCGGCCGTCCGGTTGGCTTTGCCACCGACTGCATCGGCGACAAGGCCGCGAGCGCCGTCGCCGCCATGGAAAGCGGCGATGTGCTGCTGCTCGAGAACACCCGCTTCTACAAAGCCGAGGAGAAGAACGACCCGGCCTTCACCGAAAAGCTCGCCGCCAACGGCGACATCTTCGTCAACGACGCCTTCTCCGCTGCGCACCGCGCCCATTCGTCGACGGAAGGGCTGGCGCACGTGCTGCCGGCCTTCGCCGGGCGCACCATGCAGGCCGAGCTCGATGCGCTGGAAAAGGGCCTCGGCAATCCCGTCCGCCCGGTTGTCGCCATTGTCGGCGGGGCCAAGGTCTCGACCAAGATCGACTTGTTGATGAACCTGGTGAAGAAGGTCGACGCGCTGGTCATCGGCGGCGGCATGGCCAACACGTTTCTCGCGGCACGCGGCACCGACGTCGGGAAATCCTTGTGCGAGCACGATCTCGCGACCACCGCCAAGCAGATCATGATCGAGGCGGCCGAGGCCGGCTGCGCCATCATCCTGCCCGCTGACGGCGTTGTCGCCAGGGAGTTCAAGGCCGGTGCCGCAAGCGAGACCGTCGCCATAGCAGACGTACCAGCCGATGGCATGATCCTCGATGTCGGCGCGAAAACCGTGAAAACCATTGCCGAATGGATCGACCGTGCCGCGACGCTGGTCTGGAACGGGCCGCTCGGTGCCTTCGAGATCGAGCCGTTCGACCATGCGACGGTGGCGACGGCCAGGCACGCGGCAGCGCGCACCAAGGCCGGCAGGCTGGTCTCGGTGGCCGGCGGCGGCGATACGGTGGCCGCCCTCAACCATGCCGGCGTCAGCGATGATTTCACCTATGTCTCGACGGCCGGCGGCGCTTTCCTCGAATGGATGGAAGGCAAGCCCTTGCCCGGCGTCGACGTCTTGAAGCGCTGAGCGCGGCGTTAATAACAGCGCGAAGCAGTGCGCTCGCGATTTTCAATCGATTCGCGCTTCTCCGACGAAAGGGTTCGACTTGAACCTGCGTTGCTCTGGTGGTCTGCTGGGTACGGGTCAATTCTTTCAGGAGAAGCACGATGAGCGAACGTCTCGAGGACATTGCCGCCGCGATGGTGGCCAACGGCAAGGGCCTGCTGGCTGCCGACGAGAGCTCCGGCACTATCAAGAAGCGCTTCGACGTCATCGGCGTCGAGTCGACCGCCGACAGCCGCCGCGACTATCGCGAGATGATGTTCCGCGCCAGCGATGCAATGACCAAGTACATTTCCGGCGTTATCCTCTATGACGAGACCATCCACCAGAAGGCCGCCGACGGCACGCCGCTGGTCGACATCATCAAGGCATCAGGCGCCATTCCCGGCATCAAGGTCGACGCCGGCGCCAAGCCTCTGGCAAGATTTCCCGGCGATACCATCACCGAAGGCCTGGACGGCCTGCGCGAACGCCTCGCCGACTATTACAAGCTTGGCGCCCGCTTTGCCAAATGGCGCGCGGTAATCGACATCGATGTTGCCAAGGGGGTGCCTTCCGCCACCTCGATCGGCTCGAATGCCCATGCGCTCGCCCGTTACGCCGCGCTTTGCCAGGAAGCCGGCATCGTGCCGATCGTCGAGCCGGAGGTGCTGATGGACGGCGCTCATGACATCGACACTTGCTACGAGATCAGCAAGGCGACACTGACAAAGCTATACACCGAGCTCTATGCGGCCCGCGTCGTCCTCGAAGGCACCATCCTGAAGCCAAACATGGTTCTCGCCGGCAAGAAATCGGGCAAGGTCAGCAGCCCCGACGAGGTCGCCGAAAGGACGATAAAACTGTTCCGCGAGACGGTGCCAGCCGCGATCGGAGGCATCGCCTTCCTTTCGGGCGGACAATCGGACGAGCAAGCGACCGCCAACCTCAACGCCATCAACGCCATCGGCCCGCATCCGTGGAAGCTGACCTTCTCCTACGGCCGCGCCTTGCAGGCCGCTCCGCAGAAGGCCTGGAGCGGCAAGGCGGCGAACGTCGCCGCCGCGCAGGCCGCCTTCGCCCATCGCGCCCACATGAACCATCTGGCAGCGCTTGGACAATGGCAGCCGTCGCTGGAGCAAGCCGCTTAACCGAATCCATCTTGCGTTTCTCCCGACCCGGGCCACGTGCCCGGGTTTTGCTTGAAAGCAGCAAGGGCTGCAATTTTCTCGCAACTGAAATGCAGCTCGGTGTCGGCATTCCTCGCTGCCGAACGTCCTCCGTGAAAAGAGGAGCAGACCTATGCCAAACAACAAGACCGTTTCGCAGGAAGACTGGTTTCAGGCGCACAAGGCGCATCTGGCGCGCGAAAAGGAATTGACGCGCTTTCGCGACCGCGTCGCCGCCGAACGCCGCGAATTGCCATGGCTGAAGATCCGCAAGGACTACGTCTTCGAGACCGAGCAAGGGCCAAAGAAACTGCCCGACCTGTTTGGCGGCAACAGCCAGTTGATCGTCTACCATTTCATGTTCGGGCCGGGCGCCGATTATCGTTGCGAGGGCTGCTCGTTCCTTGCCGACCACATCGACGGCGCCAACCAGCATCTCAGGCACCACGATGTTTCGCTTGTCGTGGTGGCGCGGGCGCCGCTGGCCGAGCTTCTGCCCTACAAGCAGCGCATGGGCTGGAAATTCGACTGGGTGTCGTCCTACGCCTCGGACTTCAACTTCGATATGCAGGTGTCATTCACCGACAAGCAGATCGCGGCCGGCGACACGACCTACAATTTCGAGCGGCGCGCGCGGAGATCGAAGGACCTTCCCGGCACCAGCGTGTTCTATCGCGACGAGAAAGGCGACATCTTCCTGACTTTCATCTCGCGCTCCAGAGGCGGCGATCCGCTGATCGGCGCCTATCACTATCTCGACCTGACGCCGAAAGGCCGCAACGAAACCGGGCCGCATCATAGCCTCGCCGACTGGGTGCGGCTGCATGACGAGTATGAAGACCAATCCGGGACGCATGACTGCTGCCATTGAGGCGACAGGCTGTCGCTGCAAGGTCGTTCACCTTCAGTGCAACATGCGCTAAGTGCTGTTCGCTGTGCCCTAAAAGGGATTTGCCATGCGGCGCTTTCCGACCCTTCTCACCTGGCTCGCCTTTCCGGTCTATGTCTGGCAAGGACTTGGCGTGCGTCGCCGCACCACCCGCATGCTGCCGGCACAAGGTCCGGTCATGCACGAGATATCAGGCCAGGCGCCGGCAATCTCGCTGCTGGTGCTCGGCGATTCCTCCGCCGCCTCAGTCGGCATCGGCAATTCCGAAAACGGATTGGCCGCGCAACTGGCCGTTCTAATTGCGCAACGCACCGGCCGCACCGTGCGCTGGCGGGCAGCCGGCTTCAACTCGGCAACCTCTGGCCAGATCCGCGATCATGTGCTGCCCAATCTGTCGGCCGATCCGTGGACGCATATCGTGCTCGCCATCGGCACCAACGACACCAAGAATTTTCATTCGGTACCGCGCTTCAAGCGCGATTTTGGCGGCCTGCTCTACGCGCTGCGCGCCAAATGGCCGGAGGCGCGCGTGGTGTGGTCGCCGGTGCTGGAGTTCACCCGGGCGCCGGCAATGCCGCCGCTGCTCGGCAAGATCCTCGAGATCCGCGCCGGCGAGATGAACCGGATGGGCGAGCGCCTTTGCCTCGAGCGCGGCGCCATACCGGCGCCCCGCCTGCCGATCACTGACGCCGAGGCCGGCTTTGCGTCGGATGGATTTCATGCTTCGGAAGCCGGCTACCGCGCCTGGGCGGAACATCTGGCCGGCTTGGTGCTCGCCAACGAACCGGGCGTCGCGTAGCGGCTGCCGGCACTAAAGCGCGTCGCGTTCGATTGGCCTCATGCGACGCGCTTTAGGTTCTTTGTTTTATGTATGTCGTTGGCGCAAAACCGCTGCACACTTTTGCGCGACATGCATTACGTCCAGTGTCCGAGCACCGCCGTAATCGAAATCGCGGCCATAGCCAACAGCGCCAGCTTCCAGAAATCGCTGCGCCGCTTCAGCCCCGGCCAGCCGAGCGGCTTGATGAGCTGGATGACCATCATGGCGATGATGACGAGCGCGAGAAGTTTCGACATGCAGCCTTTGATCAGCATCGCGGCTGGCTGTCAAAGCGGCTCCGCGATCGCGGTCTTTCCACCGCGGCACGCCTCTTTTCAGTACTGTTCGATCACTTCGGTGGACAAATTGGAACGCCGGTCATGAGAGCCGCACCCTCCTGACAGACTGCTGTCAGTAGGGGTGTGCGATAGTGCCTGCATCGAAAGAGAGGAGACCAGCCATGAACGGTTTTACCATTCTGCGTAGCGTGCAGCACTATGTCGGCAAGATCCGGACGATGCGCAATGAGATCCGCACCCAGCGTTTCATGAACACCCTGCCGGCGGACATCCGCAAGGATATTGGCTGGCCGGACATGTATGGCGACCGCCACAATGGCGGCAACTGAGGCAATCTTTCTGCCCGGCGTTTGGATGCGGCCCGGCGATGAGCTTAAACAGGCATGCTGAAGCCTCCTGACAGTATGGTGTCAGGAGGCTCGTGCCATAGTGGGATGGCCGTCAGAGACGGACGGCCGAGAGGACGATCGATGAAAAGCTGGACCGACAGGCTGAACACGCCTGGCATCAACGGCATAACACCGTCGCCACGCACCATCGCTGATGTCGTCGAAGGCCAGCCGATGCTGGTTCCTACAACTCGCCAGGTCGATGCATTCATCCGCGCCATCCCCGAAGGCATGGACATGGATATCCGGGCTTTGCGCATGGCGCTCGCCATCGAGCACAGTGCCGAGGTGACATGTCCGGTCACCATCGGCTATCATCTGCGTACCGTCGCCGAGGCCGCCAACGAGGATCTTGAGCGTGGCATGGCGCTGGGCGACATTGCGCCGTTCTGGCGGGTGCTCGACGCAAGCACGCCGACAACGAGGAAACTGTCCTTCGGCGCGGCCTCCGTCGCCGCGCAGCGCAAGCGCGAAGGGCTGGAGCAATAGACGCCGAGGGACCATACGATGCGCCGCGCCGACAGGCTCTTCCAGATCGTGCAGCACCTGCGCGGTGGCCGTCTGGTCACCGCCCAGAAGCTGGGCACGTGGCTCGAGGTTTCCGAGCGGACCATCTATCGCGACATCGCCGACCTGCAGTCGACCGGCGTGCCGATCGACGGCGAGGCCGGTGTCGGCTACATGATGAGGGAGGGTTTCGACCTTCCGCCGCTGATGTTCACGCGTGACGAGATCGTCGCGCTGGTCGCCGGCGCCCGCATGGTGCGCGCCTTTGGCGGCGCGGCCATGGCGCGAGCCGCCGACGAGGCGCTGGTCAAGATCGGCGCCGTGCTGCCCGACGCCGAAAAGGACCGCATCGCCCGCACCGAGATCCACACGCCGATGTGGGTGGTAAGCGACGCCGCCCGCGAAGCCATCGACCTGATTGAGCGGTCCATCGAGAAACGTCAGGTGCTGACCATCGACTATTCGGATGAGGCCGGCCGCAGCACCGCGCGCGACATCCGCCCGCTCGGCCTGTGGTTCTGGGGCAAGGTGTGGACCTTGGTCGCCTGGTGCGAGATGCGCGGCGATTTCCGCGCCTTCCGCATCGACCGCATCGCCTCGGTGGTCATCGCCGGCCGCACCTTCAAGCCGGAGCGCGGCAAGCAGCTCGCCGATTTCTACCGCGCGGTGGAACGCAGCGAGCACTACGGCATGGCACCGGACCGGGCGGCGCGAAGCTGACACGGAAGATCGCAAAAAAGCCCGCTTGAAAGCGGGCTTTTTGTTTTGGATGCGAGACCTCTATTCCTCTTCGTCCGTATCCTTGTCCTTCGACTTCAGCGCCGAAAGCTTGGCGAAGACGGCGTTGGCGTCGAGTTCGCGGTCCTCGTCCTTCGGCTTTTCCGGCGCCGGCACCAGCCGTTCGGTCAAGGCGGCCGGCAGCAGCGTATCGCCGACCGGCTGCGCCTGCTCGCGGCCGCGCGAGGCGCGGTTGATTTCCATGTCGAGGTCGATCTGCGACGTCAGGCCGAGCGTCACTGGATCCATCGGCTGGAGATTGGCGGAGTTCCAGTGTTTTCTGTCGCGGATCTGGTCGATCGTCGACTTCGTCGTGCCGACAAGGCGGGAAATCTGCGCATCCTTGAGCTCGGGATGGTTGCGCACCAGCCAGAGGATGGCGTTGGGCCGGTCCTGGCGCTTGGACAGCGGAGTGTAGCGCGGACCCTTGCGCTTGGATTCCGGCACCCGCACCTTGGGGTCGGAGAGCTTCAGCCGGTGGTTCGGGTCCTTCTCGGCGCGCGCGATCTCGTCGCGAGTGAGCTGGCCGGTCATGATCGGGTCCATACCCTTGATGCCTTGCGCAGATTCGCCGTCGGCGATCGCCTTGACCTCAAGCGGATGCAGTCCGCAGAACTGCGCGATCTGCTCGAAGGAAAGCGCTGTGTTGTCAACCAGCCAGACGGCGGTCGCTTTTGGCATCAGCAGCGTATTGGCCATTACAAAAATCCTTCTCGTTCGCCCGCGTTCCCGCGCGGGCGGTGGTTTACAGCCACCAAAATGGGAAAATCGGGGTCTATATAACTGCTCACTCGCCATTTCGCAATGTTTTTGGCAGGCGCGCGTCAAGGACGGCATGGCGGCGCGACCAGCAGACCGCGAAGGGTCGGCACATGAAGCCATGCAGTCGAAAGCTTCAAAAAGACAAAGCCCGCCAGACCAAGGTCGGGCGGGCTCGGAACCGGCGACGGAAATCCGTCTGCTACGGCTCTGGCTTCTAAGGCTTGATCCCGAACCGCGGCTCGGCGTTGCGGAAAAGCAGCGCCCGGTCTTCGGACAGGATCGTGTTCGAGATCAAAGCCCTTGGCGGGCGATTCTCTCTATGTCGCCGCGGTTGATGCCGAGATCATTGAGCTGACGAGCGTTCAGCCGGTTCAGTTCGCGCACGGTTTCGTTGTACATGCGCCAGTTACGGAAAGCGCGGATCGGGTTCATGGTAGTCCTCCATCGTTTCGATGCCGCGTAAATAGGCATCGGCGATGAAAAATTGAACAGACGCTTTTGCATGGCGGCAATGCGTTTGTTGCATTGCACCATTAAGCCTTCGTTCAGCCTGTTTACCGGCCGTCAGGCGACATCGAGCACAATCTTGCCAATGTGCTCACCCTCCTCCATCCGCTCATGCGCCCGCCAGGCTTCCTTGAGCGGGAAGATCGTGTCCATCACCGGTGCAACCTTGCGCGTGCCGAGCAGCGGCCAAACCTGCGCCTCCAGCGCAGCCGCGACTGCCGCCTTGAACTCCACCGTGCGTGGCCTGAGCAGCGAACCCGTGTGCACGAGCCGCTTGGCCATGATTTTGAAGAAATCGGCGCTCGCCACCGCTCCGCCCTGCGTCGCGATCTGGACGATGCGGCCCTCCACGGCCGCAGCCTCGTAGTTTCGCGCGACATAATCGCCGCCGACCATGTCGAGGATGACGTTGGCGCCCTTGCCGCCGGTTGCCTCCTTGACCGCGGCGACGAAGTCCTCCTCGCGGTAGTTGACCGCCCGGTCGGCGCCGAGCTTGAGGCAGGCGTCGCATTTCTCCTTGCTGCCGGCGGTGGTGACGACATAAGCGCCGAAAGCGGCAGCAAGCTGAATCGCCGTCGTTCCGATACCCGATGAGCCGCCATGCACGAGCAGCGTCTCGCCGCTCTTCAGGCCGCCGCGCTCGAAGACATTGTGCCAAACAGTGAAGTAGTTTTCCGGCAGCGCCGCCGCTTCGGTGTAGGTAAAGCCGGCGGGCAGCGGCAGCACGCTGCCGGCATGAACCTTGACATATTCGGCATAGCCGCCGCCCGCCGTCAGCGCGCAGACCCGGTCGCCGACGCGCCAGCGCGATATCTCGTCGCCGAGGGCGGCGACTTCGCCCGCCGCTTCCAGGCCCGGCAGATCCGACGCACCTGGCGGCGGCGGATAGGCACCCTTGCGCTGCTGCACGTCGGGCCGGTTGACGCCGGCGGCACGCACCCGGATCAGGATCTCGCCAGGGCCGGGTACCGGCACGTCGCGGGTTTCCGGTTTCAGCACCCGCGGCCCGCCCGGCTCCGAGATGGCGATCGCCATCATCCTGGTCGGAATTTTCTGTGCGTTCGCCATGAATTTTCCCGTCGTGTTTCGCCGGTTTCTAGCGCCAGCTGTTGCCTGCCATTTGCATCCATACCCCTGCCCTATGTATGCTCATTGGCAAATCAGGCAAATGGGCAATCACGGAGGAGCGACGATGGCGGTCTTCGACGACGAACCCAAGAAGAAAGCGCGCCCGCACGAGATCGGGCAGGATCTGTCGCTGCTTTCTGTCGATGAATTGTCCGAGCGGATCGGCATCCTGCGCGGCGAGATCGCCCGGCTGGAAGCCGAGCTCATGACCAAGGGCTCCACCAAGTCGGCGGCAGAGGCGCTGTTTCGCCGCGGATAGTACTGCGGGCAATTCCAAAAGCTCGGGCACGCCGCCGAAAAGCCCGAATGCCGCTGTCTCCAGACCTGTGCCCCGAACCCCAGCCGGATTGAACAATGTTCGCAAGCTACAGACCGATCCTCTCGCTGCTGCGCGGCACCGCGTTCCTGCTGGCGGCATCCGGGCTGCACGGGCTGCTGTTGCCGCTGCGCGGCCAGGTGGAGGGCTTCTCGACCGCATCGCTCGGCCTGATGGGCACGGCTTGGGCCGGCGGCTTCGTCACCGGCTGCTTCTTTGCGCCACGCATCGTGCGCCGCGCCGGTCATGTCAGGGCTTTCGGCGCCTTTGCCGCATCGGGAGCGATCGTCGCACTGCTCACCGGCCTGATCATTGATGAATATACCTGGATCCTGCTGCGCGCCTTCACCGGCTTCACCATGGCCGGTGCTTTCATGGTCATCGAAAGCTGGCTGAACGAGAAGGCCACCAACGAAAACCGCGGCACCGTCTTCGGCCTCTACATGATGGTCACCTATGCCTCGATCATGGGCGGTCAGATGATCGTTGCCGGCGGCGATGTGAAATCGGCGTCGCTATTCATGATCACCGGCATTCTGTTTTGCCTATCACTGATCCCGACGGCGGTCTCGACGGCGTCGCACCCCAAGCCGCTGCAGGACGTGTCGCTTGACGTCAAAGGGCTCTACGTCAATTCGCCGGTGTCGGCGATCGCCTGCGTGCTGATCGGCATCGCCAACGGCGCCTGGGGCACGCTTGGTGCCGTTTATGGAGCTCGCATCGGCATCTCGACGGCCGAGATCGCGCTCATGATGAGCCTGGTGGTCATCGCCGGCGCCGCCATGCAGCTTCCGGCCGGGCGGCTCTCCGACACGACGGACCGTCGTTTCGTGCTGGCGGGCGCGGCTTTCGGCGCTGCGCTGTTCGCCATCGCCATCTTCCTGTTCGAACCGCGCTCCGGCGTCTTCGTTATCGTCTGCACCGCCGCCTACGGCGCCTTCGCCTACACGCTCTATTCGATCGCGGTGGCGCATGCCAACGACCATGCCCGATCGGAAGACTTCGTCAAAGTGTCGGGCGGCCTGCTGCTGCTTTATGGCTTCGGCACGATGATCGGCCCGCTGCTGGCCGCCGGCCTGATGGGCTGGATGCGTCCCGAGGGGCTGTTCCTGGCTACTGCGTTGGCGCATCTCTGCCTGGCCGCCTATACGCTGCTGCGCATCAGCCGTCGCGCGCCGGTGCCAATCGAAGGCCGCGATGCCTTCAAGACCCAGCCGGCCGACCGCTCGGTGACGCCGGAAGCGTTGCGGCTCGACCCGCGCAGAAAAGCTGAAACCGACGGTTGAGATTCGAGACGCTTTGCCCCACAAATAAGGCATGATGCTTTCCGACGCCTTCATGGCGATTGCCGATCCCAACCGGCGCTATCTCTTGGAAGAGCTCCGGCGCGGACCGAAGACCGTCAACGAACTGGCCTCTGGCTTGCCGGTGTCCCGCCCGGCCGTTTCGCAGCATCTGAAGGTGCTGCTTGATGCCGGGCTGGTCAACGCCAAGCCGGAAGGCACCAGGCGCGTCTATACGGTCAGCAATGCCGGCTTCCTAAAGCTCAACATCTGGCTCGACCAGTTCTGGGATGCAGAGCAGCTCGGTTCACCCGGAAGCTGAGAGGCGTCGTCCGCGCGTCGGGCAGCTCGTGCAGCCTCGGGCCTGGAGCAATTCCAGGAAAAGTGTGAAACGGTTTTCCGTCCGGAATTGCGCAAAAAACAAAAGGATCGAGCGGTTCGGCGTTTCCGTGAAACGATGAACCACTCTCTAGCCGTTGTTGTAGGGGAAGAGCTTGAAATAGGCTGCGCTTCCTCGATCACACGGGCAACCGACGGGCGCCGCAGCAGCCGGTCGTGATAGCGCCTCACCGCAGGATATTTGTCGCCGAACGGCTCGACCTTGTTAGCGTAGAACAGCGCGGGGGCGGCGGCGCAGTCGGCCATGGTGAAGCTCCCGCCCACCGCCCATGTCCTCGACTGCATGTCCTGTTCGATGACGGCGTAGGAGCTGCGCAGCTGGGCGCGGGCCTGCTCGACGCCGAACGGATCGGTCTTGCCCTCCGGCCGCAGCCGGTCGCCGACGATCTTCTGCATCGGTTCCTGGACGTAGAAGTCATAGAAGCGGTCGGCGAGCCGGGTCTGGCGAGCGAGATCGACATCGGCGGGGATCAGTTCGGCCGGCCCAGGATAATACGCGTTGAGATATTCGATGACGATTGTCGATTCCGGCACGGTCCGATCCAGCGCTTCATCACGCAGTACCGGCATCTTGCCGAGCGGCCACAATTTCAGAAACGCCGCGCGCGACTGTTCATTGCCGAGATCGACGACAACGGATGTGAATGGCGTGCCGTTCTCATAGAGCGCGATCAGCGGCTTCCAGCAGAAGGAGGCCAGTGGATGAAGATGCATAGTCAGGGACATTGGTTGTCGTTCCTTGGGTGGTTCGTCTCGCGGAAATTCGGTGTTGAGGTCAGGCTTGGTACTATTTGGCTTGGCTGTGGGTGACGATGGCATCGATGATCGCGGCCCAGTCGTCGGGATGCAGCTCGTGGCCGCCGCTCTCGATCCGGACCAGCCTTGCGCCGGCGACCGCGTCGGCAAGAGCGGCGCCATGCTCGACTGGAAAGATCGGATCGTCGGTGCCGTGGATAACGAGGAGCGGGATCTTCATCTCGTGCAGCCGCCCCGTCCAGTCCTGGCCGCTCCGATCTTCGCCGCTCCCATCTTCGCCGCTCTTGAGCATGAAATGGTTGGTGGCGCTTAGAAAGCCGCCGGACCGGTCGTAATCCTGTTCGACGAAAGCCCGCGTGCGCTGCTCGTCGAATGAGCGTGCGGTGCCGGTGAGCGCATACGCGTCCTTGACGATGAAATCGACCGCCTGGCCACGGTCAGACCAGTCGACCTTCGCGCCTTCGGCCGAATGTTTCCTGTAGGCCTCGGTGGTTCCGGGCAGATGCGACGTATTGATGCCCAAGGGCGAGCTGCTGATCACCGTAAGCGAAGTGACACGCGACGGGTATTTCAACGCAACGAGCTGCGCAATCACGCCGCCCATCGACATGCCGACCACGTGCGCCTTTCGGATTCCCTGGTCGTCAAGGACGCGGATGGCATCGTCCGCCATGTCGTCGAATGTATAAGGCGGCTCGCCCGGCGCGTATTTGGTCGGACGGCCGGTATCGCGATTGTCATAGCGGATCACGAAGCGACCCTCGCCGGCCAGCTTTCGGCAAAACGCTTCCGGCCACCAGAGCATGGAAGCCATGGCGCCCATGATCAACAATACCGCCGGATGTGCCGGATCGCCGAACGGCTGGGATACGATTTCGGGGTGTTCGGCGTTTCTCATGGCTTTCCTCCTCGGGCCGCAAATCCGATTGCAATTTGCAATCGGTTGCACGATATTAAAACCGATACGATAATGCAACCGGTTTTTGGAGATTCGCATGAACATTGATCGCCGGTCCGGATGTCCGATCAACCTGTCGCTCGAAGTGTTCGGCGATCGGTGGAGCCTGATCATCCTTCGCGACATCATCTTCGGCGGCAGACGCCACTTTCGCGAACTGCTCAATGGCTCGATGGAGGGCATCGCCTCCAACATCCTCGCCGACCGGCTGAAGCGGCTGATGGAGCTCGGCATGCTGACCAAGGCGGACGATCCCTCCCACAAGCAAAAGGCGATCTACGGCCTGACCGAAATGGCGATTACGCTGGTGCCGATCCTGGCGCATCTCGGCGCCTGGGGCCGCGTCTGGCTGCCGGTCAGCGAAGATCTCTCTATCCGTGCCGAGCTTCTGGAAAAAGGCGGCCCGCCGATGTGGGATAAGTTTATGAACGAGTTGCGCCACGAGCATCTGGGTGCGTCTGCCGCCCCATCTGGACCCACCGTGCGCGCGACCTTGCAGGCCGCATACGATGCGGTGATCGCCCGCAATGCGGAGCGAGTCGGGTGCGATCCGGCGCCATGACCAACTTATTTTCCCAATTGCGGGCTGGCTCTGCTATCAAGGGACTGAAGATAATTTACCGGATTGGATAACGCTCTTGGTCGAGAACTCTAAGGACACTGCCCGTGCGCGGGCCGATTTGCGTTTCAAGAAACAGGAAGAGGCAGCCACGGTGCGCCAGAAGGCCATGGCGGAATATGTCGCCGAGAGCGACGCTCGCCAGGCCAAAACCAACAAGCTGCGGGCGCTGCGCCTCGCCAAGGAAGCGGAAGACCTGGCCAATGCGCCTCCGGCGCCGGTGAAGAAGTCCCGCGCCAAGAAGAAATAAGCCGGCGCTCCTTGGATCGCATTGCTTCGTTTCGTACGCGGAACAGTTTTCACCGCGATCTGTTCTGCCGGTTGATAACTGGCGCGTTTAGGAGGCGGCCATGACCGCACTGACGCTCGACAAAGCCCTTGAGATCATCGCCGCCGCCTTTGCCAAGGGTGCCGAGCTCAAGCTCAGGCCGCTTGGCGTCTCGGTGCTCGATGCCGGCGCCCATCTGGTCTCGTTCCAGCGTCAGGACGGCGCCTCGTTCCTGCGTCCGCAAATGTCGGCCGGCAAGGCCTATGGCGCGCTCGCTATCGGCATGGGCTCGCGCCGGGTGGAGGCTTTCGCCAAGGAGCGCCCGCATCTGATAGCCGGCGTCTCCGACGTGTCGGGCGGACGCGTCCTGCCGGTCGTCGGCGGCGTGCTGATCCGCGATAAGGCTGGCACGATCATCGGCGCCGTCGGCATTTCCGGCGATACGTCGGACAATGATGAAACGGCAGCCATCGCTGGCATCGAGGCGGCTGGCTTCACCGCCGACCCGGGCTGAGCCGGAATCCTTAATTCATGTTGATGTCGCGGCTGGCCGACCGCATCGACACCGAAAAGCCGGCCAGCACGTCGATCAGTGCTATGACCATCAGTGTGAAGAAAACGGAATGGGCGGCGCCCTTCACCAGCAGGAATTCGACCAGATAGGCCACAAAGACGAAGGTCGACAAAAGGTGGTCCATGATCGAGGCATTTGTCGTTCGCGTCGACTTCACCACTTCGACGAACAAGAAGATCAATGCGATCAGCACGATGAGATCGCCGAGGGTCATCGAGAACACCCCGCCCGACATCATCCGGACCGAAAACATTTCGGTCGCCCACGGGTCGTCGCCGCTGCCGAATATTCCCAGAAGCCCGAGATTGTAGAGAATGAAAGGCACGATCAGCAGCGGAATGGCACCGAACATGTGGCGGCTCCGGTTGGACTGATCTTTGTAGAGTGCGCCCGGCGTTCGCCGTCAAGAATTTTCGTGCGGCCCATAAACACGGACAAAGACGGCGTGAAACAACAATGTCAGCCCCGGTCGACACGATCAGTTGTCGACGAACGCAAAAAGACCGGCCAGTGGCCGGTCTTTTGCAATAATAAACCGTCGAAAGCTGTCTCAGCTTTCCTTCGGCTCCAGCACCTGGCGACCGCGATACATGCCGGTCTTCAGGTCGATATGGTGCGGACGGCGCATCTCGCCGGAGTTCTTGTCCTCGACATAGGTCGGGGCCTTCAGTGCGTCGGCGGAACGGCGCATGCCGCGCTTCGACGGAGAGGTTTTTCGTTTCGGAACGGCCATGGATATGCTCCACTACATGGTCAAAACGCCCCGGCGGCCCTCGTGAAAGGGCCACGTCAGGGGCCGGAATCTGAGAAAGTCGGCTGCCTATACACGCCCGATGGCGTTTTGGCCAGCGTCGCGGTGTTTTTTTTTGACACTATCGCAGGCAGCCGACATAGGCGCCGGCGCGGCCCGCGCGCCGTTCGATCAACGCGGCAAGCCGCCTCAGTCCCGGCCCGGGCTTCGCCGGATTGCGCACGATCGGGTTCGGCAAGGTGACGGCAAGCAGCGCTGCCTGTCGGCGCGACAGCTGTTTTGCCGAGACGCCGAAATGATGTTGGGCGGCGGCCTCGATGCCGTAGATGCCCGGTCCCCATTCGGCGATGTTGAGGTAGATCTCCATGATCCGCCGTTTCGACAGCACCGCATCGAAATAGACGGCCAGCGGCAGTTCGACGACCTTACGGACCGAGCCCAACGGCCGCGACCATAGATAAAGGTTCTTTACCGTCTGCATGGTGATGGTCGAGGCGCCACGCGTCATCTCGCCGGCGAGCGCATCGTCGACGACGCCGCGCAACTCACCTAGATCTACGCCGCGATGGAAACAGAACTGCCCGTCCTCCGACATGATGACCGAATATGCCAGCACCGGCGCCACATCATCGATAGAAACCCAGCGCCGATCGTAGCCGGAAAACGTCGCGAGGTCCTTCAGCATCAATGTCGAAACCGGGTGCACGAATGACGGCAGGTACAGAAAGGTCAGAACCACCGGCATCAGCGCCAGCACGATGGCGACAGCGATGCCGCGCCGGACCCAGCGTTGAAGACCGATGCGGCTGCCGCGTCTCGGTCTCGCCATGTCCAACCCTTCGGTTTCGTGATCGACGATCGGTTCCGCCAAGCCACCCAATCCGCGCTACTCCCTGCCCCCGGCATAATGGCGCTTGGCTTCTTGCGCAACGTCTGAGTGTCGGCTACCGCTCCCGACCATGACGAAAGACGACCAAATGGCGTTCGAGGCTGCACTTATTGCCCGGGCAGTTCCGCTCGAGGCGCTGCTGAGGCGGTTGCTCGACGGACGCACGCTTTCAGGCGAGATCGCGCGGCCGGAACGCCTGATGGCCGCGATGCGACATGGCGTTCTGAACGGCGGCAAACGACTGCGCCCCTTCCTGGTCATGGAAAGTTCTGCACTGTTTTCAGCCGACGTCGAGCCGGCGCTGCGCGTCGCGGCAGCGCTCGAATGCGTGCACTGCTATTCGCTCATCCATGACGATCTGCCGGCCATGGACGATGACGATATGCGCCGTGGCCAGCCGACCGTGCACAGGGCTTTCGATGAAGCGACAGCCATTCTTGCCGGCGACGCCTTGTTGACGCTTGCCTTCGACATCCTTGCCGACGAGGCGACAATGCTGCCGGCCGAGCGCAGGGCAGCGCTGGTGCTGGCATTGGCCCGCGCCGCAGGGGCCGGCAGCATGGTCGGCGGCCAGATGCTCGATCTCGAGGCCGAACAAAGCCGGCCGGACGAGGCTGGCATCATCCGGCTTCAGGCGATGAAAACCGGTGCGCTGATCCGCTTTGCCTGCGAAGCGGGCGCCATCGTTGCCGGCGCGCCGTCGGGCGACCGCGAAAGGCTGGCCGAGTTCGGCTCGGCGATCGGGCTTGCCTTTCAGCTTGCCGACGATCTGCTCGACCTGACCGCCGACGCGCATCAGATGGGCAAGGCAACCGGCAAGGATGCCGCGGCCGGCAAGGCGACGCTGGTCGCGCTGCACGGACCGGACTGGGCGCGGGACCAGCTCCATGGCCTCGTCGACCAAGCTCATGCGCTGCTCGAGCCCTATGGCGAACAAGCCGCGCTTCTGAAACAAGCGGCGCAGTTCGTTGCGGCCCGCAACAATTAAGCTGCCCCCTATGGCGCACCGTACAGCCACGGAGGATTGGCGACTGTTCGGCCAGATGCCCTCGCAGCCGGCCGATCGGGATGATTTCCGGCAATGTCGGACCACATGGACTCGCCACTCCAGTTGCCGAACCATTCTTCAGCCTCGCGGCAGGGCTCCGCGGCTCGGGTCGACGCGGTCAGCCTTCGCCAGTTGTCTTTTCCACCACGGGCTGCGGAACCGGTTCCATTTCGGCCACCGCCTCGACCGCTCGCGCTTCGGCCGGCTTGCGCCGGTTGCGGATAAAGGCGGCGATACGGTCGCGGATTTCGCCGGCGCTGAGGAACACCGGAACGCGTGCCACCGGCGCGGTCGGCTCGAAGGACAGGCCAAGGCCGGTGATCCTGCCCTTGTCGTCGACGTCGCGGACGATCAGCTCGATCGGACCGAGCAGCACGCGGTCGGCATATTCGGCGTGGCCGCCGAGCCGCGCCGTGACCAGATCGCCAATGGTGAGCTTGCGTTCCGCTTCGGTCAGGCCCGGCGCGTAGGCGGTCTCCAGTTCCTCGGCGGAGCGTGACGGATCGACGGCAAAGGCGCCGAAGAAATCCGCATCCTCGGGATCGACCACGGCACGGCTGGCGAACAGCTTGTCGAGCAGGCGCGGATAGCGGTCCGGCACGAAGATGTAGACATGATCGCCGGCCGCCAGCCGGCCCATATCCTGGAAGCGCATCGAGCGTCCGTCTCGCAGCACAAGCGACGGCCGCGCCCAGCGCGGAATGCGTTCGCCGCGCGCCACCGGGCTGCCGGGTGCCACGCGGTAGGCAAGAAGCTCATGATGGGCGGAGCCCGGCAGTTCCAATTCGACCTTGTCGAGCGGTCCCAGGCGGGCCGGCACGATAAGGCCGAGGCGGCGCGCCAGCGGCCCGACGGTCCATCCCTGGATGACCAGAGAGACCAGCACGATGATGAAGGCGGTGTTGAAGATGAGGCGGCCGTTCTCAAGACCGCCGAGCAGCGGCGTGATAGCAAGCAGGATCGACACGGCGCCACGCAGGCCAACCCATGAGACAAAGGCGACTTCCGGGCGTGGCAGACGGAACGGCACCAGGCATAGCCAGACGGCGACTGGCCGTGCGACAAATATCAGGAACAGTCCGAGCAGCACCGCCGGCACCAGGATCGCCGGAAATTGCGAAGGCGTCGCGAACAGGCCGAGGATCAGGAACATGATGATCTGCGCCAACCACGACATCCCGTCCTGAAAGCGCTTGAGGATGGTGACAGCCCGGATATCGGAATTGCCGGCGATCAGGCCCGCGAGATAGACCGCCAGGAAGCCGGAGCCGCCGACGGCGCCGGCGGCGGCAAACACCATCAGCGACAGCGTCAGCACGAAGATCGGCAGCAGGCCGTGATCTAGATTGAGGCGATCGACAAGGCGCACGATGGCCATGCCGCCGAGAATACCGATGACCGCACCGAGCCCCATGTTGACAAGGAAACCGACGGCAAGATCGGTAACCAGCACCTTGGCCTCGGGGTGGGTGTTGGCGGCGATGACCTCGACCAGCGTGATGGTCAGGAAGATGGCGATCGGGTCATTGGTGCCGGATTCCACCTCGAGCGTCGAACGCACGCGCTCGCGCAAATTGATCTCGCCGGCGCGCAGCAGGAAGAACACCGCCGCGGCGTCGGTCGAGGCGACGGCGGCACCGAGCAGGAAGGATTCCAGCCATGTCAGGTCGAGCAAATAATAGGCGGCGGCCCCGAACAGGCCAGTGGTCAAAAGGACGCCGAAGGTCGCCAGCGACAGCGCCGGCCCGGCCGCCTGCCGCAAGGCATTGAGCGGCGTGCCGAAGCCGGAATCGAAAAGGATCACCGCCAGCGCCAATGAGCCGGCAAAATAGGCAAATCGGGCATTGTCGAAATGGATTCCGAGACCGTCGGTTCCGGTGGCAAGGCCGATGCAGAGAAACAGCAGCAGGAGAGGGGCGCCGAAACGGAAGGCGATCAGGCTCGAAAACGCGGCGGCAACGACAAGTGCTGCGCCAACGAGCGTCACCAGATAGATACCATGCTCCATTCGTTGGTCGCCCCTAGTCGATATGCTCCGGCATCACGGGAGAGTGGGGCGAAGACATGGCCGCTGCAAGGCAGCAGCGCGGCTTTTCGCCCTACGCTGCCGATAGTCGAATGTTTTGGCACCTCCGAGCAGCGGAGGCTGCCTCGGGGGGGCGTGCTGCAACGAAAAACGCCCGGACTGAGCCGGGCGTTGTCCAAGTCGAGAAGATGGTTCTGCGATCAGGCGATGGTCTTGCCGAAGGCGACAGCGGTGTCGCCCATGCGGTTGGAGAAGCCCCACTCATTGTCGTACCAGGCCAGCACCGAAACGAAATTGCCGTCCATGACCTTGGTCTGGTCGAGCGCCACGATCGAGGAGTGCGGATCGTGGTTGAAGTCGATAGAAACATTGGGATGACGAGTGACGGCAAGGATGTCCTTCAGCTTGCCGTTCGAAGCCGCGATTACCGCGTCGTTGATTTCCTGGACGGTGGTCGACCGCTTGGCGATGAACTTGAAATCGACCAGCGAGACGTTCGGGGTCGGCACGCGGATGGAGATGCCGTCGAGCTTGCCCTTGAGCTCGGGCAGTACCAGGCCGATGGCCTTGGCGGCACCGGTCGAGGTCGGAATCTGCGAAAGCGCGGCGGCGCGGGCGCGGTAGAGGTCCTTGTGCATGGTGTCCAGCGTCGGCTGGTCGCCAGTATAGGAGTGGATCGTCGTCATCATGCCCTTCTCGATGCCGACGGCCTCATTCAGCACGGCCGCCAGCGGCGCCAAGCAGTTGGTGGTGCAGGAGGCGTTCGAGATGACGATGTGGTCCTTGGTCAGCTTGTCGTGATTGATGCCATAGACGACGGTGAGGTCGGCCCCCTCCGCCGGAGCGGAGACGAGAACGCGCTTGGCACCGGCGGTCAGATGGGCGGCGGCCTTGTCGCGGGCGGTGAAGATGCCGGTGCATTCGAGCGCGATGTCGATGCCGAGTTCCTTCCACGGCAGTTGCGTCGGATCCTTGATCGCGGTGACCTTGAATTTTTCCTTGCCGACGATGATCTGATCGCCGTCAACCGTCACCTCATGCGGAAAGCGGCCATGCACGCTGTCGAAGCGCAGCAGATGCGCGTTGGTCTCGACCGGGCCGAGATCGTTGACGGCGACGACGTCGATATCCTTGCGGCCGGATTCGTGGATGGCGCGCAGGATGTTGCGGCCGATGCGGCCGAATCCATTGATGGCAACTCTGACGGTCATTGTTCTCTCCCTGGGAGTTGGGGGCCGAAGATCAAGTCCGCAGCTTCATAACGGCGGACGGGCAAAGAATCCAGCCGCCGAGGCTCGGATTTAAATCGATTAGTGCTCCGCCGGCCGGCAAAACCGCTATGCCAGCCTTTGCGGATCGGGGCTTAATTTCATTTGCCGTGCAGACGGGCTTCCGCCGCCTTCACCGTTGCTTCGGCGGTGATGCCGAAATGCGGATAGAGCTGTTCGATCGTGCCGGAGGCGCCGAAGCCGGTCATACCGATAAAGATGCCTTCGGTGCCGATGAAATAATCCCAGCCCTGACGGATGCCGGCTTCGATGGCAATCTTGAGCGGCGCATTGCCGATCATCCGGCTGCGATAGTCGGCGCTCTGCTTGTCGAACAATTCGAAGCACGGCACCGAGACGACGCGGGTAGCATGGCCGTGCTTTTCCAGCGCCTCGCGCGCGGCCAGCGCGATCTCGACCTCGGAGCCCGAAGCGAAGATCGTCACCGCCGCCTCGCCACTTGCGGCGGCAAGTTCATAGGCGCCGCGGCTGGAGAGGTTTTCCGCAACGAAGTCGTTGCGTACCGTCGGCAGGTTCTGCCGGGTCAGCGCCAAAGTCGAAGGCGTCTTTTCAGATTCAATGGCCAGCTGCCAGCATTCCGCGGTTTCCACCGCGTCGGCCGGGCGGAAGACATTGTGGTTCGGGATGGCGCGAAGTGCTGCCAGATGCTCGACCGGCTGATGGGTCGGGCCGTCTTCGCCAAGGCCGATGGAATCATGGGTCATGACGAAGATCGAGCGGATGCCCATCAACGAGGCAAGCCGCATCGCCGGACGGGCATAATCGGAAAAGCACATGAAGGTGCCGCCATAGGCGATAATGCCGCCATGCAGCGTCAGCCCGTTGAGCGCAGCCGCCATGCCGTGCTCGCGAATGCCGTAGTGGACATAGCGCTGGCCGTAATCGTCGGCAGTGATGTTCTTGGTCTGGCTGGTCTTGGTGTTGTTGGAGCCGGTCAAATCGGCCGAGCCGCCGATGGTTTCGGGCACGGCGCCGTTGATGACCTCCAGCGCCATTTCCGACGATTTGCGGGTGGCGACCTTCGGCTTGTCGGCGGCGAGCTTCTGCTTGTAATCGCCAATGACAGCATCGAAGTTGGCCGGCAGCGTGCCGCTGATGCGGCGTTCGAATTCGCCGCGCAATTTGGCGTCGGCCTTGGCAAGGCGGCTTTCCCAGTCGGTGCGAGCCTTGACGCCGGCCCGGCCGGCGGTACGCCATGCGTCGAGGATATCGGCCGGAACCTCGAACGGCGGATAATCCCAGCCGAAGAATTTTCTGGCGCCGGCGATTTCCTCGGCGCCGAGCGGCGAGCCATGCGCCTTGTTGGTGCCGGCCTTGGTCGGCGCGCCGAAGCCGATCGTCGTCTTGCAGGCAATCATCGTCGGCTTGTCGGAGTGGCGGGCCGCTTCAATGGCATAGGCGATCGCTTCCGGGTCCTGGCCGTCGATATGGCTGGCGTTCCAGCCGGACGCCTGGAAGCGGGCGACCTGATCAGTGTTGTCGGCCAGCGACACCGGGCCGTCGATGGAGATGTTGTTGTTGTCCCAGAAGACGATCAGCTTGTTCAGCTTCAGATGTCCGGCAAGCGCGATGGCTTCCTGGGACACGCCTTCCATCAGGCAGCCGTCACCGGCAAGCACATAGGTGTAGTGGTCGACGAGATCGTTGCCGAAAGCGGCATTCATGATGCGCTCGCCGAGCGCGAAACCGACCGAATTGGCAAGGCCCTGGCCGAGTGGGCCCGTCGTCGTCTCGATGCCGGCGGCATGGCCGTATTCCGGGTGCCCCGCGGTCCTCGACCCCAATTGGCGGAACTGCTTGATCTGGTCGATGGTGATGTCTTCGTAGCCGGTCAGATAGAGCAGCGAGTAAAGCAGCATCGAGCCGTGGCCGGCCGACAGGATAAAGCGGTCGCGATCCGGCCAATGCGGGTTCTTCGGATCGTATTTGAGAAAGCGGGTGAACAGCACGGTGGCGATGTCGGCACAGCCCATGGGCAGCCCGGGGTGGCCGGAGTTTGCCTTCTCGACGGCGTCCATGGCGAGAAAACGGATCGCATTGGCCATCCGGTCATGTTGTTCGCGCGAGGTCATGCTTCCTCCAAAATGGGGGTTTGGGCTTTGGGAAAGCCCTTGAAAAGGGTGCGCGACACATAGCAGGCGCGGCCTTTTAGTCAACAAATCGGTGTGCTTTTGCCGGTCTTGTGATGGCCATGCACCACTTACATTAGCGTTAGCAGGGGACAGTCGCGATCGCTTTATTGACGTGCGGTTCACACGGCGCGTAATGTTTCAGGGATAACGCGTTCTGAACGTGGATGATTCGGTGATGGGCAGGGCGCAGGACGAAAGCCATGACCGGGGAAACGACCCTCAAGGAAGTCATTGCCAGGCTGGGTAAGGCCATCGAAGGGCTGGAAAACGCCGTCGCGGCCAAGCTCGAGCACGAGCGGGACTATTCGGAAGCCGAGGCCGAAGTGCAGCGGATGAACGCCGACCGCTCGCGGCTGGCGCAGGAGCTCGACAATTCCGAGGCCCGCGCCGAACGGCTGGAAGATGCCAACAAGGAAGTATCGCGAAGGCTGGTGACAGCCATGGAGACCATCCGCGCGGTACTGGACAGGTAGGCCAATGGCACAAGTCACGGTTTCCATCGACGGCAAGCAGTATCGGATGGCCTGCGACGAGGGCCAGGAAGAGCATCTGATCGATCTTGCCGAGCGCTTCGACCGCTATGTCTCGCATCTGAAGGATTCTTTTGGCGAGATCGGCGACCAGAGGCTGACCGTGATGGCCGGCATCATGGTCATGGACGAGCTTTCAGAACTGCAAAAGCGGGTCAAGGGCATGGAAAGCGAAGTGCTGACGCTGCGCAAGACGCGCGACGACGCACTGACCAAGGCCGACAAGAACGATTCCGTGCTGACCGGGGCGCTCGGCGCGTTGGCCCAGCGCATGGAAGACCTGACGACGACGTTAGCAGTGAGCAAGGCCTGAGCCAGCGCAGCGAAAATTCCTGCTGCATTTGCCGAGAAGCAATGAAAATATTTCGCCGCCGGCCTCGATGCCGGCGCAACAGCCGTTTGAAGGATGACGCCGGAGTGGTAGAAAGGCAAAAGCAGCGCCGGTCAACGCCGGCTGCGATCTGCACTCACAAGGTAGGGACATGTCATGAGCCTCCGCATCAACGATATCGCGCCGGACTTCACCGCTGAGACCACGCAAGGACCGATCAGCTTCCATGAATGGATCGGCGACGGCTGGGCGGTATTGTTCAGCCATCCGAAGAACTTTACGCCGGTTTGCACAACCGAACTCGGCACGATGGCCGGGCTCGAAGGCGAGTTCAGGAAGCGCAACGTTAAGATCATCGGCATCTCGGTCGATCCCGTCGAAAGCCATGGAAAGTGGCAGAACGACATCAAGACGGCGACCGGCCATTCGGTGAACTACCCGCTGATCGGCGACAAGGATCTCAAGGTCGCCAAGCTTTACGAGATGCTGCCGGCGGGTGCCGGCGAGAGCTCGGAGGGCCGCACGCCCGCCGACAATGCCACGGTGCGTTCGGTCTACGTCATCGGGCCCGACAAGAAGATCAAGCTGGTCCTCACCTATCCGATGACGACGGGCCGCAACTTCGACGAAATCCTGCGCGCCATCGATTCCATGCAACTGACCGCCAAGCACCAGGTGGCGACGCCGGCGAACTGGAAGCAGGGCGAGGACGTCATCATCACCGCTGCTGTCTCGAATGAGGATGCCATCAAGCGCTTCGGCGCCTACGAGACAATCCTGCCATATCTCAGGAAAACCAAGCAGCCTTCCGCCTGAGCAGGCAGAGGCGGCACGGAGAAATTTTTGGTTTTCCTAGCCGTGTGAGCACGGGGTGCTTGACGACGCCTGGTTGACGGACAACCATGCCTTTCATTTGCCGTGGCTGAGAAAATCATTCCTGCCACGGTGAGAGGATCAAGGGGGCTGGGATTGGACGCATTATCGGCTAGGTCGCAGGTCACCGGCTTCTATGACAAGCCGAGCGGGTCCGTCCAGTATGTGGTCGCCGACATGGCGACCCGCAAATGCGCCATCATCGATCCGGTGCTCGACTTCGACGAAAGGTCCGGTGCAACGGCAACGAAAAACGCCGACGCCCTGCTCGACTTCGTCAGGGAAAGCGGGCTGGAGGTCGAGTGGATCCTCGACACGCATCCGCATGCCGACCATTTGTCCGCCGTCCATTATCTGAGGGGGAGAACCGGAGCGCCGACGGCAATCGGCGAGAGGATCATCGACGTCCAGAAATTGTGGAAGGTGATCTACAACTGGCCGGAATTCCCCGCCGACGGTTCGCAATGGGACAGGCTGTTCGCCGACGGCGCGACTTTTTCGGTCGGCGGCCTTCCGGCAAGAGTGCTGTTTTCGCCGGGCCACACCCTGGCCTCGATTACTTACGTCATCGGCGACGCCGCCTTCATCCACGACACGCTGTTCATGCCGGACAGCGGCACCGCAAGGGCAGACTTTCCCGGCGGCAGCGCCGAGCGGCTCTGGCGTTCGATCGAGGACATCCTGGCACTGCCGGACGAGACACGTCTGTTCGTCGGTCACGACTACCAGCCGGGTGACCGCGAAGCGCGCTGGGAAAGCACGGTCGCGGAACAGAAAGGCGGCAACATCCATGTTGCCGGCTGCAAGACGGAAGCCGACTTCGTCGCGCTCCGCCAAGCCCGCGACAGGACGTTGCCGATGCCGCGGCTGATCCTGCACGCGCTGCAGGTCAATATGAATGGCGGACGCCTGCCGGAACCGGAATCCAACGGGCGGCGCTATCTGAAATTTCCGCTCGATTGCCTCTGAGGAGATGGGTCGCTGGCACTACAAATGCCATTTCAAACTCGGCGCCCGCTCATCGTTCCGAGATGGTCATCTAAGTTATTGATTAAGTTATTGATCCTGATTCGATTTTTGCGATGTGTGAATCCGATAGGTCGCCATACGGGAGAAGGTGGCGGCAGCCGGATGAGGAGCGGCGCAGACGCCAGCTAAGTGTTTAGTCCAGCGTCAGGGTTTTGTTCGGCGGGCTAAATGTTCATACGTGATTTGCCAAGGATCGCTCTCGGAAGATCTTTCCTCGCCAATCCAATGGAAGCTGTTGGCAGTGATCTCAGTGAAACGCCATCGAGTTTTCAGACCGCGCGAGTCATTGCCGAGCTGGACAATGTCCTTACCCTCGGCCCGGCCGATCTGGCGCGAGTGATCCCGGTTGAGCGGGTCGTTCCATATGATATGCCAGCCATCGATCCCAGGATCGAAGATGCGCAAGGTTGTGCCATACATCGTCGACGGCGCAGGGCGCTTGGGCCTGATCCAAACGTCCTGAATCGCGCGGCCTTCGAGCACCCAGCCAAAATGGCATTCGCCATCCCATTTCTGGATTGTCCCGTCATCGAGGTAGTGGACCGTGTCCATTTCCCAGCTTCCAATTAGCCATCCATACAGGTCCATGTCTTTCGCTCGGTCGGCTGGGGGACCTTCGGATCCGAGAGCGGTCAGAAACGGAGAAATCGTCATCGTCATATCGCCTTTCGTTTCCGAACAGACGAGTTCAACTGCCCGGCGCGGCCCCGGCGGCCCGTTGTCGCCCGCCTGCCGCAAGCGCCGCCTTGTGGAATTTTGCGACGGAAGCCCGTGTCGGCGCCGGAACATTGCCGCCACAGCTTGCAGCGTTGCGGTTTCCAGAGCTTGGGGAAAATTGCGATAATGCCGCTATCGATGGGATCGTCTGCGGACACGATGGCGAGGCTACTGAGCAGTTTATGGCAGTGGATCGGACATCCGCGAAGGCGCCGCGGAACTGGCAACCTTCTAAAATAACGGCGGCGCCAGTTACCTGACGCCGCCGTTATTTGTTTCTACCGGCCGTTATTTGTTTCTATCGGAAGGCTTTACGCCGCCGGCTGCGCCTCGATGGTGCGCAGCGCCTGCATCTGGCGCTTGGCTGCGGCCTTGACCGCGTCCTGCACCTTCTCGAAGGCGCGCACCTCGATCTGGCGCACGCGCTCGCGGCTGATATCGAACTCGGCCGACAGCTCTTCCAGCGTCAACGGCTCATCGGCGAGGCGGCGCGCCTCGAAGATGCGGCGTTCGCGGTCGTTGAGCACGGCAAGAGCGCCCGACAGCATGCCGCGCCGGTTTTCCAGCTCGTCCTGCTCGATCAGCATCTCTTCCTGGCTTTCGTGATCGTCGACCAGCCAGTCCTGCCATTCGCCGGATTCGCCTTCGCTGGCCCGGATGGGCGCATTGAGCGAGGCATCGCCCGACAGACGGCGGTTCATCGACACGACTTCCGCTTCCGAGACGTTCAGCCGGGTGGCGATCTCGGTAATCTGGTCGGGCTTCAAATCGCCTTCGTCGAGCGCCTGGATCTTGCCCTTCACCTTGCGCAGGTTGAAGAACAGGCGCTTCTGGTTGGCGGTGGTGCCCATCTTGACCAGGCTCCACGAGCGCAGGATGTATTCCTGGATCGAGGCCTTGATCCACCACATCGCATAGGTGGCGAGACGGAAGCCGCGCTCCGGTTCGAATTTCTTGACGGCCTGCATCAGGCCGACATTGCCTTCCGAGATCACCTCGCCGATCGGCAGGCCGTAGCCGCGATAGCCCATGGCGATCTTGGCGACGAGCCGAAGGTGGCTGGTGACGAGCTTGTGCGCAGCCGTGGTGTCCTCATGCTCGGCGTAGCGCTTGGCGAGCATGTACTCTTCCTGCGGCTGAAGCATCGGAAAACGGCGGATTTCTTCCAGGTAGCGGCTGAGGCCGCCTTCGCCGGAAACGATACTGGGTAGTGACTGGGCCATGATAGCGCCCCCTCTCTATTGGAGTGATGCCCCCGAAACGCGGCAGGCATGTGGCGCGAATGCCAAAGGCACATTCGCGCCAACCGACATATATAGGAACAAAACCAGAAAGACAGGCATTTGTTCAACACGAAACAGTGTGTCACGCTGAAGTGAACAACGCCGGTCAGGTTTTCAGGTGGTTGGTTCAAAGCTTGCGGAAGCCGTCGACGAGTTCCTCCATGTCCCACGGTATCGGTGCTTCGAACCCCATCGTTATATGGGTATCCGGATGCCGAAATGCAAGGAGGCGGGCGTGCAAAGCTTGTCGCGGAAATGCTTTCACTTTGCTGGTTAGCGGCTCAGGCAACCGGTTGGCCTTGGTGCGGAAAGCCTGGCCGTATTCGGGGTCGCCAATCACCGGATGGCCGATATGGGCCATGTGGACGCGTATCTGGTGGGTGCGACCGGTTTCCAGCCGGCATTCGACCAGGCTCGCCGTGGCGAATTCCTGCTGCTGCTCGCCAAAGCGCTCAATGACGGTGAAATGCGTTATGGCGTGGCGGGCATCGTCGCGGCCTTGCGGCACCACGGCGCGGCGTACCCGGTCGGCGGCGCGGCCAAGCGGCGCGTCGACCATCCCCGTCGGCCTTGCCGGTATGCCCCAGACCAACGCCAGATAGGCGCGCTCGAGATCGCCGGTCAGGCCGTGGTCGGCAAAGGCCTCCGACAACGCCTTGTGGGCGCGATCGGTCTTGGCGACGACCATGACGCCACTGGTCTCCTTGTCGAGGCGATGGACGATGCCCGGCCGTCTCACCCCGCCGATGCCCGACAGGCTGTTGCCGCAATGATGGATCAGCGCGTTGACCAGCGTGCCGGTCCAGTTGCCGGCGCCGGGATGCACGACCAACCCGGCCGGCTTGTTGATGACGATCAGCTCGCTGTCCTCGTAGAGGACATCCAGCGCAATATCTTCGCCTTGCGGCTCCGCCGGTTCCGGCTCCGGCATGTCGACCGACACGCTGTCACCTTGTGCCATCTTGCGCTTCGTCTCGCTGGCTGGCCTGCCGCCGATCCTGACCGCGCCCTGCTTTATCAGCATCTGCACCCGGCTGCGCGACATGTCGGGGCCGAGCCTGGCCGCCAGCCATTGGTCGAGCCGTTGGCCGGCCGCATCGGCGCCGGCCTCCAGCACGATCTGTCTGGCCCCTATTAATTGTCTGACCTCTTCGTTATGAGCGCTCATCGAAAACAGTTCCGGAATCTGCTGCCATGGCCCGGCCGCTTGCCGACGAAGACGAGGAAAAGCCGCTCGACCCCGAGGTCGAAAAGGTGCGGAGGAAGCTCGTCCGCTTCGTCGCCATCAATCTCGGCCTGCTGTTCCTCGCCCTTATGGTGGTGATCGCGGCGCTTGTCTACAAAGCGCGCAATGCACCGCCTGTCAGCCCTCCGCTGAGCAGCGACATCCAGGTGCCGATCGGCGAACCGGTCAATGGCGACATCGTGCTGCCGGTCGGCGCCAGGGTGGTCAGTCAATCGCTCTCCGGCAATCGCCTGTCGATCGACGCCGGGCTGGCAGACGGCAGCCGCGCCATCTTCGTCTATGACATCACCGAACGACGCATCGTCGGCCGTTTTTCGATCAGGAACAAATGACCGGTTTTGCCGAACACCGCAGCATTGCCACGGTCGCGCTCGTCGTCGCAAATTATGACGAGGCGATCGCCTGGTATGTCGACCGGCTGGGTTTTGTCCTCACCGAAGATGTCGATCTCGGCGGCGGCAAACGCTGGGTCACGATCACGCCAGGCAACGGGCAGGGGGCGCGGCTGCTTCTGGCCGAAGCATCCGGCGATGCGCAAACGGACGCCGTCGGCAACCAGGCCGGCGGGCGGGTTTTTTTGTTCCTCGAAACCGACGATTTTGCCCGTGACCATGCGCTGATGCTCGAAAAGGGCGTCGAATTCCGTGAGGCGCCCCGGCACGAGACCTATGGCACTGTGGCGGTTTTCGCTGATCTCTACGGCAATCTCTGGGACCTGATCGAGCCAAAACGCTAGGCTTGCAGCGGATATTTCACCGGCGCGACAGGCAGCCTTAAGCCTAGTTGCTTTTTGCCAGCCGTCAGCCTATATCGCCGGTTCTTGAACGCGCCCATCGTCTAGCGGTCAGGACACCGCCCTCTCACGGCGGGAACAGGGGTTCGATTCCCCTTGGGCGTACCAAGTCTCTCCAAGCTCTCCGCAAACCATCAATCCGATCCATCGCCTTGGGTCGCGGCGGGTTTGGCTCATTGCCGCTCAGTCATGGCTTCGCACGATACCAAGATATGCTGCGAACGACACATCCACGGCGCGCTCAACCATTCGATCTATTCCGGTAAGCCGAAAAGTGTTTGCGCGCCTGCTATTCCTCCGAGCGGATGACTGCCCATGGCGATCATCGGCTCGGTAGTTTCTGCCTCGAACACTGTCGACGCGAGCACCGTCCGTCCCAACGGCTTGCACAGCCCTTCGATGCGGCTGACAAGATTTACAGCCTTGCCGATCGCGGTGAAGTCCAACCTGCCGGCAGTGCCGATGTTCCCCCAGAGTATCTCGCCGACATGCAGGCCAATGCCATATCCGAGCTCAGGGCCGCCATTGCGGCGCCGAGTTTGGTTGAGATGATCTATCCCGGCGCGCGTGGCCTTCACGGCGCGTACCGCAGCGTCACATGCGGCATTTGCATCGCGCTCGCCAATCGGGAAAATCGCGAGGACGCCATCACCTATAAACTTGAGAACCTCACCACCAAATGCGTGCACCGCGCCCGCGACGCAATCGAACCAGGCATCAAGTACCAATACGATCTCGTCTGCATCATGAACCTCGGATAGATCGGTGAAACCTCGAAGGTCCGCGCACAGAAGCGCAGCCCGTATCGTCTCTCCCTTTACTCGACGAGAATGACCGTTGAGCACATGTGCTGCACTGCGCTTTCCCAAATATGCTTCGAGCAATGCGCGTTTCGCGGACCGTTCTGCGAGTGCGGTCATCGGAGCCGCAGCAAACCGGGAGATTTGCCGCAGCAGCTCTGACTGCGCCTCATCCGGAGTATGATCGAACGCCCACACCAAAGTCGGTGCGACACCGCCCGCTCGCTCGTCGAACACCATCGCCCGCGTCGTGCCAAGCCACTCCCGCAGCACGAGCCGGGGATCGGCATTCTGGCGGTCGGCGCCTATGCCCAAAGCCTCGACCACTTCATTCCCAGGCGCTCGCCAGAGCCAGATGCGGCGTGAAATGATCGGGTCGGGAGCATCCTGCGCCAGCGCGCCGGCGATGATCGGCAGGCCGTCTTCCATCAAATGCGTTGAGAGCTGCAATAGAAGTCGCCCACCGTCGCCAATATGCGCGGCGTCGTCCAGAAGGAATGAAAGCGAGTTTGCGAGAAGCATCGGCAGAAGGTCACTCGGCACAGGCTTATGCTTACGCCTCGAACATCTTCTTGCAACTCCCCACATTCGCTTCAATCATGCACGGTATTCGATGCGGATGTGACCTGGAGTGAGCGATGGCGGAATCGGTTTACACAGAGATTGAGGTCGCCGCGCCACAAGCGACCGTGTTCGCGCTTTTGACGGATCCGGACCAGATCGTGCGATGGATCGGGACCGAAGCGAATTTAGATGCATCGCCGGGCGGTCTGTTCCTCGTCAATGTCGGTGGTCGCCATATGGCCCGCGGTGAGTTCACCGAGGTGATCCCGGTCCACCGTCTTGCCTACAGTTTTGGCTGGGAAGACAACGAGACCGTGCCGCCCGGCTCCAGCCATGTCGAGATCGACCTGATCGCGAGGGATGCGGGGACACTGATCCGCTTCACGCACAGCGGACTGCCGAACGCAAAGGAGCGTGACAGCCACCGAAGGGGATGGGAGCACTACCTCTCACGGCTGAAGATCACTGCTGATGGGGGACATGTCGATCCCGACGTGCCGATGAAGAATATGTGATTTTCATCTAAGGGCCGCGGATGCCCGTAATCCGAACCAGGCGCGGCATGCGTCAACGAGGCCCCTTTGACCTGCCGTCGCCAAACCGGCCGCTCGGGAAACCCAGCGACCTGCGGGCTGCCGCACCATTACAGCTGCCGGCGACGGATCGTTTCGGCGAGCTCGGCGAAGGCGTCCGCGATCCCGGTGCCGCTCTTGGCGCCTGCGTGGAGTTCTTGAAACTCAGCGCTTCTGGCGCAACGCCTCGGATTGAATTAGCATCCGTTCATCAAAGCTCCGGCCGCACTCCTGCAGGATGCGGAATGCGGAGCGCAGGCGAGCGAGGCCGGGCGCGGTCACATGCCGGGCGCTGATCCAAGCGCGACTGGGCATCCGAACTTCCGTTCGGCGGCAAGACGGCGTGGCCGGGAGGAGTCAGATGCAGAAGCTGCAATCACAAGGCGTCCATCACATCACGCTGGTCGGCGCCGATCGCCAGAGCTCCATCGATTTCTGGGAAGGCGTGCTCGGCATGCCTTTCATCTTCGAGCAGCCCAACCTCGACAAAGCCAGCGAAAGCCATCTTTATTTCGATCCGGGCGACGGCCGGCTGATCACCGTCTTCACCGACGAGAGCCGCACGCCGGTCAAGCGGCGCACGCCAACCGATACGGGCTGCGTCCATCACATCGCTTTCGCGGTGTCGCGCGTCACCTTTTTGCAGGCGGTCGGCCGGCTCGACGAGCGCGCCATCAAGCACAGCGGCGTCAAGGATCGCGGCTTCATGGACTCGATCTACTTCGAGGATCCGCTCGGCCTGCTGATCGAGCTCGCCTCCTACCGTTTCGAGCCGCCGGCGGGCTTCACCCATGCCGACGTGTTGATGCAGGCGCACAAGATCCGCGTCGCGCGCGGCGACTACGCAATAGCCGAGGTGCATCTCGCCGACGCGATCCAGGCGCTTGTCGAGCGCTCCCGCGCGACCTTGTCGGAAGACCGCGCTCCGAAAGATCCATACTGACGACAGGCCAAACAAAGGGAGGACACAATGGCAAAGACGACAACGAAGAGTGCGAAGAAGCCGGCCGCCAAGGCCGCTCCGAAACCAGCTGCCAAGGCCGCGACAAAGCCTGCAGCCAAGGCGTCGAAAGCGTCCGCCAAGTCGGCAACGAAAGCCGCCGCAAAACCTGCAGCCAAGGCATCCGCGAAGTCCGCGCGGAAGGCCGTAGCGAAATCAGCGAAAAAACCCGCGCTGATGCTCAGCATGCTGAAGCCGAGCGTCAACAATATGAGCGTACGGGTGTTTGCGCGCGCGGCCGGGCTCGACCATTCCGAGACCGACGTATGGGGCCACACGCGCTCGCCTGAATACATGGCGCGAAACCCGGCCCATTTGACGCCGATGATCGAGGACAAGGGCCTGCCGAGAGGTGTCTTGTGGGAAAGCTGCGCCATCATGCAGTACCTCGCCAACAAGCACGGGCTGGAGAAACTATATCCCAAGGCGCCGGCCAAGCGGGCAATGATCGACAGCGCCATGTTCTACCTGATCGGGACGCTCTACCCCTATGTGGCGCGCGCCACCTATCCTGCACTGAATTTCCCGCAATATGCCGGCGAGGTCGGCCACAGCGACGCTCATCCCGACAAGAAGTCGGAAGCCCAAAAGGCCGCTATAGAAGCGATAGCCGAGCCGCTGGAGGTGTTTCACAGCTTCTTCAGGAACGGCAAGCCGTTCATCGGCGGCAAGAACCCGTCGATCGCCGACATCCGTCTGGCGGCGACGCTCGAGTTCCTCGCCGTCATCGACTATGCGCTGCCCCAATGGGCAAAAGACTATATGACGGCGATCGAGAAGAAGCTCGGCAAGGCCTATGCCGAGCCGGCCGGCGATGTGCGCGGCTATATCGCCTATGTGCGGTCGCAGGCCAACGCCTGAGGCACGTGCAGGCCGGCGATCGTCCGTACGTTCTGCAGGAGCCGGTAACGATCTGGGGTAATTCTTTTTTACTCTCCCCTGTTTGCACGATGTGGGGAGCTTAAGGTTTCGTTAACCGAAACCCTTTCTACTGTATCCACCTCCAGCCCGCGACCACGGATGTACTGGCGCGGATGGAAAGCAAAGGTCGGCTGCTCGCCGGCCTTTTGCTTGTTGCAGCCCTGCCGAAGTTGCGGCCGACGGCGCTTCACGACGCCTGCATGGCTGATGAAGCGCGTTGCTGGCACCTTGTCATCGCCGATGTCGGCCCTACCATCGAAGTTAGTCACGTCCTCGAGGGCGGTTCAAGGACAGAGGCCCTGTCATGAAAAGCATTGCTGGAATGGTGGTGATTGCAGGCGCCATGCTGGCGGGCACAGCCGGTCAATCGAATGCAGCAACGCTCAACTCCATGCCCGAGGTCGGGGCTGCCATCCAGGCGTGCTGGACCCCGCCAGCGAATGCCGGGAACTCCACCGTCACCCTGAGCTTCAGCTTCAGGCGCAATGGCACGCTGATCGGCCGGCCCAAGCCGACTGCCATCCGCGTGGCCGGCGACGAGAAGGCGCGGCAAGCTTTTGTCGATGCGGCGATTGCGGCCGTGGACCACTGCCTGCCGTTGAGCCTTTCACCGGCGCTGGCTGAAGGCATCCCGGGCAAGGTGTTCACTCTGCAATTCAACTCGCCCAAACAAAAACAGCCTGCAACGCGGGTGCAGGCTTCGCCTTGATCTTTTCCGACAACCGGATTCTACTTTTCGGGATCTAGCGCATGTCGAGCAAAAGTGTGCAGCGGTTTTGCGACAACGACATGCATAAAACAAGAACCTAAGCGCGTCGCATGAGGCCCGGTCGACCGCGATGCGCTTTAGTGGCGGCTTCGTCTGGCCTCGACATGTCGCGCCAGTTCCGGCATTTCGAAGACATAGTCGCTCCAGGCCGATTCCGGAATCTGGCCGGCGAGATAGCACTCCAGCAAAAGCCTCTGCTCGTGGTCGAGCGGCCTCGGTGTGCGTTCATGGTCCAGCCCAAGTGAATGGAACAGATTCCTGGTCAGGCCCGCGACAGTGAAATGAATCGACATTTGCGGTCTCCTCCTTTGGCCGCTCAACGCCGAACTTGGGGCTAAGGTTTCAGCAACGGCCGGCCGGTAACGCCGGATTGATCGCGGTGCGGAACCGGCCGGGTGCTTCAAACTTCGCCGTGGCGCGAGTTCGCCGGCGTTGCTGCCGGTTCGTCTCAATCTTGAAATAAAAATGTAATATTGAATTTACGCCAGTGGATATAATACACTAGAACTAAAGTCTCTGGTGGCGGGGCGGTCTACTTCAATTAGGTAAAACTGATTTAGCCAGTACTTATCCATAGTCGACAAAGAAATCCTGTTCTCGGCGCAACAAGGACAATGGTCGCTCCAATGACGCGCTTCTGGCTTCTCACGATTCTGATGCTGGTGTCGGCAATAGCCGTTGCGCTCGGCACGTCCTCCTCCTATGCGGATAGCTGCGGCGCGATCAGGAGCCAATTGCTTTCGGCGGGGCGTGGCGCCGGGACCAGCCCCGAGCTTGCCCAACTACGCCGGCAACTCGCCGCGATTCAAAGGCTGGAGAGACAGCGCCGATGCACGGCGAAAACGGCCGGGTTCTTCTTCAACCCCTGCGCCGACCTCGTAAGCAGCAAGGCGGAGGTGCAACGGCAGATCGCCAGACTGTCGAATTCGGGCAGGGACACCTCCGGCCTGAAGGCCAGGTTCGTCGCGCTGGGCTGCGCCGCCCCCGCTGCCAAGAAGCAGCAGGCGCAGCAAGACCAGCCGCCGGCGCAGCAGCGCACAGCACCCAAAACCCAGTCCGCAGGCGCAACAATGGGTGGCAATCGGATGCTGTTTTGCGTTCGCTTGTCGGACGGATATTTCTTCCCCGCGCCAAAATCGCAGTTCGCCAAGAACGACGATCTGAAGGAAACGGTCGATCAGTGCCGCTATATCTGCGACGATGCCGGCGTCGAACTCTATACGCTGAGCGATGCCACCCGCGAGACCGAAGAGATGATCGCGCTCGAGACGCAAAAGCCCTATGTGGAGCTTGCGACCGCCTTCAGGTACCGCGACGACGCGAACTTCAAGGCCTGCGACGTCAAGCGCTATTACCAGCGCGTCGCCGAACTCAGGGCACGAACCGTGACACCGGCCAACATGAGCAACGCCATCATTCCGTTGCCGACGGCAAAGCCGGATTTTGGCAGCGTCGCGGAAATTCCTGAATCCGGGATCGAAACCGCCGGTACCGCTCTCGCAGGGGCAAAAACGCCGGTTGCCGAGGTGCCAGGGGCTGCCCAGCATCAGTCGGTCGAAAGAGCGATCGGCGCGCGGCCGGTGAGAGTGGTCGGGCCGGCCTTTTTCCCGGCGGACTGACCAGGGCGGGCGATGTCCCGAGACGGCGAACGGCTGGCCGGATAGCCGCTTCAAGGCCTACAGCCGCACGTATCGACCGACGGCCGGTTGGTTATTCGCAGACCATGCGGGCCCGTTTGCCGGGCAGGCTGACATTCCTGCAGGTGAGCGGCTTCGCCGGCTCCGATGACAGCATGGGCGGGTTGGCGACGACCTTCCTTCGTGGCGCTGCAACGGAAGCTGCGCTCCTGCGCACCGCCGGCCTTTTCGGCGTTTGAGGCGCCACAGGAAAGACATCGGTCTCCAGCTGCGACTGTTCGGCTTGCGCCTGCGGAGAAGGCCGGTCCCAGAAACGGCGAACATCGAGCGGCTTGGGAATGATCACGGTGCCGTCATAGCTGCGCGCGCAGCCGGTTCCCAGAAGCAGCGCCAGGCACAGGAAGACAGGCAGAATCCGTCGAAACATCAGCAACACCCCTGCAAGCTTATAACGCTGCTTCGGCCCAACCGACAACCGGCGGAATAGTGCAGAGGGAGTAGGTAAGGTGAAGTAGAAATCGCCGCACTTCCAGTCGAAGGCCCCGCTCGAAAGATCGATCGCCGGGTCGGGCGCGGATGGAGGTCCAGCGCGAGGCGAATTAAAACCTTGCGATTCGTCACCGCTTCCAGCGTAAGGCCATGGTGCGATCGCACCATACCCAATGGCGCGCTCAGTCGCGACAATGGGATATTCGAAGTTCCGCTCCTCCAGTTACGGGCGGGAGCAGCGACCGCCGGCAAGAAACAGGGTCAGATTTACCCCAACGGACCTGTTTCGGCGATGGCGCGGCCATGACACGTTCTGGCTGCATGCAACGCGCTCCCGTCCGGCTTTTTTCTTCTCAAGGTCAGTGGCTGCTATCGTCGAGCGGACAAAGCCGGCCGGAATTCACGCAAGCTGCTGATTCCAGCGGCAAACCGCGGCCCATGCCGACAAAGCCCGCGGCCGTTCCTTCTTAACCCGGCTGGACGACGTTACCGGAGCGACATGAAACTGTCATGCGACTGTAATAATCGGGGGCTATTGGCCTCAGCGGGCGCCGGAGGAATGGCGCCGAGAGACCATATTCCGAACAGGAGCAGGCCACATGAGACATTTCATCCGCTCGGCGGCCGTTGCGATTGCAATGGCTGCGGCGACGACTACCCTCACCCTGTCCGCCGCGCTCGCCGCGGACATCTCCGGCGCCGGCGCCACCTTCCCCTACCCGATCTATGCGAAGTGGGCCGACACTTACAAGAAAGACACCGGCATTGGGCTTAACTATCAGTCGATCGGTTCCGGCGGCGGCATCAAGCAGATCAAAGCCAAGACCGTTACCTTCGGCGCTTCTGATGCGCCGCTGAAAGGCGAAGAGCTTGAATCGTCCGGATTGGCTCAGTTCCCGATGGTGATGGGCGGCATCGTTCCCGTCGTCAACCTCGAAGGCATCAAGCCGGGCGAGTTGGTTCTCGACGGCCCGACGCTGGCCGACATCTTCCTCGGCAAGATCACGAGCTGGGATGACGAGGCGATCAAGAAGCTCAATCCCGACGTCAAGCTGCCTTCGCAGGCGATCGCGGTCGTTCACCGTTCCGATGGGTCGGGCACGACGTTCAACTTCACATACTACCTCGGCGACGTCAGCGCGGACTGGAAAGAAAAGGTCGGCGTCGACAAGGCCGTGGAATGGCCCGTGGGCATCGGCGCCAAGGGCAATGAGGGCGTTGCCAACAACGTCTCCCAGACCGGCGGCGCGATCGGCTATGTCGAATACGCCTATGCCAAGCAGAACAAGCTCACCCACACCGATATGATCAACAAGGACGGCAAGAAGGTCGAACCCACCGCGGCGGCATTCTCGGCGGCAGCGGCCAATGCCGACTGGAGCTCGCAGCCGGGCTATGGCGTCATCCTCGCCAACGAGCCGGGCGCCGAGTCCTGGCCAATGACGGCGGCGACGTGGATCCTCCTGTACAAGAAGCCGGACGACGCGGCGACCACCGGCGAAGCGCTCAAATTCTTCGCCTGGGCATACGACAAGGGCGACGAGATGGCCGGCGAGCTGGACTACGTTCCGATGCCCGACAAGGTGGTCGAGAGCGTCAAGGCCATGTGGGCCAAGGAAGTCGTCGGCAGCGACGGCAAGCCGCTCTACTCGGCTATGTAATCTCCTCCAGGGAGGGCGTCGACGGCGCCCTCCCTGTTGCCTTCAATCGCGAGGACCCAATGACCATCGCTTCCGATGCCATGCTATCATCTGCAGCCCGGGCCAGGGAAGCTACGGTGCGGCGCTTCGCGCTCACAGACGCCATATTCCGCGGACTCACCCGCGCTTCCGCAATTCTTGTGCTGGTCATCCTCGGTGGTGTCGCAATCTCGCTGTTTGCCGGCTCATGGCAGGCCCTGTCGTCCTTCGGGTTCTCTTTCCTGACGACTGAAAGCTGGAATCCGGTAACGGAAAAATTTGGCGCGCTGGCGCCGATCTACGGCACGCTGGTCACGGCGGCCATCGCCATCCTGATCGCGGTTCCGATCGGCATCGGCATTGCCGTGTTTCTCACCGAACTCTGCCCGCGCCCGCTCAGGCGCCCGATCGGCATAGCGGTCGAGCTGTTGGCCGGCATTCCCTCGATCATCTACGGCATCTGGGGCCTGTTCGTGTTCGCGCCGTTCCTGCAGACGACGATACAGCCCTTCATCATCAACATCTTCCACGGCGTGCCGGGACTATCCAGCCTTTTCGCCGGCCCTCCTTACGGCATCGGCCTTCTGACCTCGGCGCTGATCCTCGCCATCATGGTGCTGCCCTTCATCACCTCGATCACCAAGGACGTCTTCGATACGGTGCCGGCGGTGCTGAAGGAATCGGCCTACGGCATCGGTTGCACGACCTGGGAAGTGACCCGGCGCGTGGTCATTCCCTATACCCGCATCGGTATCATGGGCGGCGTCATGCTTGGCCTCGGCCGCGCGCTCGGCGAAACCATGGCGGTGACCTTCGTCATTGGCAACGCCCACCGCATCAGCGCCTCTCTGTTCGCGCCGGGCACGACGATCTCGGCGACCATCGCCAATGAGTTCACCGAGGCCGACGGCGATCTCTACACCTCCTCTCTGGTTTCGCTCGGCCTGATCCTGTTCGTCATCACTTTCCTGATCCTTGCCGCCGCCCGCTATATGCTGATGCGGATCGACGCCCGTACGGGAGTCTGACCGATGTCGACATCCTCATCGCTCCACAGCCGCCGCAAAGCCAGAAATTCGGTGATGATGGCGCTTTGCGTCGTCGCCGCCGGCATCGGGCTTGCCTGGCTGGCGCTCATTCTCGGTGCACTGGTCTATAAGGGCACAGCCGGGCTTTCGTTCGCGGTCTTCACCGAGATGACGCCACCGCCAGGCGAGGCCGGCGGCCTGCTCAATGCAATCGCGGGCAGCCTGCTGATGACGATCATCGCCGTTGTCGTCGGCACGCCGATCGGCGTGCTGGCGGGAACCTACATGGCCGAATATGGGCGTTTCTCGCGCATCACCACCGTCGTGCGCTTCATCAACGACATCCTGTTGTCGGCGCCGTCGATCATCATCGGCTTGTTCGTCTATGAACTGATGGTGCGGCCAATGGGACATTTCTCGGCCATAGCCGGCGCCGTTGCGCTTGCCATCCTGGTCATTCCGGTGGTCGTGCGCACCACTGAAGACATGCTCAACCTGGTGCCGAACGCGTTGCGTGAAGCCGGCGCCGCGATCGGCGCGCCGCGCTGGGTGGTGATCCGCTCGGTCGCCTACCGCGCCGCATTGTCCGGCATCGTCACCGGCATATTGCTGGCGATAGCACGCATTTCCGGCGAGACGGCGCCGCTGCTCTTCACCGCGCTCAACAACCAGTTCTGGAGCAGCAATATCAACGCGCCGATGGCCAGCCTGCCGGTGACCATCTTCCAGTTCGCTCTCAGCCCTTATGAGGAATGGCAGCAACTGGCGTGGACCGGCGCACTCATAATCACCCTGACGGTTCTGGGCTTGAGCATCCTCGCCCGCAGCCTTACCGGACGCAGAGAGGACAGATGACACAGATGTTGTCCCCGGACATGACGATGACCGAAACGGTCGCCGAGAAGACGAAGATCGAGGTCAAGAACCTCAACTTCTACTACGGCCAGAGCAAGGCGTTGAAGGACATCACCTTGTCGCTGCCCGAGCGCAGCGTCACTGCCTTCATCGGCCCTTCGGGCTGCGGGAAATCGACGCTGCTGCGTGTGTTCAACCGCATCTACGAACTCTACCCGAAGCAGACAGCCGAGGGCCAGGTGCTGCTCGACGGCAAGAACATTCTCGACCGCTCGCAGGACCTCAATCTCCTGAGGACCAAGATCGGCATGGTGTTCCAGAAGCCGACGCCGTTCCCGATGTCGATCTACGAGAACATCGCCTTCGGCGTCAGGCTTTATGAGAATCTGGGCAAGTCCGAAATGGACGGCCGCGTCGAACAAGCGTTGAAGCGGGCCGCGCTGTGGGGCGAGGTCAAGGACAAGCTCAACGCCAGCGGCTTGAGCCTGTCAGGCGGCCAGCAGCAGCGGCTTTGTATTGCCCGCACCGTGGCCGTGAAGCCGGAAGTCATTCTGCTCGACGAACCGGCTTCGGCCCTCGACCCGCTGTCGACTGCCAAGATCGAGGAACTGATCGACGAATTGCAAGCCGACTATACGATCGTCATCGTCACCCACAACATGCAGCAGGCGGCGCGCGTGTCGCGCCAGACCGCCTTCATGTATCTGGGTGAACTGGTCGAGTTCGACCGGACCGAGAAGATCTTCACGTCGCCCCGCGAGAAGCGCACGCAGGACTACATCACTGGCCGCTTCGGCTGAGCCGTTCCGATCATGCATATGAGGACAGGACCATGGGCGAACACACAGTCGCTTCTTTCGACGAGGATCTCGAGCAGATCAGCAAGCTGATCCGCGACATGGCCGACCTCGCCGGTTCGATGGTCGGCGGGGCGACCAAGGCCCTGTTGAATTCCGACAACGTGCTGGCGCAACGCGTCGTTTCCGACGACGCCATCATGGATGCGCGTCAACGCGAACTGGACGACCGCGCCATCACCCTGATCGCCAAACGCCAGCCGATGGCCCACGATCTTCGCCATGTGGTCGGAGCGATCCGCATGGCGGGCGACCTCGAACGCATCGGCGACCTTGCCAAGAATATCGCCAAGCGCGTGAGTGCGGTCGGCCTCAGCGCCACGCCGCGGGACCTGTCGCATTCCATCGACGCGATGGCGCAGCTGGTTCTCATCCAGGTGCAGGGTGTCATCGAGGAATATGCTGCAGGCGATGCGGCCGCGTTGGCCAAGCTGCGTGCCGCCGACGAGCGCATCGACGTCAAATACACGTCCGTGTTCCGCGAGCTGTTGACCTACATGATGGAAGATCCGCGCAACATCACCGCTTGCACGCACCTGCTGTTCTGCGCCAAGAATCTGGAGCGGATCGGCGACCATGTCACCAACATCGCCGAAAATGCGTATTATGTGCTGACCGGCGAGCAATTGCCGGTCAATCGTCCGAAGCAGGACGAAACGACAATGTCCGCACCGGTGACATGATGGGGGTGCCCAGCCGATGATCGCACCACGCATAATGGTGGTGGAGGACGAGGAGCCATTGGGTGTGCTGCTCCGCTACAATCTCGAATCCGAAGGCTACCAGGTCGAGGTGGTGACACGCGGCGACGAAGCCGAGATCCGTTTGCAGGAGAATGTGCCCGACCTTTTGGTGCTCGACTGGATGATACCAGCGGTTTCCGGCATCGAGCTCTGTCGTCGGTTGCGGGTGCGCCCCGAAACCGAGCGGCTGCCGATCATCATGCTGACCGCGCGCGGCGAGGAGAGCGACCGGGTGCGCGGGCTTTCGACCGGCGCCGACGACTATCTGGTCAAACCGTTTTCGACACCGGAATTCATGGCCAGGGTCAAGGCGCTGCTGCGGCGCGCCAAGCCGGAAGTGCTGTCCAGCGTGCTGAAGGTCGGCGACATCGTGCTCGATCGCGAATCGCACAGGGTCTATCGCAAGAAGAGCGAAATCAGGCTCGGGCCGACCGAATTCCGGCTGCTCGAGTTCATGATGCGGCATCCGGGCCGTGTCTTCTCGCGCAGCCAGTTACTCGATAATGTCTGGGGCGAGACAATCTACATCGACGAACGCACCGTCGACGTGCATGTCGGGCGGCTGCGCAAAGCCGTCAACAACGGCCGGATGCCGGATGTCATCCGCACCATCCGCGGTGCCGGCTATGCGATCAGGGAAGATTGACCCGCCTGGTCAGGCTACGTTCTTTCTGACGCTGGGCCTCATTTGCGCGCCCGGCGCGAAAATCTCCTGGTCGACGAAGCTTAGCGCCCGCATCGCGCAGCCTTCGCGGATCAGCGGCAATTCGTTCGGCTCTGTATCGAAGGAGATCGAGCCCGAATGCTGGCCGCCGGCGGTCTGGGCGATTGCCTTCCGCAAGGCCGGCTCGATCAGATCGAAGGCGGCGGCACTGGCGCCGACCATCGCGACCGGTGCCGGATCGATCAGCGCGAACAGCGAGCCGAGACCGAAACCCAGCGCTTCGCCGGCCTTGCGGTAGGCCTCGCGTTCCGGCCCATCTTTCTCGCGCGCCCGGGCCGCCAGTGCTCGCATGTCGGCGTCGCTGACGTCGGCGATCGGTTCGCTTTCTTCGCTCATCTGCCTGGCGTTGCGCCAGATGGCGTAGTTGCCGGCATAGGCCTCGATGCAGCCGCGCCGCCCGCAACGGCAGAGCGCGCCGCCCGGACGATGGATCATGTGGCCAAATTCGCCACCCGAGGAATGCGTCCCGGTGAACAGTTCGCCCTTCAGCACCAGCCCCATGCCGATGCCATGCGAAAGCAGGATGGCGATGAAGTCGTCGCGATAGCGATCCGGATTGCGCCAGCGCAAAGCCACCGCCATCATGTTGCAGTCGTTCTCCACCGTTGCCGGGATGCCGAATTCGTCCTCCAGCATGTCGGCAAAGGCGATGTCGGTCTGCGGCGTGATCGGCGACCACAGCATGGCGCGTGCAGGGGAGTCGGTAATGCCCTGAATCGCCAGGGCGATGCGGGCGACACTGCGGACGTCAAGGTCTGGATCCTGCAGCCGGCGCCGGACGATGGCCATGCATTCACGGATCAGCTCGTCGCGCGGCATGGTCAGCGTGTCCAGCCGGCGCTGTTCCTCGGCGACCACCTGTCCCGTATAGTCGATAATGGCGGCCGACAGGAAATTCAGCGACAACACCACGGTCAGCACCGCCGCCGCTTCCGGGTTGAGGGCGAGGCCGACCTGCGGACGACCGCGTTTCAACGAAACGGGCTCACTTGCCTTGCTCTCGGCGAGGATGCCTTCCCGTATCAGGTCGGAAGAGATCGCCGATATGGTCGAATGACTGAGGCCGGTAGTAGCTGCGATCTCAGTACGCGATGGCTGGCCGGCCCGGCGCACCGCCGAGATCACCATCGCCCGGTTGCGCCGGCGCAAATCGTCATGGCGGATTCCGACCGACATTGTTTTGCTTTCCTCCCGGTTGCCGCGGCCGCTCATGAACCGGAAGCCGTCGGTAATGTCCGACAAATAGTGTCGGACGCAGGCAAATAGTGTCAGATGCAGGTGGCGCTGTCATCGTTTATTCCGACGCTCGAAAAAACTCGCAGAGTCATCAAAATCCATCAGAATCGATGTTGACAGCAGCCGGAGATCGGGCCAGTATTTTTTCGAGGCTCGAAAAAATTAGAGCTTCTAAGCTGGTCTTTGAGCCAATTGGTCACGCCGTACGCGGCGCAGGGAGGATATGATGAAGAAATTCACGACCGCCATTCTGGCGGGTGTCGCCATGACGCTGGCGCTGGCGTCGGTGGCGCAGGCTAAAGACAAGGTCATCGGCGTTTCCTGGTCGAACTTCCAGGAAGAGCGCTGGAAGACCGACGAGGCCGCAATGAAGGCGGCCATTGAGGCCGCAGGCGACAAGTATATTTCCGCCGACGCACAGTCCAACCCCGGCAAGCAGCTCACCGACGTCGAGAGCCTGATCTCGCAGGGCGCCAGCGCACTGATCATCCTGGCGCAGGACGCCTCGGCCATCGGGCCGGCCGTGCAGAAGGCACTGGACGAAGGCATCCCGGTCGTCGGCTATGACCGGCTGATCGAGAACAAGGACGTGTTCTATCTGACCTTCGACAACAAGGAAGTCGGCCGCATGCAGGCCCGCGAAGTCTTCAAGGTGAAGCCGGAAGGCAACTACGTCTTCATCAAGGGTTCGGGTTCCGATCCGAATGCCGATTTCCTGTTTGCCGGTTCGATGGAGGTGCTGAAGGAGGCCATTGACGGCGGCAAGATCAAGAATGTCGGCGAGGCCTATACGGACGGCTGGCTGCCGGCCAACGCTCAGAAGAACATGGAACAGTTCCTGACCGCCAACGACAACAAGGTCGATGCCGTGGTCGCCGCTAATGACGGCACTGCCGGCGGCGTCGTCGCCGCGCTGACGGCGCAAGGGCTGGCCGGATCGGTTCCGGTTTCGGGCCAGGACGGCGACCACGCCGCGCTGAACCGCATCGCGCTCGGCACACAGACCGTGTCGGTGTGGAAGGATGCGCGCGAGCTCGGCAAGAATGCCGCCGAGATCGCCTCGCAACTGGCCGACGGCAAGCAGATGACCGACATTGCCGGCGTGAAGGATTTCACCACGCCCGGCGGCAATACCGTCAAGTCGCTGTTCCTGACCCCGGTCGCCATCACCAAGGACAACCTCAACGTCGTCATCGACGCCGGCTGGATCAAGAAAGAAGAGGTCTGCGCCGGGGTGACGGCTGGCACTGTTGCAGTCTGCAACTGAGCCGACGTTTCCGAAAAGTCCGAACGCCGCGGCCGCTCGCCGCGGCGTTTTTCCAACAAGAGTTGTTTTTCCGCTTCCGGCGGATAACTTCTAGGCTGCTTCCGGCATCCGCGGCAGACGGCAACCCGGCGGGAGAAACATCATGACCGACACGACGTCCAACACGCCGGTCGACAGCACGACAGACCGGGCACGGGAATCCGAACTCGGCATTGTTGCCCGATTTCTCAAGGCAACCGAACTCGACACGCGCATGCTCGGCATGGTCGGCGCGCTGCTGGTCATCTGGGTCGGCCTGCATGTCATTTCTAGCGTACGGCTCGGCGTCAATCCGTTCGACTTCGACAGCCGGACCTTCCTGACGCCACGCAATCTCTGGAACCTGTCGGTGCAGACTTCGGCCGTGGCCATAATGGCCGCCGGAATGGTGCTGGTTATCGTCATGCGCAATATCGACCTGTCGGTCGGCTCCGCCGAAGGCCTGATCGGCGTGGTCATGGGTTTTGCGCAGGTGCATTTCCTGGTGCGAATGGTCGGTCTGCAATTAGGCAACCCCTGGATCTGGATCCTGGCGCTGGCCATCGGCCTCGCGCTTGGCCTTCTGATCGGAGCGTTCCAGGGATACATCATCGCTTATCTCGAGGTGCCGGCCTTCATCGTGACGCTGGGCGGCCTTCTGGTCTGGCGGGGTGCCGCATGGTGGGTCGCCAGTGGGCAGACGATTGCGCCGCTGGATGCCACTTTCCAGCTGATGGGCGGCGGACCGACGGGTTCGATCGGTGCGCGATGGAGCTGGATCGTCGGAATTGTCGCGTGCCTGGCGGTTGTGTTCATGCTGCTCAACGGGCGGGTGCAGCGCAAGCGGTTCCGCTTCCCGTTACGCCCGATCTGGGCCGAGACGTTCCTCGGGGCCGTCACTTGCCTTGTCATCATGGGCGCCATATGGCTTGCCAATTCCTATCCTTGGCCGGTCGGCATCGTGAACAGATATGCGGCGGCCAACAATATAACCGTTCCCGAAGGCGGGCTGTTCATCGCCCATGGCATCGCCATACCCGTGCTGATGGCTGTAGCCGTAGGGCTGATCATGACCTTCATCGCCAAGCGTACCCGTTTCGGCCGCTATGTCTTCGCCATCGGCGGCAATCCGGAAGCAGCCAACCTTGCCGGTATCAACACGCGCTGGGTGACCATGAAGGTGTTCATGATCATGGGCGTGCTGGCGACGATCGCCGCAGCGATCTCGTCAGCCAGGCAGAACTCGTCGACCAATGCGCTGGGCACGCTGGACGAGCTCCTGGTCATCGCGGCGGCGGTGATCGGCGGCACGTCGCTCGCCGGCGGCTCCGGCACAGTGCTCGGCGCCATGCTCGGCGCGCTTTTGATGCAGTCGCTGCAGTCCGGTATGGTGCTGCTCGGCATCGATTCGCCGCTGCAGAGCATCGTTGTCGGAGCCGTGCTGGTGGTCGCGGTGTGGCTCGATACCGTCTATCGCAAACGGGTCTGAGCATGATCCCGCAAGGTGGAAACCGGTTTTCGTACAACTTGATGCTCAAGCAGGATCTATAGGGAGGAAGGACGAGCATGGCAGACAAAACCGCTCCCACGCCGCTGATCGACATGCGCAACATCTCCATCGCTTTCGGCGGCATTCGCGCCGTCGACGATGCCTCTGTCGACCTTTTCCCGGGCGAGGTGATGGCTTTGCTCGGTCACAACGGTGCCGGCAAATCGACGTTGATAAAAATCCTGTCCGGCGCCTACAAGCGCGATGCGGGCCAGATTTTCGTCAACGGCGAGGAAGCTTCGATCTCCAATCCCCGCGACGCCAAGAAGTACGGCATCGAGACGATCTACCAGACGCTGGCGCTGGCCGACAATGTCGATGCGGCCGCCAACCTGTTTCTCGGCCGCGAGCTGATGACCGGCTGGGGTACGCTCGACGACGTCGCCATGGAGGCCGAGGCGCGCAAGGTGATGGGCAGGCTCAATCCGCGTTTCCAACGCTTCAAGGAGCCGGTGGTAAAGCTTTCGGGCGGCCAGCGGCAGTCGGTGGCGATCGCCCGCGCCATCCTGTTCAATGCTCGCATCCTGATCATGGACGAGCCGACGGCGGCACTCGGGCCGCAAGAGACGGCGCAGGTCGGCGAACTGGTCAGGCAGCTCAAGTCCGACGGCATCGGCATCTTCCTGATCAGCCATGATATTCACGACGTGTTCGAGCTTGCCGACCGTGTCTGCGTCATGAAGAACGGTCGGGTTGTCGGAACGACGCGCACAACCGACGTCACCCAGGACGAGGTGCTCGGCATGATCATCCTCGGCAAGTGCCCACCCGGCGCCATTCCGGGGCCGGGCGCGCTGAAGATCGCCGCATGAACGAGAATTAGCCGGCTAATCACAAGCCGCCAAAATGTGCCAGCCGTCACCATGCATTGGCCTCGCCATTGTGTTGGCGTCAGGACTTGCCCATAAAGATGCCGAACCGTCCATCGGGACGTATCAGCAATTGAAGAAGCTTTTTCCGACCGTCGCTTTTATCGCCGTCGCGCTGATCAGCCTGACGATGGCGGGTTTTGCCTATTTTGCCACCCAGGAGGCGGCCCGCATTAAATTCGAGGCGACGGCAGACGACGCGCTTAACCGGATCGAAAGCCGCATCGACCTGGACCTGTCGCTGCTGCGTTCGACCCGGGCGCTGTTCGACGCACGCAATGGCGGTATCTCGCAGGGCGAGTTCAAGGCCTTCTTCAACGCGCTCGACATCGAGAATAATTTCGCCGGCCTGCGCGGCATCGGTTTCCTTCGCCTGGCGAAAACTGGCAACGAGGCGGCGGTCGAGCGCGACATCCTGCACGATCACGGCGCAAGCCATCCGATCTATCCCGACACGAACTTACCGTGGCGTACGCCCATCGTGCTGTTCGAACCGCTGGATCCGTCCAACAAATCCAGCATCGGCTACGACATGTTCACCGGGCCGGCGCGGCGCGAGGCGATCGAAAAGGCGATGACCGACGACCAGCAGCACGCCAGCGGGCTCGTGCAGTTCGGCAAGGATACGGGTGCCGCGCAGACCTTTACCGGGTTCCTCGTCTTCGTCCGGCTCAATGTCGAAACCGCGCCGGACGCCGTGAACGCGACGAGATCCTCGACTGCCGGCTTCCTTTATGCGGCCTTCCGCGCCCGTGATCTGTTCCAGGCTGCGCTCAGCCGGGCACCATTGCTGCCGGTCAACACCGAGATCTATGACGGCACGGTGGACAGCGACAACCTGCTGTTCCAATCGGAAACGCCGCCTGTTTCGAGCCTCGGCGACAGGCTGCTGGTCACCCGCAAGATCACCGTCGCCGGCCGGCCGTGGGTCGTCCTGTTCAGGGGACAAGTGCTTTCTCGCAACCTTCCTCGCGCGCCATCCCGGTGATGCTCGGATTGTTCGGACTGCTGCTTGCGGGCGCCATCGCGCTGGTGGCCCGCTATCAGGAGCGGGCCTATGAGGCGGTCTCGCTGCTTCACGAAACGACCGAAAAGAGCCTGCTGGAAAAAGACCTGATGCTGCAGGAGATGAAGCATCGCATCAAGAACTCGATCACGCGGGTGCTGGCAATCGCGCGCCAGACAGCATCGCACACCACCGACGTCCAGGAATTCTCGGCTTCTTTCTCGGCCCGGCTGCAGGCGATGGCGGCTTCCCAGGACATGCTGACGCGCTCACGCTGGCGGAAAGCCGATCTCGGCGACCTGCTGCGCATCGAGCTAGGCCAGGTGTTCGGCAGCGAGCTTCCTGAAGGGCTGCTGTCGGGACCGCAGGTTCTTCTCGATGAAAAGACGACGCAGGCACTCGGCCTCGTCTTTCACGAACTGGCGACGAATGCGCTGAAGCATGGCGAAGCCGGCAATTCAGTCGGTGCGCTGAAGGTCGACTGGTCGCTCGACGCCCGTAGCGGCACCCGGACATTGGCTCTCAACTGGCGCGAGGCCGGTCAGAAGAAGCTCGAGACACCGGCAAAGAGCGGTTTTGGCACCAGACTGATCGATCTCAACGTCACGCGCGAATTGCGTGGCACAATCAGGCGCGATTTTCGCGAAGATGGCTTGAACGTGGAAATCAAGGTTCCGCTGCCGGCCTGAAACGCCGTCTCGTGGGCCGCGTCGCAACAGCGCTCTAAAAGGGCAAACGCGGAGACAGGTGGCCTGCCTCCGCGTTTGCTGTTCGCCTGGAGCTCGAAACTAGTTGCAGCGAGCTGTGTAAATCCGGCCGTGACGATCTCTGTATTGGCAGTAGCCATTTTGCAGACGGCGAACGAGCAGACCGCCAATCGCACCAGCGCCGGCGCCGATCAAAGCGCCCTTGCCGCCGCCGACAGCGCCACCAATGAGCGCGCCGCCCACAGTGCCGATACCCACGTTCTCTTCCGTGGTGGTGCAGCCGCTGACCGCAACCACGGCAACCATGGCAATAATCATCTTCCGCATGGAGTCATCCTCACTTTTGTCCTCACTTTAATAAGCTCCAGCCGCCATTTAGCATGAAAGTACGGCCTTTGCCCGCACGATTTCATTGTTGATTAAGATAGTCTTTTTCGGGGCGTGCGCCGTTCGATGCTACCACGAACCCGGAAATCTCCAAGGACGCATCGAGCGTGCCGCTGGGACGCACGTTCCAGACGATCCTGTCATAGTCGTCCTCGAGCACCGGATCGACGGCAAGGCATCTGGCGACGACATGTTGGGCCTGGCCCGGCAGGTCGGTGACCGCGAACGGGCACGGCCGAGCACTCGGGCAGTGGTTTCAAAGCGATCAAGCAGAGGCGAGTTCGATTCAGATCAGTTGGGACGCGGCGGTCAGGACGATCGCGGCCATAAGCGCGATAGCGGCGAAGCGGAGGGGCGAAGCACGAGGCGCGGGCGCTGCGGACGCGTCGGGATCCTGAAAACCGCCCATCGAGACGCGAGCGGGCTGTTCCAGTCTGTTCAAGTCGGCAGCCGTCAAGGCCCATTCCCTTCATTTTGTGCCAAACTCAATCCGGTGGATCGGCACGTTCGCACAGGATCGGACTTTATGGTGAACAGTCGGTTAAAGATGGCGATGCGCAGCAAGCCTTCGCGCGGCGACCGCCGCTCGTTAATCCGTCTCGAAATTGCCGTGAGGAACGACAAGGCGGTATTCGAGGCGGTTCCCGGTGATCTCAAGTGTCGCCGTTCCATTCAATGAAGTGGGCACGACGCGTTCGAGCGCGACGCTGCCAAAACGCTTCTCACTGCGCTGATTGTCGTTGGCTCCGATCACTTCGGCCCATGTCAGCGACAGCGCAGGCTCGCCAGCGGAAGCTGCCGTCAGATCGGCCGTCACCTCGACGAAACCGTCGCTGCGCGACAGTGCGCCATAGCTGACCGAATTGACGGCGAGCTCATGCATGGCCAAGCCGATGTGCAAGGCGGCATTGGGGTTGAGATATGGATTTGCGCCGCGGAAGCGTAGGCTGTGCAAGGGATCCGCGCCGTACCTGCCGACCTGACCGGAAACCAGCTCGCGCAGCGCCGCTCCCCGCCAGTTGGATGACGTAACCAAATCCTGCGAGGAGGCCAGCGACTGCAATCGGCCGCGGAAGCGCGTCAGGAAATCGTCAATGCTGCCGGAATAACGGCCCGTCTGGGTGGCGATACTCTGGATGATGGCCAAAAGGTTCTTGGAGCGATGACTGACTTCGCGCAGCAGCGCCTTCAACGTCTGCTCCCGGCGTTTCTGCTCGGTTGTTTCGACCATGGTGGTCACGACGCCCTGCACCGCGCCGGTCTCGCTGCGGTCGGCGTCTATCCACACCTGAAACCAGCGGGCGCCGTCATCGGCCGGCACGCTGAGTTCAAGATGTTGAGGATTGCCGGAGACGATGACGTCGTGCTTGGCGGCGCCGATACGCTCTGCCTGCGCCGGCGGCAAGATGCCGGTGTTGTCGGAGGCATCGGAAGTCCAGGGCGCGCGCATGTTGCGCGCCCACACCGTCTTCATCTCGCGATCCTGGTACAGGACGGAAATCCCGGCATTGTGCAGTGCATGGAGAAGGGCCCGGCCAAGCTGCATCCCGCTTTCGGCGGGATGCAAAGCGATGATCTCATCACTCTGGCCGCGGTCTTTCATTTTTCCGACTCTGGAACGCATCGGTCAATTTGCTCAACCCATGTCGGGCTGAACGGTTCGCGGAAAAATGGGTTCCAAAAAGAGGAGGTTCGTATCAAGCCTTAAAAAGCGGTCCGCCGAGCGGCATCCCGTTGGAGGACACTGCCCGGCGGTGGCTGGAAACCGTTTGAGGGGTGCGGCTTCCAGTGTTCGCTTGAATGGCCGCTTGGCATTCACGCTCGTCTGATCAGGCCGGCAATAAGCGATATGATCAGGAAGGCGAGAAAGATGAAGAACAATATCTGCGCTATGCCGGCCGAGGTGCCAGCGATGCCGCCGAAACCAAGCGCACCGGCGATAATCGCCACGACGAGAAATACGAGCGCCCAGTAAAGCATGATCGATCTCCTTCCAATGCTGCGGTGAAAACGTGATTCGCCTCCGTTTGTTCCACCATTTTCCGAAAAAGACGATGCTGAAAATCTTCAGGGCCCGAATTGCCGCGGTGTGTGGAAAGGTCCAGTTGGTTGCCCCAGTTGGTTGCCAGTGAATTGAGCCGGCGTCACGCCCATCTGATCCGAGAGAGCGGCTGTCTCGGCGGCCGCAGTTCGGCCGTCCGCTGTTTCATGCCGCGGCTTTCGCGTGCCGGTCAAAGAACAGGGCCTGGCTGATAAGAGCCTTGACCATGTCCGGATTGAACGGCTTGGTAACCAGGAAAGCCGGTTCCGGCCGCTCGCCGGTGAGCAGGCGCTCGGGAAAGGCGGTGATGAAGATCACCGGTACCGAGGTCGACGACAGGATCTCATTGACGGCCGCTATGCCCGAACTTCCGTCGGCAAGCTGGATATCGGCAAGCACCATCTTTGGCCGCGCCTTGCCGAACATCGCCACCGCCTCGGCGTGGGTGCGCGCCGTTCCGACGACGCGGTGGCCGAGGCTTTCGACCATTTCCTCGATATCCATGGCGATCAGCGGCTCATCCTCGATGATCAGCACGTCGGTTGCCACCTGACGGGAGATCTCGTTGCTCGCCTGCGCGAGGAGTTCGGAGAATTCCTGTTCGTCGACGTCGAGAATCTCCGCCGCCTCGTCTTCGCTGAAGCCTTCGACGGCGACCAGCAGAAAGGCCTGGCGGGGACGAGGCGCGATTGCATTCAGATTGGCCGCGGCGCGCTGCTCCCATGCCGATTGGGCATGCTCCTGCGGAACGCGAATGGCCACCGAGGTGAAGAGCTTGGCAAAGACCTTGTAGAGTGCGATGCGGTCGTTCGATGCGTCCGGAAAGATATCGACATCGGCAATGATGGCCTCGAGCATTGCGGCGACCAACGCGTCGCCGCTCTCCTGCGATCCGGATACGGCGCGCGAGAAGCGGCGCAGGAACGGCAGGTGCGGAGCGATGGTTGCTGATAGGCTCATATCGGACGTCTCCCTCATATGACGTGATTGCATGTTACAGCTAAAAACGGTTCGCAAGCCCAAAGTTAAAAACGCGGGTTGTGCGAAAAAGTTCCGGTCATGCGGAACTAAGTATGCGGGCTGGCGTTTAGGGCGGGGTTGGGCAACCAGACGAGGCTGCCGCTTGCCTTGCGTTATGTGTTGAAGGGGCGGCTTAAGGCTGGGACAAAGGGCGAAATGAAGAACATGACGAAAGCTACCACGGCTGGCGTTGGCAACGGGCGCCGGGCTGCTTCCCGCGACCCGCTTGGGCCGAACTCGGAAATCGGCCGCAAACTCAAACAATATTACGACGAGCTGGTCTCCGACAATGTGCCGGATCGCTTCGCACAACTGCTCAGCCAGTTGGAAAAGGCCGAACCTGTACAGAAGAAGGACTGAGGCATGGCGGCCGTCTCCCAGGGCTTCAAGACCGACTTGCTCGGCTCGATCCCGAGCCTGCGGGCTTTTGCCGTGTCGCTGACGCAAAATGCCGACAAGGCCGACGACCTGGTGCAGGAAACATTAGTCAAGGCCTGGGACAAGCATGAAAGCTTCCAACCCGGCACCAATCTGAAGGCATGGCTGTTCACGATCTTGCGCAACGAATTCTATTCGCAGATGCGCAAGCGCGGCCGCGAGGTGCAGGACAGCGATGGCGTCATGACGGCCAGACTTGCCGTTCATCCGGCCCAGCACGGCCAGCTTGACCTCGAAGACTTTCGCGGCGCGCTCGAGTTGCTGCCCGAAGACCAGCGCGAAGCCATTATCCTCATCGGCGCATCGGGCTTTTCCTACGAGGAAGCGGCCGAGATCTGCGGCTGCGCCGTCGGAACGATCAAGAGCCGCGTCAGCCGCGCCCGCACGCGGCTGCAGGAAATCTTGAAGATCTCCGGTGAAGACGAGTATGGCCCGGACGCAATTTCGGCTCAGGTGACGGGGTCGACGGCAGCGTGAAGCGTGGGCGTGTTCGAGCCGCTCCGCGCCTCAGCGCCTGCAGGCCGCTGCCACTGCCTCGACGAGATCGTCTCCCGAATAGGGCTTGGTGACCAGTCTGACGCCGGGAAAGGATTTCTTGATCTCGTCCATATCCGACTGGCCCGAGGCGAAGACGAACGGGATGCCCGCTTCACGCAGCCGTGAAGCAAATTGGAGCGTCGAAACGCCGCTCAGCATGAGGTCGACGATGGCCACATCGAACTGCGCGGCAACGTCTTGCTGTTCGATCTCATTCAGATCACGGGCGATGACCACATCGAGCGCGCCGTAGTCGCGGCAAAGCTGCTCGATATCCATGGCAATCAGGAACTCATCTTCCAGGATAAGAACCCGCAAACCGTCAAGCGATGGGTCCACGCAGCAATATCTCCTTAAGTGCGTCTCTATCTTGAAACCGGGGAAGTCATGATCGCTATTTGGCATGCTGTCATTTAAAAAAGACATGCCGGCGGATGCGTCGGCCTCGGCCCTTGCAAGGCATTTGCAACGAGCGCTGCCGGAGATAGGGTAGAAGAGGTTCGTGCCGGAACCTTGGGGTCTGTCGGGCGTTTTCGACCGAGCAAAAGCAAGGAGAGTGAAGCAATGGCGACTGCCGCAGGAAAGGCCGCGAACGAAGCCCGCACGAATTCCGATATTGAGGCCGACATCGCACAACTGAAGGCCGACATCGACCAACTTACCAAGCTGTTGGCCAAAACTGGCGAACATGGCTACGGGGCTGCGCGCCGCGCCGCCGCCGAGGGCGTCGAGCAGTTGCGAACCCAGGGCGAAGCAGCCTTCGACAGCCTGCGCAGCAACGCCAAGGACATCGAGGCGCAGCTGATAGCCCATATGCGCGAAAAGCCTGTGACTTCGCTGGCGATCGCCGCAGGCGTCGGGTTCCTCTTCGCACTCCTCGCGCGCCGCTAGTTCTGCACGCATGGGAATGCTTGCATCGCTGATCTCGGGCCTCGCCTCGGGCGAAACCATTGCGGCGATACAACGCGCGCGCGTCGCTGCGATGGTCTATTCGGTCGCAGCACTCGCGGCGCTGTGCGGCCTCGGCTTCCTGGTCGGGGCGGCCTATATCTGGACGGCGGCCCGCTATGGGCCGATGGCGGCGTCGCTGAGCTTCGGGATCGGCTTTCTGGCAATCGCCGGTCTCATCCTGCTCGTCTACCGGATGTCGGCCGGCTCGCGCGCCAGACGCCGGGCAAAGCGACGCAACGCTGACATGAAGGCGGTCGGCATCGCCGCTGCACTCGCCGTGCTGCCGGCGCTGCTCAAGGGCAAAGGTGGCGTGGCGAAGGGCGGATTGGGCGCCATTCTCGGCCCGGCGATAGCACTCGCAGCCTACGCCATCTACCGCGAGAACGTGAAGCCCGACTCCGACGATCCGGATACCGGCAAAGGGAAATAGTTCGGAAGCGGATAGTTCGGCGCAAACGATTCTGGCGCCCGGTCGTAAAATCCTCGCGTCACAAATCGTCGAGCGGCATCGATATTTCGGCGATTACGCCGTCGGGCCGGAATTCATGGGTCACCTCGCTGGAAATGACCTTGGCCAGGCTGCGGCGGATCAGGATCGAGCCGAAGCCATGGCGTTCGGGCGGCGCAACCCGCGGGCCGCCGCTTTCACGCCACGCCAGCAACAGACGTCGTGCACCCTTCCTGCCTTGCACCTTCCACTCGAGATCGACCTTTCCGGAAGAAACCGAGAGCGCCCCATATTGTAGTGCGTTGCTTGCCAGTTCATGCAGGATCAGGCCGAGCCCGACTGCCTGGTCGGGTGAGAGCAGGACATCGGTGCCGGAGATCGCCATGCGCGATTGTCCAGCGGTTTGAAACGGCTTTACCTCGATCTCCACCAACTCGCGGATGCCGATGCCGCGCCACTCGCGGTCCGACAGCAGGCTGTGCGCAACGCCCAGCGCCTGCAGCCTGGCGCTGAAAGCTTCAAGGAATTCGCTTGGCTGACGGGCATGGCGAACGGTCTGCGTCGCCAGCGCCTGTACGGTTGCCAAAGTGTTCTTGACACGGTGATTGAGCTCGCGCAGCAACAGCCGTTGACGTTCGTCGCCAAGCTTGCGTTCGGTGGTGTCGTAGTTGACGCCGAAGATCAGCGTCGGCTTGCCCTCGCCGTCGCGCTCTATGACGCGGCCGCGCGTTGCGATCCATCGCGGCGGATCGAGGCCTTTGACACGGTATTCGCCAAAATAATCGTCGCTGCCGGTCAGCGCGTCGCGAAAGCGTGTTTCGGTCTGATGAACGTCGCGCGGGTCGATGGCGGTCAGGATGTCGCGCGCTCTCAGCCTGTTCGACTTGGGCAAGTTGAACAATTCGGACAGCAGGACATCGCAGTCGATCATGTCACTGCGGATATCCCATGCCCAACTGGCGAGCGAAGCCGCGTCGAGCGCAATAGCGCGTCGCTTTTCCTCTCGAACCAGTGCGGCCTCGGCAATCGCCGCGCTGCGGGTTGCATCCTTCAGCGTGAACAGGCTGGCGGCGAGGCCAGCCAGCGCCGACAGCTGGTCGAGCTGGACAGAAGAGGGACGTGCGTGCGGCTTCCGGTCGAGCACGCAGAGCGTGCCGATCAGTGCGCCGTCGACCACGATCGGCACGCCGGCGTAAAAGCGGATGTGATGCTCGCCGGTGACCAGCGGATTGGCTTTGAACCGCGGATCCGCCGCCGCGTCGGCCACCACCATCGGCACGTCGCCGGCTGCGATGGTGTGGGCACAGAACGATGTCTCGGTTGCGGTTTCGGTCTCGTCGAGGCCGATACAGGACTTGAACCACTGCCGCTCGGCATCGACCAGCGTGATCAGTGCGACAGGCGTTTGCATCGCCGAAGCGGCAAGACCGCTGATACGGTCGAAATCAGGGTCGGCAGCCGTATCCAGCGCGTCGAGGCCGTGCAGCACGGCAAGGCGGTCCGCAGCGCCCACCACACGGCGAATATCGACCGGCAGGCCCGGCTTTGTCTGGCTATTGTCGTCCACTACGCCCCCAGTGGCCGGCCCCGCTGATTGATCAGGCCAACCGGCCCGTTTGCCGCCTTGTCGAGCCGGAACTTTCGCAGCGGGGAGCCGTTACCAGCCAATGCCCTGCTAGCTACGCCTGCCGGCGCCAAATATGGAGCCAGACCATGCCAAAAATCGTTTCTGAAAACAAAGCCCGTCAAGGGCGGCGAGGTCAGCATGTCCTTCGTATCCTGATCGCCGCGCTGTTGCTGGCTTTTATCGCCTGGGGCGTCGCCGAAATCTACGGCTGGATGATCGAGACGCCTAAGACCGAGCAGGGCAACACACCCAGCGGCTAAACTCTCTCCATCTCTCGTGCCAACCCGCATCACGCAACCCCACATCACGCCACCTCACGTCAGGCAACCTTTGCCTCGGCGGCGCGCGCCGGGACGAGAACATTCAACGCGCGCGGATGGATTTCGACGGTCGTCTCGCGATCGAGCTTTACCAGTTCGCCGTCCATGACGGCCTGAACTTTCCTGTTCGTCGAATGGATTTTCAAAACGGCGCGGTCTGCCTGATGGATTTCGACATGCTCGTTGCCGCGCCATTTCCCACGGGCGACGTCAAAGAGGAACCTGATCAATTCGCCGCGCCGCCGTGCCACGGTGACATAGATGCCCAGCACGCCGCCTGCCGGATTGTCGGCATAGGGCAGGTGGCCCTCGCCGAACAGATTGTTGGTGATGCCGATACCGGTGATCCGGGTTCTGATCTCGGCCTCACCGACCGTCAGCGTTACGTTCATCGCCGGTGGATTGTTGATCGTTGCCCAAGCGGCTCGCACCGAGGCACGCATCTTGCCCAGCCGCGAGCCGAATTCCATCTTCTGGCGCAGTTGCACCATCCTGGCGTGCATGCCGATCGAGAATTGATGCACGAAAGGCCGGCCGTTGGCTGTTGCAATGTCAATCGCCATCACCTCGCCGTCCGCAAACGATTTCAGTGCCGCATCGAGGGTCTGCGGAATACCGAGGCCGCGCGCAAAAAGGTTCATTGTGCCAGCCGGCAGAATTGCCAGCGCCTTCTCCCCATTCATCAAACGGGCTGCCGCGGCCGAAATGGTGCCGTCGCCGCCGCCCGCCAGCACGACGTCGATGCCGCGCCTGGAAGCTACGCCGTCCAGCGTGGCGACGATATCCTTGCCGGCGACGATTTCGATATCGATCGAGTGGCCGGCAGTCTCAAGCGTGCCGCGCATCCGGCTGGCGAAGGCCTCAAGATCGATGGTGCGCAGGGTGCCCCCGTCCTTGTTCAGCACCGCTGCAAACCGCATGGCCGTTCCATTTTCCAGTACCTATCGGGCCGGGACGGGGGCCCAGCCGGGAGTGGAACGGGGCGGCCGAGAAAATGTTCCGTTCGACCAGCGCGGCGAATCCGAGAACCATTGACATCGCACCGGGTGCACCGCGGCTTTTTTCGGAACAACAGTGTGGTCACAACGTTGTGAACATGCAGAAGACGCTGCGCCCGCAGTGACGCCAGGCGGGTAGGGCTTGCACGAAATCACCGACGAGGAGACACTAAGATGATCCGCACCCTTTTAACCACGACAGCAGTCGCAACATTGATTGCGACGGGTGCATTTGCGCAATCGGCGACGACCCCGGCGCCGGCGCAACCACCCGCCGCCCAGGATACCGCTCCGGCGATACGTGCCGAGGGCAGCCTTGTCACCAACATCATCGGCGAATCCGTCTATAATGGTACAGGCGACGATGCCCAGAATATCGGCAACATCAGCGACGTCGTCTTCGACGAGCGCGGCGAGGTAAAATCCGTCGTCATCGGCGTCGGCGGTTTTCTTGGCATAGGAACCAAGAACGTCGCTTTCGACTACAAAAAGATGCAATGGGCCGAAAGAAATGGCGACCGTTGGCTGATAGCGCAAACGACGAAGGATGAGTTGACGGCTCAGCCGGATTTCGACCGGAGGCCTTACGATCCGCCTCCGCCACCAGCTTCGGCGGATAATGCGGCGCCTGCCGCCCCTTCCACCAGCGCGCAAAATACAACCCCGGCGCCTGCCGCGCCGGCTGAGCCAGTGAAGCGCGCCGAGGGCAATCTCGCCACCAATATCATCGGCGAGACCGTCTATAACGGCACCGGCGACGACGCCCAAAACATCGGTGACGTGAACGACATCGTCATCAACAAGGAAGCCAAGGCGCAATCGCTGATCATCGGTGTCGGCGGCTTCCTCGGCATCGGCGAAAAGAACGTCGCCTATGATTTCGACAAGGCGCAGTGGGCCGAGAGGAACGGCGATCGCTGGCTGGTCGCGCAAACGACCAAGGAAGAGCTGCAGGCACAGCCGGACTTCAACCGCAAGGCCTATGATCCGGCCCCGGCAACCACTGCGTCGAACGATGCCGCGGCTACTGCGCCTGCCACCGTCACGCCTACCGTGACGGCCAGCAACACCGCGACGACCAGCAACACTGACCAAGCCAGTAAAACGGCTCAAAATGCCCCGGCGCCGGCGCCCACGGCTAATTCCGCGGCCGACCAGACCAAGACCGGCTCGATCGACAAGTCGACGCTGACTGAAATGCCGATAGGCGAAATCCGGGCCGAGGATCTGGTTGGAACAACCGTTTACGGCGCCAATGATGCCAATGTCGGCGAGATCGGCGACGTCGTGCTGAGCGGCGACAAGAAGGTCGACGCAGTCATCATCGACGTCGGCGGCTTCCTCGGCGTCGGCGAGAAGGAGGTGGCAGTCGGTATGGACAACCTGAAATTCATGACCGACAAGAACGGCAAGCGCTATCTCTACACGAACTTCACCAAGGAGCAGCTCGAGGCGCAGGCCGCCTATGACAAGGGCAGCTATGCGCAAAACCGCGACAAACAGCGCATGATCATGCGGTAAGCTGCATCTCAGTCGACAGGTAAGCCCGCGCCGGCAACGGCGCGGGCTTTCTCATGTCGACGCAAAAGGCAGGCCCGCGATATGGCCGGTAACGCCGTCATGCGTCAATTCGGCGAGCGCCAGCGACTGGTCGAGATGCTCGGCCCGCCAGGCAAGGAGCTTTTCGGCAAGTTCCAGCCGCGCCGGCCGATAGGCTGGGTCGTCCGCGACGCTGGTCACCTCGCCGGCGTCTTTCTCGAGGTCGAAGAGCAAGGGCGGCAGGCCACCGCCGAAATGCACATATTTGTACTTTTCCGTACGGATGACGGCGAGATTGCACTGGCGTTGACCGATGCCAAAATACCGTTCGGCATCACCATCCGCGATCGAGCGGAAATCGAACTCCCAATGGGCCGCGTCGCGCCAGGCGTCCGGCTCCGTCGCGTCCAGGAAAGGCGCCAGCGAGCGGCCGTCGAGATGCGGCAGCACTTCGCCGCCAGTGAGCTCGAGCAAGGTCGGCGCCAAATCCACCGCCTCGGTGAAGCGGTCGACGCTGCTGCCGACAGCCTTTCGGCGGCGCGGATCGCGAATGATCAGCGGAATATGGAAGCTGCCGTCGAAGAAGCCGCCCTTGCCCAGCATGAAATGGTCGCCCATCATCTCGGCGTGGTCGGAGGTCAGCACGATGACGGTGTCGTCCCATGCATCGGCCGCCTTGACTGCTTGCCAGACCCGGCCAAGCTGCGCATCGCTCTCCGAGATCATGCCGTAATAAAGCGCCCGAATGCGGCGAAAATTATCGTCGCCCCAGTCGCGCACCTTGCCCTCCGAGCCGGGCCGGAATTTCGACCGTTCCTGCCGGTCAAGTTCATAGGCGAGATAAGGGTGGCTTGCTGCTTCGGCCTGCCAGCTTTCGGCGCGGTCAAAAGCTGGACCGATGGCCAGATCGTACATGGCGTTGTAAGGCGCCGGCACGATGAAGGGTGGGTGAGGACTGATGAAGGAAAGGTGCGCGAACCACGGCGCATCGCGCTCCTGTTCGCCGAGCCAGCGGATAAATTCGCCGGCCAGGAAGGCCGACGGCGTTTCGTCCTTCGAATAGACGGGCGGGGCGTTGCTAACCCCGCCGTCGTTTTCCGGGATTTCACCCACCGGGAGATGGATGTCGGGGGAGCCGGCGCCGGCATCGACGCCGCGCGCCTTGAGCCATGACAGCCAAGGCTTCTGGTGCTCGGGCAGAAGCTGACGTACGGTGAAGCCGGGCAGCACGCCTTCATAGCTCTTCAGCTGCGGGTCGCCAGGCGCCAGCGTACGCGGATCGCGTGCCATATCAGTATAGCCGAACAGCGTCGGTTCATAGCCGAGGGCACGCGCCCGGAGCGCTATGTTGCCGTGGCGGGCGTCGAGCGGTGTGCCATTGCGGCAGACACGATTGTTCATCTGGTAGAGGCCGGTGTAGAGGCAGGCGCGCGCCGGCGAGCAAGGCGCGGCGCCGCCATAGTGCTTCTTGAAAAGAATGCCCTCTGCAGCCAACGCGTCGGCATTCGGCGTTCTTACCACCTTGTGGCCAGCAGCCGATAGGCAGTCGCCGCGCCACTGGTCGCAGGTGATCAGGAGAATGTTGGGGCGTTTTCCAATCAACCGCTATATCCTCATGCCGGCTACGTCGCTCATGGAGCGCAATTTCGGCGAATATGCAAGCCGGTCCAGTTTGCCGAATGGTGAACAAAACCTGTTTGATCGTTCACTTTAACAGCACAGTCCATTCTGTGTTTGCCATCTTTGCAGCCAGGAGCCGGATCCTCATATTTGCGTGGACAGCGGCAAGGGCCGCACCAGTACAAGGGAAGGAGCAGAAACATGCTCGACCAGGTCAAGGGCCTGCATCACGTCACCTCGATGGCCAGCGACGCGCGCCAGAACAATGAATTCTTCACCGGGACGCTCGGCCTGCGGCGGGTCAAGAAAACCGTCAATTTCGACGCGCCCGACGTCTACCACCTCTATTACGGCGACGAGGTCGGCATGCCCGGCTCGGTGATGACCTATTTCCCCTTCCCCAACATCGGCAAGGGCCGCCATGGAGTCGGCGAAGTCGGCACAACCACTTACTCGGTGCCCGAGGGCACGCTCGGCTATTGGGAGAAACGGTTTGCCGAGCAAGGTGTCACAGGGCTTTCTCGCGAGGAGACGTTCGGCGAGAAGCGTCTTGCCTTCGCCGGTCCCGACGGCGACGGTTTTGCGCTGGTCGAGGACAGAGCGGACAGCCGAGCGCCCTGGGCCAAGGGTGGCATTCCCACTGACGAGGCGATCCGCGGCTTTCACTCAGTGTCGCTCAGGCTGAAAGATAGTGGCGCCACCGAAGAGTTGCTGAAATTCATGGGTTATGAGGAGGTCGACAAGTCCGGCAATGTCAGGCGGCTAACGGTGAAGAACGGCAACGGCGCCGATGTCGTCGATATCGAATCGCTGCCAGGGGCCGGCTTCGCCAATCTCGGCGCCGGCTCGGTCCACCATGTCGCCTTCGCCGTCGAGAACCGCGCCAAGCAGCTCGAAGTGCGCAAGGCGCTGCTCGATACCGGTTATCAGGTGACGCCGGTAATCGACCGCGACTATTTCTGGGCGATCTACTTCCGCACACCGGGCGGCGTGCTGTTCGAAGTCGCTACCAACGAGCCCGGCTTCGACCGCGACGAGGACACCGCCCATCTTGGTGAGGCGCTGAAGCTGCCGTCACAACACCAGCACTTGCGGCCCTATCTCGAGCAGCATCTGCAGAAACTGGAAGACTGAGGGCAACGTCGTGAGTAAGGATTCGTATATTCACAAGGTGCTGCCCGGTTCGCCTGATGGACCGCTGCTCTTCGTCTTCCATGGCACCGGCGGCGACGAGGCCCAGCTTCTGTCGCTTGGACGCGATCTTGTGCCGCAGGCGACGATCGTCGCTCCGCGCGGCGATGTTTCGGAACAAGACGCTGCACGCTTCTTTCGCCGCGCCGGCGAGGGCGTCTACGACATGGGCGACCTCACGCGAGCGACAGAGAAGATGGCCGGCTTCGTCAAGGCACATGTCGAGGCGGCAAAGCCATCTTCGGTGCTCGGCCTCGGTTACTCCAACGGCGCCAACATCCTGGCCTCGGTGCTGTTTGCCGAGCCGTCGCTGTTCGACGCAACGGTGCTGATGCATCCGCTGATCCCGTTCGAGCCGGAGGTCAAGGGCAGCCTTGGCGGCAGTCACATCCTGGTCACCGCCGGCAGGCGGGACCCGATCTGTCCGCCTAATTTGACGGTGCGGCTCGAAGCCTATTTGCGCGCCGATGGCGCCGATGTCACAGTCGAGTGGCATGACGGCGGCCATGAGGTGCGGCCGAGCGAGATCGAGGCGGCGCGGCGGTTGTTCGCCGTGGCGCCGGACGAAAGGACCGCAAGCCATGTCTGACCTATTGCCGGAGATCGAACTGCAGGACCGCGGCTCGAAGGGCCGCTATCTCCTGCGTGGGCCGGGCGGCGCCGAGGCGGAGATGACTTTCACCAAGATCGGCGAGCACCAGATCATCATCGACCATACCGAAGTGCCGGATGCATTTCGCGGCCAGGGCGCGGGGCTTCGCCTGGTCACCCGTGCCGTCGAGGATGCGCGTGCGGCGGGCAAAACGATCATCCCGCTTTGCCCGTTCGCCAATGCCCAGTTCCGTCGCCATCCGGAATGGGCGGACGTGCTGAAGCGGTAAGAGACAGCCATCGATGAATGACAGGAGAAAGGGTGCGCGGCTTTACCGCGGGCCTCTTCGGCCATTGGAGGCGTACAAACACACCGGCAACATGCGGGATTTGCGAAAAGCGCCCGTCTTGCCTAAGTATTGCCAACAAACCGGCTCGCCGTCTGCGGCCCGACCACTTCAACCGAATGGCCCTCCATGACCGAATCCGATCTCGTTCCCGTCTTCGACGGCCACAACGATACGCTGCTCAGGCTCTACCAGTCGAAGGATGCGGACGTCGAAAAGCTGTTCGTCGAGGGGACGCCGGGTGGCCATATCGACCTGCCGCGCGCGAAGAAAGGCGGATTTGCCGGCGGCATGTTCGCGATCTTCCCGCCGCCTGTCGAGAAATCCAAACGCGGCTCGGTGCCGCTGGCGCCGAGTGACAGCGAGCCCTTGCCGCCCGAGGTTCCGCGCGCCGATGCGCTCAACTCCACCATGGCGATGGCCTCGATCCTGTTCAGGCTGGAGCGGGCTTCGGCGCTCACCGTTTGCCGCAGCGCCGGCGACGTGAGGAAGGCGATGGCGCAAGGCTCGATCGCGGCGGTGTTCCATATCGAAGGGGTCGAGGCGATCGATCCTGAGCTCACCCTGCTTGACGTCCTCCACGCAGCCGGCCTGCGTTCGCTCGGTATCGTCTGGAGCCGTCCCAATGCCTTCGGCCACGGCGTGCCGTTCCGTTTTCCGTCGTCGCCCGATACAGGGCCAGGGCTGACCGATGCCGGCAAGGCGCTGGTGAAAGCCTGCAACCAGCTGAAGATCATGATCGATCTTTCGCATCTCAACGAAAAAGGTTTTCGCGACGTCGTCGAAATCAGCGATGCACCGCTGGTCGCGACCCACTCCAACGTGCACGCGATTTGCGGCCATTCGCGCAACCTCACCGAATGGCAGCTCGGCGCAATCCGCGACTCGGGCGGCATGGTCGGGCTGAACTTCGCCACCGGGTTCCTGCGTGAGGACGGCAGGATGAACGCCGACACCAGCCTCGACATCATGGTGCGCCATGTCGATTCGCTGCTGCAGGCGCTGGGCGAAGACGGCGTTGGCCTCGGCTCGGATTTCGACGGCGCCATGATTCCTGCCGTGATCGGCGACGTTGCCGGCCTGCCGAAGCTGCTCGACGCGTTCGCAGCACGCGGCTTCGGGCGCGCGTTGATCGAGAAGATCGCCTATCGCAATTGGCTCAGTATGCTGGAAAAGACCATCGGCTAGGGCACCCAAAAGTACGCTCCGCTCCGGTTCTCGGAACCCACAATTTTCGACTCGGCCTGACCTGAATCTCAACACGCCCCAGGGCGAGTTATTCAAAACCTATGCGTTTAAGCCAGTCCTGGCCAATGCCGCGATCGCGGATGATCGGCAGCGGATCGGTCGAGTCCAGCCTCGCACAAATGCGGTAGACCTCCAGCGTTTCAGCGCTCATCTCGCCGCGTTTGTAGAAGAACATGGCCGCGGCATAGCGGGTGCGGCCCGACCATTTTTCGCCGACCGGCGTGTTGACCAGCTGCCACTGTTCGGCGGCTTCGGCGTCATCCTCATGACGTTCGGCTTCGTCGGACATGCTCAGAAATCCGCGGGCGGATTGGCGGTGCGGCGGTCGAGCCTGACGAACGGCCGCGCCACGATTTTGGCCCGCTTCATCAGCTTCTGGTACTGCAGCTCGCGCATGGCGTAGATCTCGACCCAGAGGTCGTCGACGATGGTCTCGCCGAACGGCCGCGTCAGCGAGGCGATGGCGATGTTGCGCTTGGCCATTGGCGACCACATGGCGGCGCTGACCAGCCCGACCTCCTGGCTTTTCCTGTGGTAGACGATCGCGTGCTCGGCCGGGATATTGCCCTCGATCTGCAACCCGACCAGGACATGGCGAAGACGCTTCTTCGCCCGTGCGTGGAGTATTGCGCGGCGGCCGTTGAAATGACCCTTTTCCAAGTCGACCATGAAGCCGAGGCCGATCTCGTCCGGCATGCGCAGGCGATCGGCGCGGATGGCATGCTCGGCGGTGACGAAATCTGCATTGGCGACGATCAGCCCGGCTTGGAGCCGGGCGCGGTTCAATGCGGCGTAGCCGATGGCGCGGATGCCGCGCAGCTCGCCCGCCGTCATCAGCCGATCCCAGAGGCTGAGCGCCTTATCCGTTTGCACGAACAACTCGTAGCCGAGATCGCCGGTGAAGCCGGTGCGCGAGATGGTGATGGTGACGCCGTCATGCGGAAACTCGGCGAGGTCGAATATTTTCAGTTTTTCTATACCTGCAAAACCTACATCGCGCAGCACGGCAAAGGAGGTCGGGCCTTGCAAGGCGAGGCCGGCGACGGTTTCGGTCTCTTCTTCAACCGCCACGTCGAAGCCAATGGCGCTGTCCAGAAGCCACGGCAGATGCCGCTCCTGCGAGCACAGCCGGAACCGTGTCGGCGATAGCCGAAACAACGTGCCGTCGTCGAGGACAAAGCCCTGATCGTCGCACCAGGCGGTGTAGTTGACGCGGCCGGGCTTCAGCCTAGTTACGTCGCGCAATGTCAGGCGGTCGAGGAAGGTCTCGGCATCCGGTCCCTCGATGCGGTACTTCGTCATCGGCGAGATGTCGAACAGAGCGGCCTGGCTGCGGATGGCGAAATATTCGAGATCCTCGTCCCATAGGGAATGTGGGGCGCGATAGCCGGCCCAATTGTACCAGTCGTTCGTCTTCGCCAGCGCATCAATGCGCGCCTGGAACGGCGTGTCGAGGCGCAAACTGCGGAAATGGGATTGTGCCGCGATGCGGGCATCGGATGGGCCAATGGGCTGATGGTTCATCACGGCGTTCTTTCGCCGTGGAGCACGGTCTTGGCTCGTTGCACCATGACAGCTACCCCCTCACCGTAATGATGCGCCTTGCGGCATTCAGGCCCGGCACGCCGGAGACCCCGCCGCCCGGATGCGAGCCGGCGCCTGCAAGGAACAGCCCGTCCACCGGCGTGTCGTAGCCGGACCAGCCGGAGATCGGCCGTGACATCAGCATCTGGTCGGCCTGCAGTTCGCCGTGGTGCCAGTGCCCACCCGGCATCCGGTAGCGCGCCTCGATGTCGGCCGGCGTCAGCAGGTCGGCATGGAGCACGCTGCCGCCGATTCCCGGCGCATAAGCCTCGAGTTCAGCCATTAAGACTTTGAGGAATTTCGGCTTGCCGACGCTCCAGCCCTCTTTCAAGGCATAGGGGGCGTATTGCACCACCGCGGACAGCACGCAGGCCCCCTCGGGCGCGAGCGAGGCGTCCGACAGCGAGGGCAGCGTGATCTCCATCACCGGTTCGGGTGAGAATTCGCCATATTTCGACGGGTTGAAGGCGCGCTCGACATGATCGGTCGAGGGCGCGATGACGAGACGGCCACGGTGGCCGGCGGCATCGACGCCGACGAATTGCGGTGGCTGGTCGAGCGCCAGATTGAGCTTCGCAGCATCGCCCTTCATGCGGATATTGCCGACCTTGCGAACGAAGCCGGTGTCGACTTCACGCGGGCCGACAAGGTCGACCATGGTCGTCGCCGGGTTGATGGCGGACACGACCGTTGTCGCGCGGATTTCCTCGCCGCTGTCGAGCAGCACGCCGACGGCGCGGCACTTCTCGACGATAATCTTTGCCACCGGCGTCGCGGTGCGGATGGTCACGCCGGCCTGTTGCGCCGATGCGCGAATGGCGGCTATGACGGCGCCCATGCCGCCCTTCGGCATCATCTGCGCGCCGGCGGAACCGCCGGTCTCGCCGGCCAGGCGGTAATAGAGACCGAGCAGCGAGGTCGGCGAGCGCGGGCCAAGATGGCTGCCGAGCGTAGCGTCGAAGGCAAGCAGGCCCTTCAGCCGGTCGTCGGCAAGCTGCTCGTCGAGCAGGTCGGCAACGTTCATCAACAGCACGCGCAGGAAATCGCGCATGTCCTCCTTGCCAAGCTTCTTCAGCGCCAGTCCGGTTTGGCCGAGCGCTGCCGTGTTGGCGAGCGACATGGCGCCGAGATCGGGCGGCCGGCGTGACAAGAACAGCTTCAGGATGCCGGCGTAGCGCAGCAGCTGTGCCCGCAACTCCTTCCAGGCGGACTGCTCGGCAGGACTGGTGCCGGTCAGCACCTCGCCATAGGCGCCATGCAGGAAAAGCGGCGGACCGCTTTTCGCCAGCACCACCGACGGCGCGAAGTCGCCGCGTGCGACCTGCAGCCCGTGCTTCTCCAGCTCCAATACCTTCACCACATCGGGGTGCAGCCGGTTCAGCAGATGGGCGATCGACGAAACACGAAATCCGGGCGCGAATTCCTCCGTGCGCGCGGCGCCGCCGACCTCGCCGGCGGCTTCCAGCACCAGCACCTTGCGGCCGCTCTTCGCCAGAACGGCGGCGGCGACGAGGCCATTATGGCCGCCGCCGATGACGACAACATCCCATTTGTCAGATGACGTCATGGGCCGGGCTCATATGCTGATTTGGCTTGGCGAGATCACGCAGGATCTCGGCGGCGGCATTGCGGCCCGGCGCGCCCATGACGCCGCCACCGGGATGGGTCGAGGAGCCGCAAATGTAGAGTCCATCGACCGGCGAGCGGTATTGTGCGTAGCCCGGCACGGGGCGGTTGAACAACAACTGGTCGAAGGTCAATTCACCCTGGAAGATATTGCCTTCGGTGAGGCCGACCTCGGCCTCGATCTCGCGCGGCGTGCGCACTTCCATGTGGACGATGCGGTCGCGGAAGCCCGGCGAATAGTCCGATATCTGCGCGATCACGCTTTCGGCAAAGCCGTCGCGGTCGGCGTCGGTCCAGCCGCGGCCGTCCACCTTCGGTGGCGCATATTGCACGAAGCAGCTCATGAAATGCTTGCCGGGTGGAGCCATGGTCGGGTCGAGCGTCGTCGGGATCACCATGTCGAGGAGGATCGGCCGACCAGCGCCCGGCCTTCCAGTCGTCATAGGCACGCTCCATGCGCTCGATCGAATCGGTGAAATGCATGTCGCCACAATAGACGGGCGAATCCTTCGGCAGCGCCGGGAATTCCGGCAGTGAATCGAGCGCGATGTTGACCTTGCCTGACGAGCCGCGGATCTTGAAATTCCTGACCCGGCGCAGGAAAATCTCGGGCAATTCCTTTTCCTCGACCAGCTTGAGGAAGGTGCGCTTCACGTCGGCGTTGGAAACCACGAGCTTGCCGTATATTTCCTCGCCGCCGGCCAGCACCACGCCATTGGCCTTGCCGCGCCGGATCAGCACATGGTCGACCTCGGCGCCGGTACGGATGGTGCCGCCCGAAGCCTGGAAGGATGCGGCGAGCGCCTCGGTGACCGCGCCCATGCCGCCGCGCGCATAGCCCCAGGCGCCGACCGAGCCGTCGACCTCGCCCATATAATGATGCAGCAGGACATAGGCGGTGCCGGGCGACATCGGCCCGAGCGCGGTGCCGATGATGCCGGACAAAGCGAAATTCGCCTGATCACGTCGGTCTCGAAATATTCGTCGAGAAAGTCGGAGATCGACATGGTCCAGAAGCGCAGCGTCAGCGCCATTTCCTCCGCAGTGAGCCCCGTGAACTTCTTGCCGAGATAGAGCAGTTCGCCAAGGTCGCGCGGCCGCAGGCTGGTCGGGTCGGGCGCCGTGCGCATCAGCAGCGGCTGGATGAAGCGGCACTGCCGCGTCACGTCGCGGGCATAACGATCATAGGCCTCGGCATCGCGTTTGGGGAACCGCGCGAATTCGCGCCGGTGGGCATCGTGGTCGCGGTAGTTGGCGAGATAGTCGCCATCGCGGGTGAACACCGCGCCGCCCTCATAGGAGATCACCTGCAGGCCGAAGCGCGGCAGCTCGAGGTCGCGCATGATCTCCGGGCGGAACAGCGAGCAGACATAGGAGCAGTTGGAATAGAGGAAGCCGGGCGTCAGCTCGCGGCTGGTGGCGGCACCACCGACCCAGTCGTTCTTCTCGACGACCAGCACGTCGAGCCCGGCACGCTGCAGGTAGCAGGCATTGACCAGCCCGTTATGCCCGCCGCCGATGACGATCGCGTCCCAGCTCTTCACTTTGGCCCAGCCTTCATCGTGCCCGACCTTCTTTTCGTGTGATGCGCCCCCAATAAGCCGAATTTCGCACGAAGACGGTCATCCTGTCCAGCCATATTGAATGAATGTTCAACAAATGATGTTGCGTTTTCGTGTTTATGCGCTAGGCTTTGGCTCATTCGAGGATAGCCTTGGGACCAGGGTTTGATGATCGAAACGGCAGAGGCCGAACCGGAGTATGACGACACCGCCATCCGCTTCCTCGAGGCGCTGTGGGGCGACGGCTATTTGTCGCCGGGTGGGCCAGAAGAGGTCGACCGGGTCGTCGAAGGGCTGTCGCTTGCGGGCAAGACAGTCCTCGACATGGGCTGCGGTTCCGGCGGCATCACGCTGCATCTCATCGAGCGTCACCGCGCGGCCCACCTCACAGGCTTCGACGTCGAACGGCCCGTGATCGAGACGGCCAGGAAGCGGGCCGCTGCGCGCGGGCTCGCGCGTCGCGCCGATTTCATCCAGGCGGCGCCAGGACCGCTGCCTTTTGCCGACGGTGCCTTCGACGTCGTATTTTCCAAGGACGCGCTGCTGCACGTGGCGGACAAGGATGCATTGTTCGCCGAGATATTCCGCGTCCTGAAGCCTGGCGGCGTCTTTGCCGCGTCGAACTGGATGATCTCGCATGATGGCGAGCCGTCGCCCGAGATGAAGGCCTATGTCGCCGCTGAAGGCCTGTCCTTCGCCATGGCATCGCCGGCCCGCTATGTGCAGGCGATGCGCCAGGCCGGCTTTGCCGACATCACCGTGCGCGACCGCAATCCCTGGTATCGCGAGATCGCGGGGGAGGAACTGAACCGCTTGAAGGGGCCGCTCTACCCGGTGGTCGCGGCTGCCGTCGGCGCGGCCTATGTCGACAAGAATATACGAACCTGGGAAGCCATGCAGAAGGTGCTTGACACAGGCGAGCACCGTCCCACTCATCTTCGCGGCCGAAAGCCGGTTGGCTAGCCGGCGATGCTGGAGACCATCAATCCCATGAAGACAACAGAGGCGCGCGAAGCCCTCCTCGAGGCGACGCGAAAGAGCGACACCGAAAAGCGTGGCCGCAAGGCGTCGAAAGAGACCAGGCAGCTTCAACTGATCGAAGCGACGATCGATTCACTGGCCAAGCGCGGCTATTCGGATACGACGATGGCCGACGTTGCCGACGGTGCCGGCCTGTCGCGCGGCATCGTCAATTTCCATTTCGAAAGCAAGGAGAAGCTGCTCGTCGCGACTTTGCAATACATGTATGACGAGTATTCGGCGCATTGGCGCAGCGCCTTGCAGAAGGCCGGCGATGATCCCGCCCGCCAGTTGCAGGCATTGGTCGCGGCCGATTTCGACCGCTCGATCTGCAACAAGCGCAAGCTGGCGGCCTGGTGTGCGTTCTGGGGCGAAGCCAAATCGCGGCCGACCTATCAGGCGCTGAGCAGCGCACGCGACGCCGTCTATCAGAACATCTTTATCGACCTTTGCGCGACGCTCAAGCAGAGCGGCGGCTATTCTTATGAGCCGCAGGTGATGGCGCTGGCGCTCAGCGCCATGCTGGAGGGACTGTGGCTGCGGCTGATGATGGGCACCGAAGACACCACGCGCGAGACTGCGCTGCAGGCCGCGAACGCGTTCCTGTCCGCGGCATTTCCCAAGCATTATCCGTGGCCGACAGCCGGCGGTGCCAAGCCGGCGTGAAACAATCAAAAGAGGATGGAACAGCAATGAAGACAATGACGCGACGCCCGACGCTGACATTGACGCTGACATTGGCATTGGCCGGAGCGCTCGCCGCTTCGGCGGCGGCGCTGGCTGCGGACAGGGATCTCGTTGTGTTCGACTGGTCTGGCTACGAGGAGCCCGGCTTCCATCCGAAATATGTCGAAAAGAACGGCGATTCGCCGACTTTCACCTTCTTCGGCGACGAGGACGAGGCGTTCGAAAAGGTCCGCTCCGGTTTCAAGGCCGATCTTGGCCATCCCTGCTCGCAAAGCGTGGTGAAATGGCGCGAGGCCGGCCTGCTGCAGCCGCTCGACACCTCGAAGATATCAGGCTGGAAAGACCTCAATCCCGGCATAATGGCGATGAAGGATCTCGCCACCACCGCCGACGGCAAGGCCTGGTTCATGCCTTGGGACTGGGGCAACACGCAGCTGACCTACAATTCCGACAAGATCGATGCGAAGGACGTGCAGTCGTTGAAGGCCTTCGCCGATCCGAAGTTCAAGGGCCGGGTTTCCGTCGGTGACAATGTCGACGACGCCTACGCGCTGGCCAGTCTCGCCATCGGCCTGAAGGACTGGACCAAGATGACGGACGACCAGTTCAAACAGGCATCAGGCTTCCTGCGCCAGGTGCACAAGAACGTCCGCTCCTACTGGACCGACTCAACCGATATCGTGCAGCTGTTGAGCGGCGGCGAGGTCGATCTCGCATGGGCCTGGAACGACGCGACGGTGCAGTCTGTCGCCGCCGGCGTGCCGATCAAGGCCAAGAAGGACACCGACGAGGGCATTTCGACCTGGGTCTGCGGCTATGTGCTGTTCAAGGATGCGCCCGGCAATGCCGACAAGGCCTATGATTATCTCAACGCCGTCAACGATCCGGAAGTCGCCAAGGTCCTGGTCAAGGACTGGGGCTACGGCCAGGCCAATGCCAATGGCATGGCCGGCGTCGACTAAAGGAGAAAGGCTATGACGATGTGCAGAAGTTCGTCGACAAGACGCTGTTCCAGTCGCCGGTTCCATCCGATCTCAAGCTCAAGATGATCGCCGAGTTCGAGAAGATCAAAGCCGGCTATTGAGCTCTCCTCGCCTGGCCCGTCTGCCCACGGACATAGCGGGCGGACGGGCTCGCCAAAGCTCCCGAATTCTCCTAACGTCGCCGCGGTGTTTCCCGCGATGAGGAGCTTTGCGCCATGAATTCCGTGCTTCGCCGCCTGGCCATCGCCGCGGCCTGCGCAATCGGCGCAGGCACAGTCGCGGCACTTGCGGCAGGCGGCGGCGACCTCGTCGTGTTCGACTGGTCGGGCTATGAGGACCCGCTGCTGCATCCGGCCTACACCGCCGAACAAGGCGCCGAGCCGACCTTCGCCTTCTTCGGCGACGAGGAAGAGGCCTTTCAGAAAATGCGGGCCGGCTTCAAGGCGGACATTGCGCATCCCTGCTCGCAAAGCGTGGTGAAATGGCGCGAGGCCGGCATGCTGCAGCCGCTCGACACCAGCCGTATCGCCGGCTGGAAGGATCTCAATCCCGGCATCATGGCGATGAAGGATCTCGCCACCACCGCTGACGGCAAGGCCTGGTTCATGCCTTTCGACTGGGGCAATACGGCCCTGCTTTACCGCACCGACAATGTGACGCCGGATCAGGCGCAGTCGCTCAGGATCTTTGCCGATCTGAAGTTCAAGGGGCGCGTTACCATTGGCGACAATGTCGACGACGCCTACGCGCTGGCCAGCCTGGTCATCGGCCTCAAGGACTGGAACAAGATGACCGACGCGCAGTTCAAGGGCGCCTCGGCATTTCTGCGTGACGTGCACAAGAACATCCGCTTCTACTGGACCGACGACACCGATATCAATCAGGCCTTCTCCGGCAACGAGGTCGATCTCGCCTGGGGCTGGAACGAGACTTTCGTCACCCTCAAGGGCCAAGGCGTGCCGATCGCCATGAACCGCGATACCAAGGAAGGCCTGTCGACATGGGTGTGCGGCTATGTGCTGATGAAGGACGCACCGGGTGATCTCGACCAGGCCTATGATTTCCTGAACGCTGTCAATGCGCCTGCTGTATCCGACTATCGGGTCAAGACGTTCGGCTATGGCCATGGCAACGCCGCTGCCATGGCGGCAATCGATCCCAAGATCCTGGCCGAGCGCGGCTTCGACGATCTCGACAAGTTCCTCGACAAGACGCTGTTCCAGCAGCCGGTGGCGCCGGAGCTCAAGCAGCGGATGATCGCCGAATTCGAGAAGATCAAGGTCGGCTATTGACGTCCGAGATCGAACGAGCCGAGGTGGTCGTCGTCGGCGCCGGCTTCACCGGCCTGTCGGCGGCGCATGAGCTGAACAACGCTGGCGTCGATTTCGTGCTGCTCGAAGCCCGCGACCGCGTCGGCGGACGCGTCGAAGCCATGCCGAACGGGCTCGGCGAGCGCATCGACAGCGGCGGCCAGTTCCTGTGCGAGGACATGCCCGAACTGATGGCGCTGGTGCGGGCACGCGGCAAGACGCTGGTCGGGACGCATTTCGCCGGCGAATTCATCACCCAACCGCGGATGAGCGAGGCGCAAGCCGAGCGCACTTATGGCACCGCCATGCGAATACGCGAGCGGATGAACGCGATTGCACCGGACGATCCGGCCATTGCCGGTTTGACCGTCGCGGCATGGCTCGATCGCCAGAATGATCCCGATGAAGCCAAGGCGGTCTTTCATTCGCTGATCGAGGGCCTTTGGTGCCTGGCAATGGAAAGGCTGCCGCTGTGGTACCTGATCGACAACGACCGCCGCATCACCAACGAGGTGTCGGAACTGCAGTATTTCGTGCGCGAAACCATGCATTCGCTGGCAGACGACCTGGCCCGCGACCTCGGTGGTCGCCTGCGGCTGAACACGCCGGTCAAGACCATCGAGCGTCGAGCGGAAGGGGTTCGCGTCGTCTCGGCCGCAGGCTCAATCGAGGCGCGAGCGGTGCTGGTCGCAGTCCCGCCGATGATGGCGTCGAGACTGGATTTCGTACCGCTGCTGCCGGCTGCGCTGGAAGCAGCGCTCGGCGTCTGGCAAAGCGGCGCGGTAATCAAGATGCTGGCGCGTTATCCCACGGCCTTCTGGCGCGACAGGGGCTTGAGCGGCATGGTGATGTGGCGCGATCCGCACGGGCTTTTTGCCTGCGACGCCGGCAATGACGACGGTCATCCAGCACTTGTCGTCTTCATCGGCGGGCCGCTGGCCCGGCGCTGGCGCGAACTGGGCGAGGCGGAACTGCGCGCTAAGGTGACGTCAAAACTGGAGCAAGCGCTCGGCGCCGAGGCGGCTGGCTTCTCCGATCTCAGCTACCGTGACTGGACGGACGATCGCTGGAGCGGTGGCGGCTACAGCGACCTTATCGTCGATGCGACGGCAACCAATGCCGAACGCATCATCCGCGCCGGCGCGCCGCCGGTCCATTTCGCCTCGTCGGAGCTGTCGCCGTCATTCCCAGGCTATGTCGAGGGTGCAATCGTCGCCGGGCGAAAAATGGCGCGGCGGTTGATCGAGGAGATCTGAGCGGTATGAAAACGGTCTCGAAGATCGTACTCACCGGTGCGGTCATGGCAGTTACAGGATTTGCGGCTGGCTATTATTCGGCGCCCCACCCAATCGAGATTGGTGAACTCGACAATACCTTAAAGAAGGTCTGCGAATACTCGGCAAGCTCACTTAAAGCTGACCTTCAGGGCGGCTGGCCGATCAACTCATTTGCTGTTTGGAAGTCCGGCGACCGTGCGCATTATCACGTGCTTAGCCAATTGGGTAATCTCAAGTGCGGGTTCGACCCGGAGCTTACAGTCGTCTATTTGCAGAACCATGGATTGGTCGACATTGATGATCTTAAAATGCTGCTGGAGGATTCAAAGAAGGCAGGCGACCATCGATTAAGTGACTATCTGTCCGCCGAATTGGAGGTGAGATAGCGTCAATCTGCCATCGCCACCAAGGCCTCTGGGTCGTAGGCGAGGCGGATCGTGGTGCCGACCGGAATGTCGTCGGCGCCGAAGTCGTTGGTCTCGGTCACCGACAACGGCTTTTCCAGCCCTGGTATCTCGACGATCAAATGGGTGATCTCGCCAAAATAATGGCGCTCGACCACCTTGCCGGCGACCTCGAATTTTGCCGTCGCATCGTCCCACAGAACGCGCAGGCGCTCGGGCCGGATGCCAAGCGTCGCGGCGGCGCCATTGCGCACAAAAGCTTTCGGCTTGTCGGTCTTGACGCGGCCGAAGCCCAGCGTGTCGAGCACCAGCGAGGCGCCGTTCTCCTCGACGATCTCCGCTTTGACGAAATTCATGCCGCCGAGGAAGTCGGCCACCTGGCGATTGACCGGCCGCTGGTAGATCTCCTTCGGCGATGCGACCTGCGCAATCATGCCGCCGAACATCACTGCGATGCGATCCGACATCGCCAGTGCCTCATATTGGTCGTGGGTTACCAGGACAAAGGTGATGCCGACCGCCTGCTGCAGGCGGCGCAGTTCGACCTGCATCTGCTCGCGCAATTTCTTGTCCAGCGCCGACAGCGGCTCGTCGAGCAAAAGCACTTTTGGGCGCATCACCAGCGCGCGGGCCAGCGCCACGCGCTGGCGCTGGCCGCCGGAAAGCTCGGTGGCGAGCCGCTTGCCGAGGCCGGTCAGCGACACCTGGGCGAGGGCTTCCTCGACGCGGCGCCTTTCCTCCGTGCCGGCCAGCTTCAGCCGCTTCAAGCCATAGGCGACGTTCTGCTCGACATTGAGGTGCGGGAAGATGGCGTAGCTCTGGAACACCATGTTGGTCGGCCGGCGGTTGGCGGGGATGCCTTCCATCGGTTGGCCATCGACGGAGATCGAGCCGCTGGTCGGGTTGTCGAAACCGGCAATCATACGCAACAGCGTGGTCTTGCCGCAGCCGGACGGGCCAAGCAGCGAAAAGAATTCGCCCTCCCTGATGGTCAGCGAGGCGTCGTCCAGCGCCTTGAACGAACCATAGCTGCGCGTGACGTTGCGGATCTCGATCATAGAGCGCTCGATTTGGGGCCGCTCAGGCATGGAGGCCTCCTTCGTTCTGGGTGCGTCTGGCCGCGCGGCGGCGCAGGATTTCGGCGATGGTCATCAAAAGAAACGAGGCAACCAGCAACAGCGTGCCCAGCGCCAGCACGCCGGGCAGTTTCGCGGCGAAACGCAACTGGCCCCAGATATAGATCGGCAGTGTAGCCTCGGTGCCGGTCAGGAAGAAGGCGATGAGGAACTCATCGAGCGAAATGGTGAAGCAGACGAGCAGGCTTGAAATGATCGCCGGCGCCACCATCGGCAGCGTCACCCGCCGAAACGTGCCGAAGGCGCTCTCGCCGAGATCGGCGGAGGCTTCCTCCAGGCTGCGGTCGAAGCCCTCGAAGCCGGCGGTCAGCACCGTCATTGAATAGGGAACGCAGACCAGGACGTGGCCAAGCACGACGGTGAACAGCGACAGGCTCAAACCGAGTTGCAGGATCACCAGTAGCAAGGAGATGGCAACGATGATTTCGGGCAGTACCAGCGGCGCCATGATCAGGCCGTTGATGGCGCGGCGGCCGGGATAGCGGTAGCGGGTGATCGAGCGCGCGGCGAGGATGCCAAGAACGGTCGACAGGATGGAAGCCGATACCCCGACGACCAGGCTGTTCCAGGTGGCGTCGAGCAGCGCCGGCGTGCGCGGCAGGTCGTGGTACCATTTCAAGGTGAAGCCGGAGAGCGGGAATTTCGGCGTCGCGGCGGTGTTGATGGAGAAGATCGGCAGGAAGATAACCGGCAGATAGAGAAACACGACGTAGAGGAACGCATAGGCCGGCAGCAATCGGCCCGGCAGCAAGCGGCGCATCGCCGTCATCGCGCCGGCCTCATCGCGCCAGCCTCATCGTGCCAGCCGCTGGGCGGCACGGATGATCAGAACCGTGGCGCCTGCGATCAGCGTCACAACCAGCATCGTGGTGACGGAGAGTGCAGCACCCAGCGGCCAATTGGAGGCCTTGCCGAATTGCGCCTGGATGGCATTGGCGATCATGACGCCGTCTTTGCCGCCGACAAGCTTCGGCGTGACGTAATCGCCGACCGTCGGGATCATGACGATCAGCGCTGCCGAAATGATGCCGGGCGCCGAAAGCGGCAGCGTCACGCGCAGGAAGGAACGGACAGGGCCATCGCCGAGGTCCGTGGCCGCCTCGACCAGCGTGCGGTCGATTTTTTCCAGCGAGACGAAGATCGGCAGGATGGCGAAGGCTGCCCAGGCGTGGGTCAGCGTGATGATGACGGCAGTCGAATTGTAAAGCAGCGCGGTCGACGGCTCGTCGATGATGCCAAGGCCCATCAGGCCGGAATTGAGCACGCCATTATAGCCGAGGATGACCTTCCACGACATTACCCGCAGCAAATAGCTGGTCCAGAACGGGATGGTGATCAGGAACAGCCACAGGCTCTTGTGGCGGCCGCCGTGGAACGAGATGAAATAGGCGATCGGATAGGCGAGCACGACCGTGAAGAAGCTCACCGTCAGCGAGATGTAGAGCGAGCGCCACAGCAGGTCGCGATAGATCGGCTCGGTCAGCGCGAGGCGGTAGTTTTCAAGCGTGAAGGTATGGTCGACAGTGAGGTAATTCTGCGTCCAGAAGGAGTGCGCGATGACCGCCAGGATCGGCAGCACCAGAAGTATCAGCGCATAGACGAAGGTCGGGCTGATCAGGGCAAGACCCTGAACGGGTTCTGATTGCAGAAGGGCGTTTCGCCTCGCCCGCGTCATGCCGAAAGCGGGCGACCCTTCCGCGGCCACCATCATTGCAGGCCCTCGGGCAGGGTCTCCGGCGTGATTTCGGTTGCTGGCGCGGACTGTCCTGCCATGCGGCATCCCATTGCTGGAACCGGCTATCTGTTCCCACTTTATGCCCAGGGCGCAATCGTGCTCCGAGCTTGCCGGCTTTCTTTCATCATGCGCGCATCGGCGGATTGAAATCAAGCGCTATTTCTGCAATATTGATTGAACGGCCATTCAAAATGAACGAAGAAAGCCGAGCTTTCCTGGAGCGTGAACCAGCTTCGTGTCCGGTGAAATTGCGGCATACAATGCGAGGCGAAGATGGCGGCGGCAAGAGACATCACTTCGACCGAAATGGCTGGAGCCGGCGCTCAGGATGCCGTCGAACTGGCCAAGCGCCATCTTGTCCAGCCCTGGCCGTTCGCCGGCTCGGTCGGCGCGGAGGCACGCGTCCTGATCGGCGCGGGCGAGGGCATCTACATCACCGATGCCACCGGCAAGCGGCTGATCGACGGACCGGCGGGCATGTGGTGCATCAATGTCGGCCACCGTCGCGAAGAGCTCGCCAAGGTAATGTACGACCAGGCGATGGCGCTGTCCTACAACACGCCGTGGTACACGATGAATGCGCCGTCGGCGGAACTGGCCATGCGAATCGCCGGCCACGCGCCGGGCGATCTCAGCCATGTTTTCTTCACCACGGGCGGCTCCTCGGCGGTCGAGACGGCGCTGCGCTTTATGCAATTTTACAACAATGTGCGCGGCCGCCCGGAAAAGAAGCTGATCCTGAGCCGGGGCGGCGCGTATCACGGCTCGACCTATCTGTCGGCCTCGCTTAACGGGCGTCCGCGCGACCGTGACTGGATGGATGGCGCAGACGAGCTGGTCGTCAAATTGTCCTCACCCGATCCGTTCCGCCGTCCGAAGGGCATGAGCGTTGCCGCTTTCACCGATGCTCTGGTCGCCGAATTCCGCGACACAGTCGCCCGCGTCGGCGCCGACAGGATCGGTGCTTTCGTCGGCGAGCCGGTGCAGGCATCAGGCGGGGTCATCGTGCCGCCCGAAGGCTATCTCCAGCGCATCCGGCAGATCTGCCGCGACAACGACATCCTCTATGTTTCCGACGAGGTGGTGACCGCCTTCGGCCGGCTTGGCCATGTCTTTGCCTCCGGCGAGGTGTTCGGCATCGAGCCCGACATGATCACCTTTGCGAAAGGGGTGACCTCAGGCTATTTCCCGCTCGGCGGCGTCATCCTTTCGGAACGGCTGCTGGAGGAGCTGCGCCGCTCGAACCATCCGGACGCCATGTTCGGCCATGGCCTGACCTACACCAGCCATCCGGTCGGCTGCGCGGTGGCGCTGAAGAACCTCGATATTCTGGACGAAAGCGTGCTGGCCCATACGCGCGAGGTCGCGCCCTACTTCCAGGCGCAACTGAAGACGCTGGAGGAATTGCCGCTGGTCGGTGAGGTGCGCGGCATGGGGCTGATGGGCTGCGTCGAATGCGTCGCCGACCGCGACAGCAAGGATCCACTGCAGCTCGACAAGGATGTCGGCAAACGCATCGACGCGCATTGCCACGAGCTCGGCCTGTTGGTCCGGCCGCTGATTAACATGTGCGTGATGTCGCCGCCATTGATCATCACGCGCGAGCAGATCGACGACATGGTGTCGATCCTGCGCGAAGGCCTTTCGCGCACGATGGACGATCTGCGCCGGGAAGGCGTCTGGCGGGGATAAGCGTTTATCGCCGGCAATCTCGCCATTGCTGACAGCGGTCGTTCGCGCTTACGATGTACGGCAGGGCCTCGATCGCCTGCATCTGGCCGCATCTCTGGGAAACAAACATTGACCGACCTATCGGACCTGTTCGGCCTCGCCGGCAAAACCGCTTTCATCTCCGGATCGAGCCGCGGAATCGGCTTTGCCATGGCGAAGGCGCTGGCGAGCGCCGGCGCGACGGTGATCATCAATGGGCGGGACGAAGACCACGTTCAAAAGGCACTCGGATCGTTGGCCGAATCCGGTATCCAGGCGATCGGCTCCACCTTCGACTTGACCGTGGCTGAAGACGTCGAGCGTGAAATCGGCAGGCTGGAAGCAGAGCGCGGCCCGATCGATATTCTCGTCAACAATGCCGGCATGCAGCACCGCGCGCCATTCGCCGATTTCCCGCTCGACATGTTCGACAGATTGATGCGGACAAACCTTTACAGTGCATTCTATGTCACCCGGCCGGTGGTCCGCTCGATGATGGCCCGCAAGACCGGATCCATAACCAACATATGTTCGGTGCAAAGCGAACTGGGGCGTTCCTCGATCGTGCCATACACGGCATCGAAGGGTGCGATGAAAATGCTGACCAAGGGGCTTGCCACCGAGCTTGGCCCACACGGCATCAGAGTCAATGGTATCGGCCCAGGCTACTTCCGGACAGAACTGAACGAGGCGCTGGTGCAAGACGCCGAGTTTTCGCGCTGGCTGGTCGGGCGCACACCGCTGGCAAGGTGGGGCGAAGTCGACGAACTGGGCGGCGCCGCGATCTTCCTGGCTTCCGACGCATCGAGCTTCATGACGGGCCAGATCATCTATGTCGACGGCGGCATGACCGGCTCGGTGTGAGCGCGGGCGTCGCGGTCGCTGTTGGGGCACGATCAGGGCGCCGCGCCGCCATCCTTTGGCTAGCTTCGGCGACCCTCATCTCGACACGTCCAGCGCTGCTGAACATCCTTATACGATGGCCCGGTCCCAACCGCCATAATGCGCGGCGCTGCGCGTGCCGCGCGGCAGGCTGAGCCCGACCAGCAGCGCTCCGATCGCCAGATTGGCTAGGCTCGCCGCCGCACCGCCGGCGAGGATAAAGGGAGAGAGGGCGATCCAGGCTCCAAGCGCGATGTTCAGAAAGCGGACGGCGCGCGCCACTTCGGCCATCGCAGTAACGGCGACCATTATGACCAGGCAGCCGGTGACATGGTCGCTGAAGTAGAGCGGCGGGCTTGTGCCGAAGGCGAGCGGCGTGATCATCAGCAGGGCGCCGGCGAGGGTGCTGGCGACTAGGGTCCATGGGAAGTTCACACCGCCGGTGACGAAGTCCCGCGCCACTTCCGACAGCGGCCGGTCGAGATCCGGCGCCGGCGTCTGGTCCTCCGAAAGTGCCGGGCCTCCGCACCAGAATGTGCGCCAGAACGGCTCTCCCGCCTGTTTCGCACGCCAAAGATACTGGCAGCTCGCCAGCACCTCGTCGACCGAATAGGGGATGAGCACGACGGTGACGGCAGCCTGGACGATGCAGAGCGTGCACAGCGCTCCGATGAGCGGCGGCTGGATGATGATGAAGCTGACGCTGACCACGCCGAGCGGGACGACCAGCAAGCCGAACAAAAGCACCATCCACGGTATCGTGCGCCAGCGGCGGCGGTCGCCGATCGCGCCGGCGAGGATGTCCAGCGCATAGGCAAAGGCGCCCAGCCCGGCATCGGCGATCGGAAAGCCCTTGGAGACCCAGGAGGTGACTACCGCCTCGCTGCCATTGCCGGCCGGCGTTTCGCCCGGGCCAAAGAACGGTTCCCAAAGGCCATCGATATGGCCAAGCTGATAGGCAGCGAGATAACGCGAGACGAACAGGCCGACAAAGGCGAGGCCGATTATGGGAATGCGCTGGGTGAAGAGCGAGGGCGAATAGCTCCAGCCGAGCGGCCGGTCGTCATCGGCGGCAAGGGCACGCCGGCTGATACCCGGCGTTGGCGGGACCATCACCGCGAACGCGACGATCAGCATGCCGGCCAGCGTGTCGGTCGCGTAGGCTCCGGCGCTGGTGGTCCAGAACAGGAGCGGCGCGAACATCACCCAAACCCCGATCGAGGCGGTGATCCATTGCAGTCCGCGCCAGCGCCGGCGCATGCCTACAAGCGCCAGCGACAGGATGGCGAGGCCGGATACGATCTCACTGATGCCGAGCCTTCCGTCGCGCGTCTCCGGCGAGGCGATCTCATGTCCGAGCGCCGGCGGAATCGGTGCTGAAGCGGGATCGAACAGGCCGAGCGTGAAGGGCGCCGCCACGAGCCACAGTCCGATGGCAACATTGGTCAGTGGCGCCCAGAGCGTTGCGGCCCGGTGGCGTTCGGTTTCCACCTCGACCTCGTCGTCCGAGCGCTCGAGCGGACGCCGCAGCCTTGCGGCGGCCTGGTCGAGCTCGGGCGCGGAAGCGGCGACCGCCGACGGTTCAAGCTTGTTCTTCTTGTACCAGTCGGTGGGATCCGCCTTCAGCCGCCGGATCATTTCCGGCAAGGTAGCGGTCAGGCTGTGCCGCGGCTTCCAGCCAAGCAGCCGCCTGGCGCGGGAGATGTCGATCTCGTAGTGATCGTCGGCGTTCTCGATCATCCATGGCTTGATGTCGGTCTCCTGGTCGAAAACCTTCTCCTGCATCCAGGCGCCGAGCTTCGTCACCTCCTTGGGCAGGGACAGGTCCGCCAGATCTCGCCATGCAGGAGCCGCCCAATCTGCTTCTGCATCTCGTCGTAGGACGGCGTCTGCTCTTCGCCGATCAGCAGTACGGTCTCGTCGGGAAGCTCGCTGCGCCGGTCGACGGTGCGCACTACGGCGTCGACGAGGTCGTCCAGGTGCAGGTAAGGCTGTCCGGTGGTGATGTCGCCGGTGAAAAGATAGGCGGTCGGCATGCGCTCGAAAATGCGGGCGATCTGCTGGGCGATGAAGGCGGCGTGGCAATCCTCGTCATAGACACCCGCCAGTCGCAGGATCGCAACCTTGATGTCGCCGTGCTCCTTCAGGATCAGTGTCTCGGTCTCGGCCTTCGATCTCGGATAGGCCCAGGCCGGATCGATCGGCGATCGCTCGTTGATCTTGGCGCCCTTCGCCGGGCTCGGCGCATGCACCAGCAACGTGCTCGAAAACACGAACTGCTCCGTCTCGAGCCCCCTCAGCGCGTTCAGCAGCCGGCGCGTTCCCTCGACGGTCACCGCGCCGTATTTCGGATTATCCTCGCCGGTCGTGTCGTAATAGGCCGCGAGATGGATCACCGAGGCAATGCGGCCGCCACTCCGTTCGCGCACCTCGGCCAGCGCCTTCGCCGCGCTCGTATCCGAGGTAAGGTCGATCTCGATCGTCTCGACGCCGGGCAAGGACCGCCTGGCAACATCAAGGCCGATGATGTCGTGGCGCTCCGTCAGCCCGCGAGCGATGGGCTGGCCCAGAAACCCGCTGCTGCCTGTGATCAGGACGGTGGGACGGGTTTTGCCGGTCATGGCGAATCTCCTTGGCGGTAGCGAGATGAAAGGGGCCAAATGCTTTCAGTCGCACACTCGGAACCATGTTCGTTGAGAACGGTTCCCGATGAGGTGGCATCACGGAATGGATGCGCGCGGCGATCCGTCAGACCGACTGCCATTCGCTCCGGCGGATTGCATTCGTGCACAAGTGCAGGACGACTGCCATTGGCCTACCGGTCGCGAAGTGCAGCAGTCAGAATGTCGATCAGCAGCTTGCCGCAGCGACGATCTGGATCGCGGTCGGGATCATAGATCGTCACCTCCATCCCAATCACGCGTGAATCATTGCACCATGTGCGAAGAGCTTCGACGGCTTCGTCGGGCAAGACACCGCCGGCTTCCGGCGTATCGACAGCCGACATGATCTCGCTGTCCAGCACGTCGACATCGAAGTGAACGAATACACCCTCGACGTCCTGCCCTGCGACCGCGTCAAGCGCTACGCGTGCAGCATCGGCGACGCCGCGCCGCCGCACTTCAGCCAAATCCATCCGGTGAACATCGGTGTCGAAGACGGCCTTGGACGTGTAAGTCGCGGGGTCCTGCACATCGCGATAGCCAAACGCGACTACATCGGCCTCACGGACCAAAGGAGTGTGCTCGCCGAAATCGGTCAGGAGCTTCGGTCCATGGCCGGTCACGAAGGCCAAATCCATGCCCGCGGCTCCCTTTGAGGGCGAGGTATCCGGCAATTTGAAATCCGTGTGCCCATCGAAGAAGATAAGGCCGTAGCGGCCACGACGCCGTAGCGCTAGCGCGGGGCCAAGCAACACGCTGCAATCGCCGCCGAGTATGAGCAGGAACCCTCCCGAGTTCAGCTCCTCGCCGACGGCTTCGGCAAGCGTCTCGGAATACTGGCGCAGCGCCTGGGCATTGCGCACGCCCGTCGCAGGGTCCACCTCAGGCCGATAGGGCGGAGCCCGAACCGTGCGCAACGGACCGGCGCCCAAACGGTTGGCGAGACCAAGCGATTGAAGTATCTCCGGCGCCTTCCATGCGCCGGGCTCCGGCTCACCCTCCTGCGGCATCAGCCCAAGATTAGAGGGCGCGCCGAGCAAAGCGATATGTCTCGCCTGAGGGGTGGTTCGTGGCATTGTCGTGCTGGCTACTGAGGACATGATCAGAGTTCTCCGCATTGTGGGCAATAGGCATCTGCTCAAGAAACAGGCTGCGCTTTCCTCCCGGTCTCCCGTCGGCTTTGCCGCCGAGTACCTCCGGGGCCTTGCCGCCGAGTACCTCTGGGTCGGTGTTACGCGTAAGGGAACATTTCGAGCGAAGACGTCGATGTTGTCCCGCAGATGCAGTCACTGATTCGCCTTGGGCAGCGGCACCGTCCCACGCTGCAGGAGCGGAGCTCGATACCGGTCGTTTGGGCCATATCGGGTTTCTTAGAGCCGAACTGCCATCTTTGAACTATGCGTGGTGTGCCCGCGTTCTGGCGGCCTTTTGCGCCGCCGCCTTCCTTCCGCTGGCGCCTTTCGTCTCGGCGGCTTTCTTTGCGGCTGCGGAACGCTCCTCAGCCGTCCGGCGCGAGGCCGCACGCTTTGCCTGCTGCGCCAGCGCCTCGTGCGACGCTGTGCTCTTCGGCTCGTGCTCGAGCACCTTGGAGACGGCTTTCGAGACCCGCGGGCGGCGTTTCGGCGTGCGTTCGCCCTGGCCGGCCTCATAGGCGTATTCGGCGCTTTTGCGCGTGCTCTCCTTCACCTTGCCCTTTTTGGGCGGGGGCAGGTCTACGCCTGCGCGTCTCGCCTCGGAAAGCCCGATGGCGATAGCCTGCTGGGTCGAGCGCGCGCCGTGCTCGCCGCGGCGGATTTTATCGATCTCCTCGTGCACGAACTCGCCGGCCTGCGTGCTCGGCGATTTGCCCTCGCGCTTGTCCTTTCGGGCCTTCTCGATGGTTTTCTTGTCCGGCATTGTCTTTCTCCCAACTAGGGGTTGCGACAGCCATTTGGGTTGCAGCTGCGCGCTGTTTTACGAGGACCTTAACGCGTTGAGGACGCAAATGATCCCGGGACTGGTGATCCAACCTCCAGCTGTCAGGACGTGGACGCCGATCTGTCCGAAATCAGATGGCGCAAGAACCATCGGCTCGCGAGATCCGCGACTTCGTCCAGCGCTGCCATGGGCGAAGAGCACAAGGCCGCGGGCATCCGGGGCAACGAAAGATTGCCCTCGAGCGTGATAGGGAACATGCACGACGTGCTCGCTATCCCGGTCCATATCCACCTCCGCTATGTCGATCTGATGCCAGGCGCCGGACCCGCACTCGCATGCCCAGCCAATTCCTCTTCGGAAGCGGCAGGCTTGTCGGAAGCGGCAGGCTTGGGCACGGACCTGGCGAGGAGCGCGCGGACCTCTTCATCGCTCGTCTGTGAGAAATCCACGTACCACCGCCCGACACCGAGCAGCGGCTCTGGTGTCGTCGCGCAAACGACCTCGTCTGCGTCCGCCCGCATCGCGTCGCAAGTGTCGGGGCTACCGACGGGAACGGCCGCGACGATATGGGCGGCGTGGTTTTTTCGCAGCGCCTTGATCCCGGCCCGCATGGTCGATCCGGTCGCAAGCCCGTCATCCACGAGGATAATGGTTCGTCCGTTCAACTGCGGTGGGGGCCGCCCGTCCCTATAGAGGTGCTCGCGGCGCAGAAGCTCGTTTTCCTCCGTTGCGGCGACTGCGTCGATGACATGTGGCGGGATCGCGAGACTGCTGACGATTTCGTCGTTGAGGACGCGTACGCCGAAGGGCGCGATCGCTCCCATGGCCAGCTCCTCGTGACCGGGGACGCCGAGCTTGCGCACGACGAAGACGTCGAGCGGTGCCTTGAGCGCCTGCGCGACCTCGTAGCCGACCGGCACGCCGCCTCTGGGCAGCGCCAACACGGTCACGTCGTCGCGCCCGGCAAAGCGAACGAGCTCTCCGGCGAGTCGCCGCCCGGCCTCGCGGCGATCTGAAAAGATGATAGCCATGATCTTCAATCCGCGTGCATCTGTTTTTCCGGTGGATGTTTTTCACCAGCCTGCGGCGACATCCCGTGGGATGGCTGCGACGCCGGGTACCGTTTTGGAACTCGCTCGCTGCCTGGACGTTCCAAGAATAGTTTCGATCGCGAGGTGCCGGCACGTGCATTGGCGCGGGATCGAGACGCACAAGCCTCGTCCGGCCAGCTGGCAATCTCGCGATGCGCGGCAACAGCGCGTTTGGCGACTTGTTGCCTCAGCAATCAGAGAGAGGAAATATGCCATGCAAGTTCAGGAGATCATGAGCCGTCGGACCGAACTGGTCGGCCCGAACACGACAATCAGGGATGCCGCCCGGAAAATGCGGGCCGACAATCTCGGTGCCCTTCCGGTCGGCGAGAATGACAGGCTGGTCGGCATGGTGACGGACCGCGACATCGTGATGCGCGGCGTCGCCGAGGAGCGCTCAGCCGGCAACACGACCGTTCGCGAGGTCATGTCCGAGCATGTCTATTGGTGCTTCGACGATGCCGATATCACCGATGCGGCGAAGATCATGGCCAAGCATCAGGTGCGTCGTCTTCCGGTGATCAACCACGACAAGCGCCTCGTCGGCGTCATTGCCTTGGCCGACCTCGGGCGGACCGGTGAGGAAGCCGCCAAAATCGCTCTCGAAGGCGTTTCCGAGGCGACGGACGATCCCCGGCGCTAGACGCCCTGAGCGGTTGCCGCCGTGCTCGCCGCTCTCCTTCCACAGGGGCTGAACGCCGCCTGCTCAGGCAGCCTTCAGTTTGGCAACTATCGCGCTTTCACTTCTATGCGGCGTGTTTTGTCCTTTGCAGCGGGATTCTTCGGAAGCTCGACAGCCAAAACGCCGTTCCTGAAAGTGGCCTGCACCTTGTCGGCATCGATCTCCGTTTCCAGGGGGATGGTCCGCTGAAACCGGCCATAACTGCGTTCGCTGTAAGTGCGGCCGCCGTCGCCTTCCTTCTGCTCCGAACGCTTCTCGCCCGTAATGGAGAGGGTGTTGTCGCGCAGCTCGAGCTCAACATCCTTCTGCTCGAGCCCCGGCAATTCGGCGGTGACCTTATAGGCTTGGTCTGTTTCATATACGTCGACGCTCGGCCAAAGACCGCCCGCCGTAGTCGCTTCGGCCATTGGCGCAAAGAAGTCGTCGAACAGGCGATCAATCTGCCGGTGAAATGACGTGAGCGGGTCTCGCGCGGATGGGTAGAGGCTGCGCGATGGCGTCCTGGGCGCCAAATCGTGATGTGCCATGGTTCTTCTCCTGTTTCTCGTGTCTGCATCACTCGTCGCCATGTGATCGGCGACGGCAAATAAAACTCGTCCGCCCATGAGGATGTTCCGAGCGCCGGCCAAGAAAGGCGGTCGAAAAAACAGCGGCAAAAAGCCGGCCCGAATTCCCTCCTGGCGGAACCTCCGACAATGAATGCGCGTCAGGGCATGCCCATCGGGGAACAACGGGCAGGTACGGCTGTTTGGTCGTATCAGCCGTAGTCGGATTTGAATGGAAGGAGGATTTCGATGAACGCCACTGGACTCGACGTATTCGACAAGACGCTGCAGATCACGAACATCTGGCTCGACGAGATCATGGACGAGATTGGGCCGGATCGGCAGGTCGCCTGGCACGTTCTCGGAGCGGTGCTGCACGCCTTGCGGGACCGTATGCAGCCGGATCTTGCAGCGCACCTCGGCTCGCAGCTGCCGATTCTGGTGCGCGGCGCCTTCTATGACCAATATCAGCCTTCCAAAGCTCCCGAGAAGATGCGGTCGCTCGACGAGTTTCTGGCCAAGATCAAGGCGGAGCTGGAATTTACCCGTCCGGTCGATTCCAAGGATGCATTCAGGGTCGTGTCCAAGGTGCTCGCCCATCACGTCGGAGAAGGACAGATGCACAAGGTCTGCGAATCCCTGCCAGGAGAGATAAGACGCGTCGCCGAAGCTCAGCAAGCGGCGTGAACGGCGCGGCGCGGGTTTCTCGGTCGCAACCTCCTTGGGGAAATAGCAATGCCACTTACCCTTATCAGCCCGGCGTTCCCGGCAGGCGGAACAATTCCCGAAAAATATGCGCGTGACGGCCAGAACGTCTCGCCGCCGCTGAAGTGGTCCGGTGTTCCGGATGGTACCAAGAGCCTTGTTCTTGTCGTGCAGGATCCCGATGCACCAAGCGGGGTTTTCGCGCACTGGGCGGTCTTCAATATCCCGCCGGATGCCGGCGGACTCGCCGAGGCCGAAGACGGCAAGCCCGGCCCGTCGGCACTCAGGCAAGGCACCAACGATTTCGGCAATGCCTATTACGATGGTCCGCAGCCGCCTGCAGGGCACGGCGTCCACCATTACCACTTCCTACTGGCCGCGCTCGATGTGCCGAGCCTCAGCGTACCAGGACAGGCGGGCGTGCATCAGGTCTGGAAGCAAGCCCAGAAACACGCATTGGAGGAGACGGAGTTGGTCGGAACCTACGAACGGCCGGCGTGACGCGGGCCGCGCCGATCGCCGCCTTCACAGTGGCCGCCTTCACAATGTAATCTGGGCAAGCGGTTTTCGGGCAGGGCCGTGGATGACCGAACCGTCGGGGGCGAAGATCGAGCCGTGGCAGGGACAATCCCAGGTGTGGTCCGCATTGTTCCAGGTTACGGTGCAGCCTTTGTGGGTGCAGGTCGCCGAAACCGCCTGGAGTGCGCCTTCGGTGTCTCTCCAGGCCGCAATCTTTTCGTCTCCCCTGACGATCACGCCACCCATGCCGGGCGCAATGTCGTGGGTGCTCGAGACGATCGATTGACTGCGGCCATTCTTGTGGAAGTCCTCGGGATAGGGCCGCGCCGGATCGTAGAGTTTTTGCCATGGGCTCGGGCGGGCGCAGATCAGGTCGGCTATCATCGTGCCCACGGCCGTCCCGTTGGTGATGCCCCAGGCGTTAAAGCCCGTGGCAATGTGGAAGCCGGCGGCCTTGGTGGGATCGGGTTCGCCGGCGTATGGGATCCTGTCGGCCGTATCATAATCCTCATTGCACCAGCGCCACGCGACGTCGCCGACCGGAAGGTTCTTTCTTGTCCATTTTTCCAGTTCGACAAACCGCTTCGCCACGTCGCCATCCCAGCCGGTGTTGAATTTGGGGCCAAGCGTGACCAGCAGTGGACCTTCGGCATCACGGCCTGTGCGAATGGAATGCGTCGGCTCGTCGATGCCGATGAACATGCCGTCGACAGGGAGGGGATCATCGGTCCGAAAGGCCATCACGGTGTGGCAGCGCGGTTGCGTCCGGTTCGCCATGCCGACGGGGCTCTTCACCGTCATGTTGGTGGAGACGACGACGTGCCCGGCATCAACGGCGCCGCCATCGGTGACGACGCGCCAGCGGCTTGCTTCGTCGATCGAGGTGGCGCGGCTGTTTTCAAAGATCCGACCGCCACGGGCCGTCACCGCTTCCGCCAGACCAACCAGATACATCGCCGGATTGAACTGCGCCTGGTCGGGGAACCGTAATGCCGCGGCCGTTTCGAAAGGCAGCGGTGCGCGTTCGAGAACCTCGGCCTCTAGCCCGACCTGGCGCGCGGCCTCCGCCTCGGCCGCGACCTCCGCGCGCCGGCGATCGTCGCAGGTGTAGGTATAGGCTTCCTTGCTCTCGAGATCGCAGGCGATGGCGTAGTTGTTAACCCAATCGCGGATTTGTCGGGCGCCGGCGGAATTCGCATCGGCGTAGACCTGGGCCAACTCCCGGCCGACAGTGTCGATGAGATGACGATAGATCAGCGTATGCTGCGTGGTGATCTTGGCCGTCGAGCGGCCGGTCACCTGGCCGCCCGTGCGCAGGCCTTCGAGGACGACCACCGATCGGCCCGCCTCGCAAAGCCGAAGCGCCGTCGTCAGCCCGACAATTCCAGCCCCCACGACAACGGCGTCCGCATGGATCGAACCTTCGAGCTGGGGATAGTTCGTGGATCTGGCTGCCGCCACCCAACAGCTTCCCGGTTTTCCCAAGAGAATGGCCATTTCAACCGCGTTCCTTGCGTCTCGGTGCACTTCCATCGACAACCGCGCCGGCAGAGGAACGTTCCCGAGCTTGGTCGCTTTCAATCATTGTCTCGCCACCCCGGGTCAGAAAAGCACCAGGAAGATGCGAGGTGCAGGCCATCACCCACGTGATCGCCTCGCGGTCGTATTCGTCGCCGGAGCGCCAGTCCTCGAAGAAGGCGTTCAGCCTATCGACACGCCCCGGCCAGATACCGGCGGCCTGCAGGCCGAGCGAAACGCCGTAATTGGTGAAGGCGAACTTGGTGTCGCCCAGCCATGGGGCACGGCTGAAATAGCCGGGCGGGTCGACCCACATCGTTTCCAGGCTTCGCAGGGAACGCCTCGTCTGGGCCTCGGCCCACGGCTCGTCGGGAAAGAAATGGGCGAGCCACAGCATCATGCCGAGGCCGAGGTCCTGCTCGATGTCGAGGGTGCGCCAATCGCGCTGCATCAGATCACGCATTTGCGCGATCTCGGGCGCCAGTGCGTCCTCATCGAGCGTCCGGTAAGAGACGTAGCCGTCATAGGCATCCATGCTGCCGAGACCGTAGCCAGGATATGGGCTGCTTAGATCCTCCTGCATCTTCCAGATCACACCGCGGCCGGGGACCACAAATGCCGGGTGAATGTCACGCGCCAGCGCAATGCCGCGCTTGCGGTATTCCGGCTTCAGATCGCCGAGGCGCGCCAAGGCGAACAGCCACATCGCGAGATAATGGAAGTACTGGCCGTCGCGATCGGCCGCTTCGCCGATCCTCAGTCCGCGCCGGCGGCCGAGCACACGCTCGACATCGGCGACCAGCCGCTCGGCCGCGTCCAGCCAGCGCTGTTCGCCAGTTTCTGTGTAAAGCGAGACGTAGAGCACGACCCCGAATGCATCGGTCCACAGATATCGCAAGCCGTCGGGCCAGATGCCTTCGGCGCGCATCCAGTCGAGTTTTCGCAGGACGTAGTCGACGTCACGCAGCATCATGCCAAAGCCCGAACTGGCCGAGCCGGCCGATGTTCGGTGTCGCGCGATTGTGAGCATGCAGAATTTCGAGCATGTCTCTCCTCCGTTGCGGTCGATCTGGCCAGATACCGCGAAACGATCTGATCGGCGGCAGGTTCCTTGGCGCTTTCAACGGCGCGACCGGGAACCCTCCGCCTGGTCATAAGTTTGCGAATTGGCCTTGGACGGTGCGGGGACCACGTGGCCCGACGGAACCTTCCAGCGAGAGCATCGTAAACAACGGGATGCGGGAGGTTGCAGCCTTTCGATCGAGGAGGCAAAATTGCGACACCGCCAAGTCAAAGTTAACGGAGACGCTATTTTCTTTCGCGAGGACGGCCCGGCCGACGCTCCGGTGCTTCTGCTGCCGCACGGCTATCCCTGCTCGTCCTATCAGTTTCGAAGGCTGATGCCTGGACTGGCAGATCGCTGGCACACGTTCGCGCCGGATTTTCCTGGCTTCGGTTACAGCGCCACGCCCGACATGGCTGCATTCGGCTACGATTTCGATGCCTATGCCGGGTTTCTGGCGGCTTTCGCTGACGCGCTCGGCCTATCCCGCTATGCGCTGTGGCTGCACGACTATGGCTCGCAGATCGGATTGCGCCACGCCATCGCCTATCCGGAGCGCGTTGCCGCGCTTATCATCCAGAACGGCGACATCTACGAAGACGTGCTCGGCCCGAAATACGCAGCCATCAAGATGTATTGGAACGACAAGACGTCCGAGAAGCATCGCCCGCTGGAAGATGCGGTCAGCGAGGAGGGCTTCCGGCACGAGTTCATCGGTGAAGTTGGCGAGACCGTGGCCGAGCGCGTGCCACCGGATCTGTGGAAACTCCATTGGCCTCTGATGGACACGCCAGCCCGTCGGCGGCTTGCGGTCGGCCTGATGGAGAAGCTGGAGGGGAACCTCAACTGGTTCCCGAAATACCAAGCTTATCTGCGCAAACGGCAACCGCCGACACTGATCGTCTGGGGTCCCGAGGACGGCTATATGCCGGCCGCATCGGCCGTGCGCGACTTCCTTGCACGCGTCCACGGCTGATGACCGATGCATCCCTCGGGTAACCTATTGAAAGCATGGTGAACCGACCGGTCTGTGGCAAACCAGTCTCCGTTTGATATTTCCTGCTAACAGGCAAAAAGCAGGGTATTTGTGCGAAATGCGCGCTTTGGGCGGGCAGAACATCAATATCTTGTCGCGATGTCAGCTACTTAGTGGGAGATTTCCTGCGCGAGGCGTCAGGGAATATCGACCAGATTTGCGTGAATATTCACCGGCGGCCGGTGAATTAACAGGGAAATCCGTTGTCGTTATGTGGGATGCGATTGCCGTTAGCTGGGATCGAATGTTCGTTATCCGGGAACGCGCTGCCGTCTTGCGGAAAATGAACGCGCAATAACGGTTCGAATCGCGCTTGCGAGGGAATGCAATGCTCTCACCCGGAAAGACCTTGTCATAGCGCGGGAGGCGATTGTCGACTCGCAAGAGGCTATCTCAAGGCGATGAGCAGTAACCGACGGCGGGGGTGAATAGGGGTATTTTGCTGACTTGGCCGTTCATGAGACGCAGAGTGTAGTTTACGATATCTCGGTTCTGGATCGAGGCCCGGCTTTGATCTGATGGACCTAGGCCGCTCGCCGTCGATCCGGCCAGTTGTTAGGTCCGCCGCTTCAACGAACTAGCTGAGCTGAGCTTAACGATTCGGTATTGATTTGAGCGTTTCGAACTCGATCAGGTCGAGGGTAGCTGTGGTGACCTCCTCTACTCGCACGCGATGCACACAGTAGACGCCACCGGGATTGTTCGGCTTGCACAAGTTGGGAGCAGCGCATTGGCAGGGCAGCCGAGGCGCCACGATCCGATGCGGAACTCCGAGCGGCCCCCAAATGTCCGGCGGTGTCAAGCCGTAAAGGCCGACGACAGGAGTCCCTACTGATGCCGCCAGATGCATGGAACCACTCTCATTTCCTAGAAAGATAACGGCGTCGCCAAGCAATGCCGTCAGTGCGACTAGCACCCCGTGCCGGGTCAACCTCGCCGTCGGGAAGTACCGACCGGTGCGGAACCAAGCGGATTCACGCTTGTCGGCAGCGGACGCCGGCGGTTGGCGGTCTGCACTCGAGCAGGCTCCCAATTAGCGAGACAAGCGTCCAGAGCGGAGGCCAATCTTGGCACGCGACTTCGCCAGCCTGAACGACCGCTCTCCTCGGCTTAGTCAAGCATACCTACGGAATGATGCGCCTGGCCGGTGACAAATGAATCTCTGCTGGACCGCCGATATGGGGAGGCGCTCGCAAATCGCGCCCTACGCGCGGGTTGATCTGTTGATCAACATCAAAGCTTGAATATGAGAAATGCGCCAACTGTGACGGCGGTGGTCACCGTGGCTCGAGTGTCAGCAGATGTGGTAAGGGTGAGTGTCGGCGAGTAGCAGAGGTCCAGCAACAATGACTTTGAGGCGAACCAGAGCTTACGGCACATCCGGCTTGGTTCTAGCGGTTTGCACTGTGTTTGCTTGGCAGAACGCCGCTGCCGCTCAAAATTGCGACGCAGCCGCGACGCCTGGCGTCAATTGGCAAGAGTGTGACAAGAAGCTTCTCATCCTAGATGGACAGGACCTGAGCGGGGCGAACCTGTTCGGTGTTGATTTCACTTCGACCGACCTCAGGAACACCAATCTCCGTGCGGCAAATCTTGAGAAGGCAACTCTTGTGCGTGCTTCCTTGGCCGACTCGACCGCCAAAGGCGCCCGGTTCGACAGAATCGAGGCCTACAGGACCGACTTCAGCCGTATGGACGCGCAGGGCGCTGTGTTTGCGAGCGCGGAAATGCAGCGCTCGAATTTCCAGGACGCCAATCTGACCAATGTTGATTTCACAAAGGCAGAACTGGGGCGTGCGCAGTTCCATGACGCCGATATCAGCGGCAGCCGCTTCTCGTTTGCCAATCTCGCACGGGCGGACTTCCGAGGAGCGAGGTTCACCGCGCCGATAGACTTTGACCGCGCCTTTTTCTTTCTGACCCGTATCGAGGGTGTCGATCTTTCCAATTCGGCGGGTCTGTCCCAGTGGCAGCTCAACATGGCTTGCGGAGACGCCCGGACCGAGTTGCCTTCTGGCTTGACGAGGCCTGAAGATTGGCCCTGTCAATTCCAGCAGGAATAGTTGTCGGCAAGCGAACTGCGGCAATGCTGCACCCGACAGGATTCGAACCTGTAACTTCTGCCTTCGGAGGGCGCAGATCGTCCGCCAAAGTGGCACGTTTCTGCGGTATTGCTATTGGCGAAATCGCGGCCGAAGGGTGTTTGTGCCCCTTCCGTTCACCGCTACCGGTTCAATCGAACCGGTAGCTCCTGTCCGAATAAGTGGCAGCAACTCTTGTATCGTCGAGAATGACTACCATCGTCGTGATTATCATTCAGAAGCCTGGCACCAACGCGTCGATCATACTCGCCTCGCAGCACTTGACATAGGCCGCGGCATCTTGGGGGCTTAAGCTTTCGTCGGTCAAACGCCTGTCGAATGCATCTAGAGTATCCGTCTTGGTCAAGGAAGGGATGGCGACCATTTCCGGTCGTCCCTGATGAGGGCGTTAGCGAGAACGACGAGCTTTCTCATGATGGCGGTTAAGGCGAGTTTTGCAGGTTTTCCGCCGTCTCGGAGGTCTTGGTATTTTGTCTTGAGTGACTGATTGAAACGGACCGCGACGAGGGCTGGCATGTAGAGCGCCTGCCTGACCGACGATCTTCCTCCCCGGATGAAGCACTTGCCCTTCCACTGCCCCGACTGGCGATCGACCGGTGCGAGGCCGGCGAGGCTTGCGACCTGCTTGTTGGCAAGGGTTCCCAACTTCGGCATGTCGGCGATGATGGCGAAGGCTGTGACTTCGCCAAGGCCTGGGATACTAGTGAGGATGTCGAAGCGACGGACAAGATCTGGCTCGCGGGCGACCAGCGTACGACATTCGGCGTCGATCGCATTGATCTGGGTGGTGATTTGCCTGAGCCGCTGCTCGGCCTGGCGCTTCAAAAGCGGGATGGTCAGGTTCTTCTGCCTGTTCTGCGCGGCGGTACGGTCCTTGACCAATGCGCGGGGGACTGTCGGGAATTCTGTGCGCGAGGCCATGATGATGGAAAGGAGAGAATCATCGCATGGCTATTGAGAAGGAACTTCTGGACCAACTGCTTGCCGGCCGCGATCCGAATGAGGTGTTTGCCAAGGACGGATTGCTCGACGACCTCACGAGCGCCGAACCGGGAGAACACCTCATGACCCGGCATGACCAAGTTGCTCGTACGACCGCGCCACGCCGGCGACGGTCAACGGGATGTTATGTGCACATTGCCGTCGAGCCGGTCGTCACGCACACCAATCCCGTCGGAATCAACGCTCCAGGCTCTGCGACCGGGCCCGGAAGCCCCTTCCACGCCATGCCCACCGCATCCTATGCGGAAGTTCGCGACAGACCCAGGCACGCTCCGAAACACAAATCCCCATAGGCCGTCGTCTGCGGCCCGCGGGTTCCTGCATGAGAGACTTTCGTACGCCTGACGGCACCCGAAACCCTTCAGCATGTCGGTCATTCAGCCAGCCACTCCTGTCCTCCCGAAGCCGACATTAATAGTGCCCACACCACCGTCGAAATTGCGCCGAGAGGGGACGACACCATTAGGAGAAGTGGCATTGAGGCTCTACCTCAGTGTCGCCAGCAGGTGTTCGGCAGCCCCGACATCCGCCGTATTCAGGCTCTCCACAAAATACGCCGCAACCGACTGCAAGAGCTCGCGAGCGCTGTTGATCTCCCCGCGCCCGGCCATCAGCGTCGCCATGTCGATTGCGGTTCGCAACTCCCATGCCCGTGCGCGCTGACTTCGGCTCAACTCCAGTGCCTGCATGAGGTAGGCGGCAGCTTCATCACGGTTGCGCTCCGACTGGAGAAGGAGGCTTCCCTTCATCCGTAGCAACTCCGGGAGGTACAACTGGTCGCCGTTCTTTTCGACTTGACCAAGCGACTCGTCGATCAACGCAATGGCTTCATCAACCTGACCGATCGCGGACAGTCCCCTAACTAGCGAGAGGTTGAGCGGCGTCGTGAGCAATTCATAAGGCGCCGCGTGGAGCTTCCGAAGAGATGTCTGCAGGCCCTCGACGCCGCTTTTTGCATCGCCGTGACGGATCGCGACTTCGCTTTTGAAGCCCCGACCGACCAGCAGGTACGGAGTCATGGAATGGGATTCCGCGCGGGCGATGAGCATATCTATGTACGCCTCGGCGCTCTTCAGGTCACCGGTCCACAGGAAGACCGATATCGCCCAGATCAACGCGATCGCCAAAGTTAGAGAATGATCCATGGCGGCAGCCTCTTCGACGGCCTGTCGGGCGTGTGCCATGGCTTGGTCCGGATGGCCTTGTAGCCAAAGGTTCCTCGCCAGGATGGCCCTGGCCAGGATTTTGCCTTCGAAGCCCAGATAGATCGTCGTGGTCCGCTGGGAGCGCGGCCCACGGTCGAGCGCCGCCTCCAGCTCTGCGCGGGACTCCGCGAGGTCGCCTCGCAGGTGGAGCGAGATGCCCAGGATCGAGTGTGCCAGCGCGTTGACGACCGAGTCGTCCAAGGTCGCGGCTGTGGCTGAACAACGCCTTGCAAACTCAAGGGCGGTTGCGAAATTGCCCGTCCGCAGATGGAACATGTTGAGCGAACCCAACAGACGCACCCGGTCCAGCGGATCGCCGCGCTGCTCGGCGATCGCCAGGCTCCTCTCCAGAGCTACGCGCGCCCTGTCGCGTCCTCCCCGCATGAACATGAAGGACACGCCGAGGGCTGCCTGAAGATGCATCTCGTCAAGTCCGCCAAGGGCGGCATCGTCGAAAGCGAATATTGCTCTTTCAGACCAGCGATGACACTCCGGCAACAAGGACATTGCCAGGAAAACCGGCGCGACAGCGCTGGCGAGTCCGACGCCGATGTCGGCGTTTCCGCTGTCGCCGAAGCACCATTCCAGGGCAGCCCGGACATTGTTGATGGCGGCGAAGTGGGGCGCCCGCTCCTCACCGGTCGCCAGGCTTGGCCACTCGATCCCGGTCTGCTCCAGCCATCTCCGATAGTAGGCGGCGTGGCGCACTGCCAGATCGGCAGCCTCGGCGTCATCGATCCGGATGTCGAGAACGTAGGCGCGCGTCGTATCGAGGAGCCTGTAGCGCATCATTGCTCCGACCGGACGCGTCGCCACGATCGATTTGGCGACAAGACTGTCCATGGCGCCAAGGACGGTCGATCGGTCGAGGGTCGCGCTCGTCACGACCTCCAGGGCGGCATCGAGCGTGAAATGACCGACGAATACAGCGAGCCTGCGAAGCACCACGCGCTCAACGTCGGTCAGGAGCCCAAAGCTCCAGTCTAGTGTCGCCTGCAAGGTCTGCTGACGCGGCGGCGCTGTCCGTGAACCGAGCCACAGCAGTGTCAGGCGTTGATCGAGAAGCGCGGCTGTCTGCTGCAGCCCATAGGATTCGACACGTCTGGCCGCCAGTTCGATCGAGAGCGCCACCCCGTCAAGCTTTCGGCAGATGCTTGCGATGATCAAGGCCTCGGCGTCGCCGACGTCCAAACGAGCGCCACCTGCCACCGCTCGCTCGACGAACAGCTGGGTGGCCGGGAATGTCTGGACGATGGCCGCCGTTAGCCCCGGTTCGTCGGGCGGAAACGCAAGCGCATCCAACCGGCAGATATGTTCGCCCTCGACCCGAAGCGCCTCGCGGCTCGTCGCCAGGATGTAGACCTGTGACGCCGCATCGACGATGCTCGAGGCCAGAGGCGCCACCGCATCCACGAGATGCTCACAGGTATCGAGGATCAAGAGAATCCGCTTGTTGCGCAAGTAAGCGATCAGGTTGGGCGTCGCATCCTCTGTTTGAACCGTTAGTCCAAGCATCGAGGCGACGGCTGTCGTCACCAGACCGGGATCGCCGATCATTCCCAGATCGACGAACAAGACCGCCCCTGAAAATGCTTCGATCAGGTGATGCCCGACTGCGATCGCGACGGTGGTTTTGCCGACGCCACCGGCGCCAACGATGGTGACGAACCGCGAAGCATTCAGCTGCACCGACAGCTTAAGAACATCCTCGTCCCGTCCGACCATCCGGCTCAAGCGGTTTGGAAGATTCGCGTGCGGAAACTCAGCGGCAATGAATAGGGCTTCGTCGCGTGGGCTGTTTAATCGCAAAACCGGCGCAACGAAGCAATAGCCCCGCCCCGGAAGCGTCGCGATGTACCGCGCGCCATCCTTTCCATCGCCCAGCGCCCTGCGCAGTCCGGTCATGTGGAACCGCAGGCTGCCTTCCTCGACGACGACATCCGGCCAAACCCGCGACATTAGATCTTTCTTGCTGACGACTTCATTCGGTGCAGAGGTCAGGACTATGAGAATGTCGATGGCGCGCGAACCCAACTCTACGGGAGCGCCTTCTCTTGTCAGGAGCCTTTCACCCGCAGCAAAATGGAAAGGGCCAAACGACAATCTGTCTTTGGCTTGTATTCCCGTTTTCGTCATGGCGTCTTCTTTTGGAGCCGCCTGCACCCAGCGCCGCAGTTTAAGTCAAGGAGCGCTCCTGCACCATAGGGAGTCTCACAGTCTAGGCGCCTCCTATCTGCTCAAAAAAGCGGCAGGCTGGCAGCGGCTAACACAAGCTCACGACGCATAACGGGCTAATCCCGCCTCCTGGGCGTAGTTCAAGCTACGTAGATAGATCGCAAACCCATCAACCCAGGAGAGACCCATGGACACGACCAGAACCTCCGAAGCAATCGACCAGGATCGCCGGCGACTTTTGGGCACTGCGGCGGCCGGCATCGCCGCCGCCGGCGCGGCAAGCCTGCTCCCGTCGCAATTGGCCGCCGCATCCACGAGCGATGCCATCCGCCCTTTCTCCGTCAGTTTCCCGCAGGAGGAGATCAATGAGCTGCGCCGGCGCATCGCCGCCACGCGCTGGCCCGAGCGCGAACTCGTCTCCGACGAGGCGTCCCGGCGGATCTGGTCGACCCCAGCAACTGTAGGGCCAACGCAGGGCGTGCAACTCGCCACAATGCAGAAGCTCATGCAGTACTGGCGAACGGAATACGATTGGAGCAAGTGCGAGGCGCAGTTGAAGGCGCTGCCGAATTTCGTCACTGAGATCGATGGGCTCGACATCCACTTCATCCATGTGAAGTCTAAGCATCAGGGCGCCCTGCCTGTCATCATCACGCACGGCTGGCCCGGTTCGGTCATCGAACTTTTGAAGATCATCGACCCGTTCACCAATCCCACTGCGCACGGAGGCACGGAGGCGGAGGCGTTCGACGTGGTGATCCCGTCGATGCCGGGCTACGGCTTTTCCGGCAAGCCCACCGAAACCGGTTGGGATCCCGGGCGCATCGCGCGGGCGTGGATCGTGCTGATGAAACGCCTTGGCTACGACCGCTACGTCGCGCAGGGCGGCGATTGGGGAGCACTCATCACGGAACAGATGGCCCTGATCGCACCTCCCGAGCTGGTCGCCATCCACACGAATATGCCGGGGACCATTCCGCCGGAGATCGTGAAGGCGCTGGCCTCCGGCGGTCCGCCCCCCGCTGATCTTGGCCCCGACGAGAAGCGTGCCTACGAGCAGGTAGCGTTCTTCTACCAAAACGGCCTGGGCTACGCCAACGAGATGGCTCTTCGTCCGCAAACGCTCTACGGGATCGTCGATTCACCGGCCGGCCTGGCGGCGTGGATCCTCGATCACGATGCGGACAGTTATGCGCTGATCGCCCGCTCCTTCGATGGAGAGCCGGAGGGCCTTACCCGCGACGACATCCTCGACAACATCACGTTCTACTGGCTGACGAACACGGCGATCTCGTCGGCACGTCTCTATTGGGAACATACGCAAACGGCGAAGGCCGGCTTCTTCGACGCCAAGGGCATCACCATTCCCGTCGGTGCGACTGCGAACCCCAGTGAAATCTACACCGCACCGAAGAGTTGGACCGAACGCGCGTTCCCGAAGCTTCTGCACTATGGCCGCACGGACAAGGGCTGCCATTTCGCCGCCTGGGAGCAGCCGAAGAGTTTCACCGATGAGGTGCGCGCAACATTCAAGACGTTGCAGACATGACGTGTTGGCGGGGGATGGCGCGCCGGACGCTCGTCATCTTCCGCCCAGCGATAGCTGCGTAGCGAACCTCCGAAGGGAGCGACTGCAATGAACCCCCTCATCAAGACGCTCACCGCACTCGCGGTTTGCACCGTGCTCGCCACGGGCGCGTTTGCCCAGAGCACGGTCGTTCCCATCGACAACGAGCCCGCATCCAAGCTGATCGTGGAGCCGCCGCTTCCGGGTCCGTTGGCCAACGGCGTCGTGTTCATCCCGTACCGGGTGGAGAACTTGCGCATCCTGCCTGTGGGCGGGGCGGCCGCGCGCAACGTGTCTCCGCGGGTCGGGCATCTGCACGTCACCGTCGACGACCTGCCTTGGGCGTGGGCGGACTACGGTCAGAGCAACACCATCATCTTGGTTGGCATGCCAAGCGGCCAGCACAAGGTGCTGATCGAGGTGGTGGATCCCGAAGGCAAAGTCTTCACCAAACAAACGGTGACGTTCCACACTCCGGACAAGAAGGTGCAGCCATGAGGCTCGACCAACTGGCGGCCGTGCTGGCATTCGGGCTTTGCATCCTTTCCGCGCCCGCCTCCGCCAACCCGGTCGAGGATCGCTCGATCCGGCCCTTCAAAGTCTATGTGCCGCAAGCGCCGCTCGATGATCTTCGCAGTCGCATTGCGCAGACAAGGTGGCCCGACCGGGAGACGGTCGATGACCAGTCGCAGGGCATACAGCTCGCGAAGATCAGGCCGCTCGTCGAGTATTGGGGCACGGCCTACGACTGGCGGACAGCGGAAGCGAAGCTGAATTCCCTGCCCCAGTTCATGACCACGATCGACGGAGTGGACATCCACTTCATTCACGTTCGCTCGAAACATCCCAATGCCTTGCCGCTGATCATGACGCATGGCTGGCCCGGCTCGGTGCTGGAACTGCTCAAGACCGTCGGCCCTCTCACCGATCCCACGGCGCATGGCGGTAGCCCGGAAGACGCGTTCGACCTCGTACTGCCGTCGTTGCCGGGTTTCGGCTTCTCCGGCAAACCCACAGATACCGGCTGGGGTACAGACCGCATTGCACGAGCCTGGGCAGAGCTGATGAAGCGCCTTGGCTACACAGATTACGTCGCCCAGGGCGGCGACTGGGGCTCTCCCGTTTCGAATGCAATGGGACGTCTGGCCCCGGCAGGCCTGCTCGGCATTCATGTCAACCTGCCGGCTGTCGTACCGCCAGAGATTGCCGCGGTGCTCGCCGCCGGCGGACCGGCGCCGGCGGGGCTCATGGACAAGGAGCGCGCGGCGTTCGATGCGCTCAGCATGGCCGCCAAGATGGGGAACAGATCCTACGCCACGATGATGGGCACCCGGCCCCAGACGATCGGTTACGCCATCAATGACTCCCCCGCAGGGCTCGCCGCTTGGATGCTCGGGCATCCGGGCTTTTCGGGCTGGACCTACGACAAAAGCGACCCCGAAAAGTCGCCTGACGAGGTGCTGGACGATATCACGCTGTACTGGCTGACGGACACCGCCACCTCGTCCGGGCGAATTTACTGGGAGTACGGCGGCGGGCGCAGTCCCGTTTTTGCCGGCCCTGAAAAGACCAGCGAAGTCTCGCTGCCGGTGGCCATCACGGTCTTTCCGGGGGAAGGCTATCAGGCCCCCGAGACGTGGGCCCGGCGCGCCTACCCCAACCTGATCTACTTCCATGAGGTCGACAAAGGCGGCCACTTCGCCGCGTGGGAGCGGCCGGAGCTCTTTTCTGCCGAGTTGCGCGCCGCGTTCAGGCCGCTGCGGCAAACCAAATAACCACCTCACTCGAAAGGAACGACAAATGTCTCAAACCATGAAAACGCCCCGTGACGAAAAGCACGAAACTGCGACCGGGACCCTCAAAAAGCAGGCGCTCGACATGAAGCTCGAGGTCGTGGTCATCCCCGTCTCGGACGTCGATCGCGCCAAGAGCTTTTATATCGGCCTGGGCTGGCGGCTCGACGGCGATTTCGTCGTCGGCGATACGTTCCGGGGTGTGCAGTTCACACCTCCGGGCTCGCCTGCCTCGATCCACTTCGGCACGGGGGTCACGACGGCGGAGCCCGGCTCGGCAAGCGGGCTTTATCTTGTCGTGTCGGACATCGAGGCGGCGCGCGCCGAGCTCATTGGCCACGGCGCCGAGGTCAGCGAGGCGTTTCACCGCACAGGTCCCGGCAAGCCGGCGGTCAAGGGGCGCGATCCCGAGCGGCGCAGCTACTCCTCGTTCGCGACGTTCAAGGACCCGGACGGCAACGAATGGCTGCTGCAGGAAATCACCACCCGCTTTCCCGGCCGGATCGACACCACGACCTACGCTTCCGGAGCGGATCTTGTTGCCGCGCTGCGACGCGCGTCGGAGGCCCACGGCGAGCACGAGAAGCGCAACGGCGGCCAGCGCGATGAGAACTGGCCGGACTGGTACGCGGAATACATGGTGGCTGAGCAGGCCGGCAAAGAGCTTCCGCTCTGAAGGATTCAGCGCGCAGCGCGCCGCTGAACCGTCTGCGCGGCGATATCGATCGAAACTGAAAAGGCGTCGTCGATGAAAGCAATTAAGCTGCTCGTCGCCGTGGCGCTCGCAATGGCAATCGGGGCTCCGATTGCCAGTTTTCTGGGAGACACGAATGTGGCTCAGCCGATACCCTCCGCACCGATGAGGGTTCCGTTCCTTCACGGACTTTCCTCCGACCAGTTCGAGAGTCAATCCGAGCTTGCTTCGCTTGGCGTGGCGCACGAGTGGATAAATTCGCCGCCGCTGACGGCGTCGGCTTTGCATGGCAAGGTCGTCCTCATCGATTTCTGGACCTACACCTGCATCAACTGGCTGCGCACGCTTCCCTACGTTCAGGCCTGGGACGAGAAATACCGGAAGCATGGTTTGGTGGTGATCGGAATCCACGCGCCGGAGTTCTCGTTCGAAAAAGACCTGAACAACGTGCACCGGGCGGTGAAAGACCTGGGGATCGATTACCCGATCGCCGTCGACAACGACCATCTCATATGGCGGGCTTTCAGCAACCAGTACTGGCCGGCACTCTATTTCGTCGATTCGCGGGGACGCGTCCGGTATCACCACTTTGGCGAGGGCTCATACCAACAGTCGGAAATGGTCATCCAGGAATTGCTGACTGAGGCTGGCGCCGGCGGATTCGACCGTGAGCCTGTGTCGGTGGATGCCCGCGGCATCGAGGCCGCGGCCGATTGGGAGACCCTCAAGTCTCCGGAAAATTATCTCGGCTACGAACGCACCCAGAATTCTGCCTCCGGCGGTGAAGCGGTCTTGGACGCGCCGCACATCTACGACGTGCCGGCGCGACTACGCCTGAATGAGTGGGGGCTGTCTGGCAGTTGGACGGTAAGGAAAGAAACCGCCGTACTGAACAAGTCCGATGCCCGCACCGCGTACCGTTTTCACGCGCGCGACCTTCATCTGGTCATGGGTCCGGCAGCGCCGGGAACGTCTGTGAGATTTCGCGTGCTGATCGACGGGCAGCCGCCAGGCACGGCTCACGGCATCGACGTCAATGAAATGGGCGAAGGCGCAGTGACAGAGCAGCGCCTGTACCAACTGATCCGACAATCGAAACCCATCGTCGATCGCCAGTTCGAGATCGAGTTTCTCGACTCAGGCGTGGAGGTCTTTGCATTCACGTTCGGCTGATCGCCCGCGCAAGGATAGAGGTTCCCAAATGCATTCGCTCAATATCCCCGATGAAATCGACCAAGATCGCCGTCGGTTCTTTGGCGCCGCCGCGATGGCTGTCGCCGCCACTCAGTTCGGCCTGATCGGCCCGGCACAAGCGCAACAGACGACTGGAGAGCCTGCGGCGTCCTTTGGGCCCTTGAAGCGGATCGAGGCCGGCGTGCTGAGCGTCGGCTATGCGGAACTTGGACGGACCGACGGCCCGCCCGTCATCCTGCTACATGGCTGGCCGTATGACATCCACACCTATGCCGATGTCGCTCCTCTGCTGGCAGCGAAAGGCCACCGCGTGATTGTTCCCTACCTGCGCGGATACGGCACGACCCGATTCCTGTTGGACGACACGATGCGCAACGGTCAGCAGTCAGCGATTGCCGCGGACATTGTCGCCCTGATGGACGCACTGGGCATCGAAAAGGCGACGATTGGCGGCTGCGACTGGGGCGCGCGCACCGCGAACATCATTGCCGCACTATGGCCTGAACGCTGCAAGGCGATGGTCTCGGTGAGCGGCTACCTCATCGGCAACCAGCAAGCCGGCAAGCTGCCGCTGCCACCCAAGGCCGAGCTGCAATGGTGGTATCAATATTACTTCGCCACCGATCGCGGCCGCGCCGGCTACGAGAAATACACACGAGATTTCACCAGGCTGATCTGGCAACTCGCGTCGCCGCGGTGGAATTTCGACGATGCCACATTCGAGCGCAGCGCCGCAGCCTTCGACAATCCCGATCACGTGGCCATTGTGGTCCACAATTATCGCTGGCGGCTCGGACTCGCCGCCGGCGAGCAGCAATACGACGCGTTCGAGGAGCGACTCGCGCAGGCACCGGTCATCGGCGTGCCGACGATCACCCTCGAAGGCGACGCCAATGGCGCGCCGCATCCGGACGCCAGCGTATACGCCACGATGTTCCCGGGCAGATACGCGCATCGGGTCGTCACCGGCGGCATCGGGCACAACCTGCCCCAGGAAGCGCCGCAGGCCTTTGCCGATGCCGTTGTCGAAGTCGACGCCTGATCGAGTTCGCGGCAACCGCCGAAGCGGCGGTTACCGCTACCAGCAAAGAATGCCCATGAGCCACATCACAAGGGTTGTCTATACGGCCAGGACCGCAACCACGGGCAGTCGCGAAAATGGCGCCTCGCGCAGTTCCGACGGTCTTCTGGACATCTGGCTATCGACGCCTGGATCGGCGCGCATCGGCACCAATCCGGAGCAGTTGCTCGCGGCCGGCTGGTCGGCCAGCTTCGCAAGCGCAATCGCATCTGCGGCCCACGAACGAAAAATCGCGCTGCCTGCAGGGATGAGCATCGAGGCCGAGGTGAATCTGAACTACGGAGAAAACGGCCACTTTCTTAGCGTCCAACTGGATATTGCCGTGCCGAGTCTGGAGCGCGATGTGGTACAAATTCTGGTGGATGAAGCGCACGAGATTTGTCCTTACTCCAAAGCGACACGGGGCAACATCGATGTCGTAATGAGGATCGTCTGATTTGACCTAAATCGCTCTTCGGCGTTGAAGCTTTTGGCACCTCGCTCCCAGTCTGTTCAGGGTCAGATGATGATCATGCCCACATCGACGTGAATGTCCGCTTTCGATATCCACGGGCTCGAAGCTGCCGATCCGTTGTCGGCCCATTCCTGACATAATCGCCACTGCTCAGAAAATCACTTGCTCAGCCGGCTTCCACCGTAGGGATACTCACTTGAGCGTTTGACCCTGAGTTCTTCGTTCGCTAGCGGGAGCCTCGCGCGGCGTCACAACCATATGTGTCATCGCCTCCAACCTTCGGCGACAGCGCCCGCCAGTGCCGGGGTGATTCGCGGCTCACGTCTCCCTTTTGCGCCGAGCTTGTTCTATGGCTGCCCGAGAGGCTGCGCCTCCCCCGCCTCGCATTCCGGCAGCCGCACAGGTTTGGCGAGTTTTGCCAGCGACCCGGTCTTGGCGCACGCCGGGAAGCCGGCTAGCGGCATTGTCTCGATGAAACGACCGCGCTCCGTCTTGCTCAAGCTGAATTCATTGACCATGCCCTCGACGGTCAGGTCCGGATACCGTTTGAGGGTTTCCCGGACCGAAGCATTCGCCTCATCGATTCGACCCAGAGCCGCAAAGGAGCTGCTACGCACCACCCAACCCCCTTTGCCGTAGTTATCGGGCGTCTTGCGCTCCAGCATCTTCAAGGCGTCCTCATAGCGACCAGCCATAAAATAGGCAGTGGAGTAGAAAGCAGTTGCCCACATCGGGTAATTCGGGTCGAGCCGTATAACTTGGTCGACCAACTGAGCGCCGCGTTCGGGTTCGTCGAAGCCTGCCGCAAAGCCGGAATAGAATGTCAGGATTTCGGCCGAACCCGGAGCGAGGCGGAGGGCCGTGTCCAGCTCGACCTTGGCGCGGGCGTTGTCGCCCTTGTCTTTGAGGCTCATGCCAAAAACGGCGTGCGCCTCGGCGTCGCTCGGATCGAGCCGCACCGCGCGTTCGGCTACATCGGCAGCCGCCTTGATCTCGCTCTCGGGATTGATACCGAAGCCAGCCAATATGTTATGAGCATGATAAAGTTCCACCCAGGCGCGGGCGAACCCCGGGTCCAGCTCGACAGCGAGGTTGAGCAGCCTGATGGCCTCCTCCTCATCCGCTACGGTAATCTTTTCAATCCTTTCGGTTCCGAGCAGGTAGTAATCATAGACAGTCAAGTTGTCCGGCCGTTTACGCTTCGCTGCAGCCCGCCCCGCGCCTTGAATCAGCCCCACGCCGTTGCCGAGGCGGTTGGTGACCTGCTCGGCGATCTCGGTTTGAACGGCGAATACGTCTTCAGCAGGCCGGTCCCATCGCTCCGACCACAGATGGTTGCCGGTTTTTGCATCGATCAGCTGCGCGGTGATCCGCAGCCGACCGCCCAGGCGCTGGATCGAGCCTTCCAGCACATAGCCGACGTCGAGCGCACTCGCGACCTGGCGGACATCCAGCGACTTGCCTTTGTACGCTTGCGTCGAATTGCGTGCCACGACGTCGAGTTCGGGAAACTGCGCGAGATCGGTGATGATGTCTTCGGTGAGGCCATCGGCCAAACGCCCGGTGGCCTCGTCGCCGCCATAATTATTGAAGGGCAGCACCGCGATCGACGGCTTGGCCCCCAGTGGCGCAGGCTGAAAGACCCACCATGTCCCTCCACCCGCCAGAGCCAGCACCACGATGGCCGCCGCAGCCGTCCTGGCCCAGCGCGGCATCATTCCGAGAAGCGGGCGGCGCGCCGGCTTGCCATCGAGCCTCAGCCGGTACATCCGCACGGGGCGATTGATATTCTTGACTTGCTGCTCGCCAGCGAAATCGAGGGGCCAATCAAGCTTGCCCTGCAGATGGTCAAAGGCCGTGCCCGATACGATCACGCCGCCCGGGTCAGCGAGTTGCTGCAACCGAGCGGCGATATTGACGCCGTCGCCATACACATCGCCATCCACGAGCGCCACATCGCCAAGATTTATCCCGATGCGGAACACAATCCGCTCATGCTCCGGCAGTCCACCATTGCGAACGGCCACAGCTTTTTGAATTTCGGCTGCGCAGATTACCGCATCGACCACGCTGTCGAAGACGACAAGTGCGCCATCTCCTAATAGTTTGACAATTCGACCCTGGTGCAGAGCGATCGCCGTATCGGTTACGTCGGCCCGGATAGCTCTCAGGCGTCCGATGGTGCCAGCTTCGTCAATTTCGATCGCCGTTGAATAGCCGACCATATCCGCTGCAAGGATCGCCAGCAGTTTCCGGTTCAATGGAGGGACGATCATCATCCGGCCCCGGACCCAACATGGCTAAAATTGTACACCTATCGCGGCGCCCTGACGAGCCCGCCCGGCCAAAGCCAGGAGGTCGTCCATTAGCCCCAGTGGTCCGAAAGGTCGCTTCTGGCGCACAGCGGTCAGACGGGGCTGGACGCAAGGGCCGGCTATCTTGTCCAGTCATCTTGAAAGCTGACAGTCCGGTTCCGGCCCCTTCCAGGCATTCACAATGCCGGTCGATCGCCGATCTGACCGCCAGAGGCTGTTGACGTCGAAAACACATAAGCCGCTAGGTGTTCCCCTTTTGTGCTTCCAAAGTCGCATAAACTGGAACTGGCCTCTCGCGAGGGCCATCGACCGATCGCATCAGGTCGTATCTAAAGGCCGTAAGAAAAACCGGCAGTTTGCCAATCCTTGCTGCGACTGCGTGCCTCAAGCTCTGATCGGCGCATTGCCCGTCCGTTGTGCGGCAGCAGGAGTAGCTGAAGCTGGGGGGCAGCGCCGCGGACTCAACGAGCGCTACTGTTATGACGGCAGGAACGAAGAAGCAGTCCTCATGGACCGATGCATGCTATGCATTGCTTCGATCACGCCCAGCACGTGCGGACATAGGCGAACTCCGGCGAAGAGTTTGACAGCGGAGATCAGCGCAAGATGTCCGACAGGCTCTCGGGCTTCTTCTCGCCAAGCGACAGATCAAGGCCCGACAGAAGGTCGATGAGATGACTTTGCATCAGGTCGGACGCGTTTTTTGCGTCGTGCTTTTCGATGGAATCAACGAGGGCGTGATGGGCGTGGCTTTCGCAGGTGGTGTCGCGGCGACGCCAGTAGAGCGCGATGATCAGCGACGACCGCGACAACAGGTCCTTGACGAAGCCGGTCAGGATCGAATGGCCGGCGATTTCAGCGATGCCGACATGGAATTTTGCCGACAGCATTATGGCGTCGCTGTCGCGGCCGGCATGCAGGGCCTCGTGCTCTTTTTCGAGATGAAGCCGCAGTTGCGCGATCTCGGCCGGCTTTGCCACTTCGGCGGCAAGCGCCGCGACCTTGGGCTCGATCAGCGCTCGCGCTTCGAACACCTCGCGCGCTTCCTGCTTGGTCGGCTGGGCGACGAACGCGCCGCGGTTCGGCTCGAGCCGAGCCAAGCGGTCATGCGACAGCGCCTGCAGCGCCGCGCGTATCACCGCGCGGCTTACCGAATAGATCGAGGCGAGCTCGTCCTCGGGCAGCTTTGTGCCCGGTGCGAGGCGGTGGCTGACGATGGCGTCGCGCAGGCCGGCATAGACCGGAAACCAGCGCATCGTCGGCTTGTCGCCATCCCGTGTCTTTGGTCCAAGCAGGTCCATCGTCTCATTGTCCCGGCGGCCGGATCGCATAGCGGCGCGAACACCGCGTTTCCGGCCGGACATCGAACATCCTGTGTGGGAATGTCAACAATTTTGCACGCATCAGGATACACGGCCGGAGGGCGAAAAGGACGCAAAGATTCCGGCGAAGGACTTTTCGAGTGGAACCTGGTAGCCGCCGCGCTTCGAGGTCGACAGGCCAAGGCTGACGAGGCTCTCGCAGAGTTGTACCGCGCAGGCGACGCCGTCGAGCACAGGAAGGCCATGTTCGCGGCTGAACGCGGCGGCGAGGTCGGCCATGCCGGCGCATCCCAGCACAATCGCTTCGGCCCGGTCGTCGCGGATGGCGCGCTCGATCTCCTCCGAAATTCGATGGCGGGCGTTGGAGCCGGGCACTTCGAGCTCCAGAACGGGAACGTCGCTTGCCCGCACCCTAGCGCAGCGGCTGGCGAGGCCGTAGCGCACCAGATTGTGCTCGATCGCCGGCACCGAACGCGACAGCGTCGTCACCACGCTGAACTTGCCGGCAATTAGGCTCGCCATGTGAAACGCCGCTTCGCCGATGCCGACCACCGGCATCTCGCCGACGCAGCGTACTGCGTCGAGGCCGGTGTCGTCGAAGCAGGCGATGACGCAGGCGCTCGCCGCCGGATATCTCTGGATCTCGCCGATCATTCCCGGGATGGCGAAGACCTCGTCGAAATAGCCTTCGACGCTCGGCGGCCCGTCCTTCGGATTGACGGCGATGATCCTGGTGCCGGCCGAAGCCGCGCCGCGCGCCGCCTCGCTGATCTTTTCGGTCATGGACGCAGTGGTGTTGGGATTGACGACGAGTATGTCCATTTGCGCTTTCATATTTCGCCGCCGAGATAGAGTTTCTTGACCCGGTCGTCGCCAAGCAGCTCAGCCGAATGTCCGGCCAGCGCGATCTTTCCGGTCGTCAGTGCGTAGGCGCGCTGCGAGATGCGCAGCGCCATGCGCGAATTCTGCTCGACCAAGAGAACGCTGACCTTTTCGTCGCGATTGATCGCCACGATGGAGCGGGCGATGTCCTGGACGAGCTTCGGCGCGACGCCGAGCGAGGGTTCATCGAGCAGCAGAAGCTTCGGTTTGGCCATTAGCGCCCGCCCGATCACCAGCATCTGCTGTTCGCCGCCGCTCATCGTGCCCGCCGTCTGGGAATAGCGTTCCTTCAGGCGCGGAAAGCGCGCGAGCACCATGTCCAGCGTCCTGGCGATTTCGGCCTTGTCGGTGCGGGTGAAGGCGCCCATCATCAGATTGTCGCGCACCGTCATGTAGGAAAAGACGCGCCGACCCTCCGGCACCATGGCGATGCCCATCCTGACCAGCTCGTCCGGGCGCGTTCCGTCGATGCGGTGGCCCCGGAAATGAATCTCGCCGCTGCGGACTTTCTTCAGGCCGGTGATGGCGCGCAGGATCGAGGATTTGCCCGCGCCGTTCGCGCCGATCAGCGCGACGGTCTCGCCCTCGTTGACGTTGAGCGACACGCCCTTCAGTGCATAGACATGGTCGTAGTAGAGTTCGATGTCGGAGACTTTCAGCAGTTCGCTCATGGCTAAAATCCGATCGTCTCATCTTCGACGCCGAGATAGGCCTCGATGACCTTTTCGTTCTCCTGGATTTCCTTCGGCGTTCCCTCGGCGATTTTCACACCGAAGTTCAGGACGACGATGCGGTCGGAAATGTTCATGACGGCGGGCATATCGTGCTCGACCAGCAGGACAGTCACGCCGCGCTTCCGCACGCCGCGCACCATCTCCACCGCGCGCACGGTTTCGTCATGGTTCATACCGGCGAAGGGCTCGTCGAGCAGAAGCACGGTCGGGTTGGTAGCGAGCCCGATGGCAATCCCGAGCGCGCGCAGATGGCCGTGCGGCAGCGTGCTGGCGATCTCATGCCGTTGCGCGCCGAGATCGAGGAAGTCGATGATCTCGTCGGCCGAGCGGCCGAATTCATCCTCGTCGCGCCGTGCGGTGTTCGTGCCGAGATAGAAGCCGGCAAGGCTGGCATTGGAACGCAGGTGATGCGCGATGATGACATTGTCGCGCACCGTCATGCCCTTGAAGATCGTCGTCTCCTGGAACGTGCGCACCACGCCCTTCCGGGCGACGATATGCGGCGCCAGGCCTGAAATCCGCTCTTCCCGGAATAGCACTTCGCCCGAGGTCGGATTGAGGAAAGAGGAAATCAACTTGAACAGCGTCGACTTGCCGGCGCCGTTGGGGCCGATGACGGAGAGGATTTCGCGTTCGCGGACCGCGAAGGAAACATTGTTGACCGCGACCAGCCCGCCGAAGCGTTTGTTCACGGCCTTGATCTGGAGAAGCTCAGTCATGGTCCTAGCCCTGCTTCTTGCCGAACAGCCTGAGGCTGAGCAGGCCGTTGGGAAGGAACAGCATCAGCGCGATCAGCACCGAAGAGAAGATCAGCAACTGGAACTCGCCGGTCTCGAACAGGAAATCCCAGCCGAAATAGAGCACGAAGGTGCCGATCATCGGCCCGAAGACGTGGCCGAGCCCGCCGAGGAAGCAGTTCAGCATGAAGTTCACCGAGTCGGTGACGGTGAAGCTCGACGGATAGATCGACTGCGAGATGGCGACGAACATCGCACCGCCGAGACCGCCGAGGAATGAGGATAAGGCGTAGGCGATAACGCGCAGATAGGCGATGTTGACGCCGATCGAGGAGGCCAGTTCCTCGTTCTGCTGCAACGACTGGCAGAGTTTGCCAATGCGCGAATGGACTAGGCGGTAGAGCGCCGCAAAGCACAGCACCATCAGCACAACCGACACCAGATAGAAGGCGGGACGCGGATTGGCGAGCGTCGCGAAATCTGGAAGGATGGTCAGCCCGAAGATCGAGATGCCGCCGGGGAGCGGAATGCTGACCATGCCCTTGGCTCCGTTGGTGATCGGCAGCGCCAGCGCGAGCAGCCGCGCCACTTCGGTCAAAACCAGCGTGACCATGGCGAAATAGACGCCGCGAAGCCTGAGGATGGGCAGTCCGATCAGCACGCTTGCAGCGGCGCAGAATAGCCCAGCCAGCGGCAGTGTCAGCCAGAACGACACACCGTACTGGACGACAAGAATGGCCGAAACATAGCCGCCCATAAGCGCGAAGGCGCCCTGGCCGATATTGATGCGGCCGATGTAGAAAGTCACCCACACCCCGGCGCTGGCGATGCTGAGCAGCGCGACCGAGGTCAGCGTGTAGTAGAGGTCGAGCCGACCGGTCGCCTCAATCAGCCAGGGCACGCCAACGAGTACGACCAGCAGGAAGACAGCGACGACGAGGATGTTGCGTGTACGCTTCATGTCCATCATCCCCACGGCTTGCCCATGAGCCCGTTCGGGCGGATGCTCAGGAACACCATCAGCGCGGCGAAGATGACGAGATAAGTGACGTCGCCATATTGGCGTAGCACCGTCAGGCCGACCGATTCCATCATGCCGAGGATGAAGCCGCCGGCGATCGCTCCGCTGACCACGCCGGCCCCGCCGATCATCACCATCAAGAACGCCTTGATCGAGATCGGCCCGCCGATGCCCGAATTGACGCCGGTGATGGCGACCAGCAGCCCCCCGACTATGCCGGCAAGCATGGCGCCGAGCGCAAAGCCGATCATCGAATAGCGGTCGACCTCGACGCCCATCAGCTGCGCCGCGACCCGGTCCTGCGCCAGCGCCCGCATGGCGCGTCCCGGCTTGCTGTACTGCATGAAAAGCACGAAGGAGGCGATGAACAGTATGGCGAGTGCGCCGACCAGCAGCCGGTCGTAAGGCATTATGAGGCTGTCGGAGACGAAGACGCCTTTGACGATCTTCGGCACGCCGCGCTGCTTTTCGCCGAACAAGAGGAGGATCACGGCGTCGAGGAAGAATGCGACCGCCGCCGCGAGAAGCATCGTACTTTCCTCCCGCACGCTTCGCTTAATCACCGTCCTGAAAAGGAATTTCTCGACAAGCGCTCCAATGACCAGCAGCGTGACCCCGGACGCGACGAGCGCGACGACGAAAGGCATGCCGAGCTGGCCATAGACGGTGTAGGTGACGAAGCCGCCGAGAACGTACATCTGCCCATGGGCAAAGTTAAGCACGTTCATTAGCGCGAAGATCAGGGTCAGACCGAGCGCGATCAAGGCGTATTGCGCGCCAAGATAAAGCCCGTTGGCGATGACTTGTTCCATCAGGATGGTTCCGGCCGTTCAGAGGCTGAAGACGAATGCTCGAGTCTCTGCGGCAATCCGCTTCAGTGCAGTTGCGTCAATCGACTTGAGCGACGAAGAGCGTCTCGAACTTGCCGTCGCGGTATTCCGTGACCACCATCGGGACCGAAAGCTGGCGCTTCTGGCCAAACGACGTCATTCCGACATAGGTCAGCTTGGCATCGTCCTTCAGATAGGGATTGGGCGCCGAGAAAGTGTCGATCGTCTTCTTGAACTCCTCGACATTGTCGATCGCGGCCGGGTTCGCCTTCAGCGTCTCGATGATGTATTCGAGCGCGTAGACCTTGGTGTTGGACTCGTCATTGTATTCGCCGAACATTTTCGTATAGCGTTCGACGAACTCCTTCATCGTGTCGGACGCGATTTCGGGCGTCGATGCGCCGCCGACCGAGATGAAGCCGTTGGCCAACTCGCCCGCGCCCTCTTCCAACACCTTGGCATCCTGCGCCGTTTCGGTGGAGATCAGGCCTTCGTAGCCGAGCTCGCGCGCGGCGCGGATCAGCAGCGGCGCATTGCCCGGCGCGACGCCCGAAAGCACCAGCAGGTCCGGTTTTTGCAAAACGATCGGCGTCAGTACCGGCGTGAAATCGCGGGTATCGTTTTGGTAGACATCCGTGGCAGCCACAACCTCGAGCCCGAGCGCCTTTGCCGCGGCAACACCGCCATCCCGCTGGCTCAGCGGATCGGATTCGTTGGCGGCGACAAAGGCAACTTTTTTCACGCCCCTGTTTTCCATGAGATATTTGTAGATCGCCGGAGCCGACTGGTAGTTGGCGATCATGCCGAGCACGGCGTTGGACGCCGGCGGGGTGTAGAGTTCCTTCGGGAATGCGTAGGGAAAATAGATGATGCCCTTGGATTCTGCCACGGGACGCACCGCCGCCGCGCCGTCGTCGACATTCGGACCGACGACATAGTGGATGCCCTCCTGGGCCATCTTCTCCATGCCAGCGATCGCCCGCTTCGGGTCCTTCTGGTCGTCGAAGGTGACGATTTTGATGTCATAGGTCTCGTCACCAATCTTCACACCGCCGGTTTCGTTGATCCAGGCGGCGCGCGTCTGCATCGAGCGGACGTTGGATGTGCCCCACGCAGCGGCCGCGCCACTCGTCACGCCGACAAAGCCGATCTTGAGTTCCTTGTTGGCGGCGTGCACCGCGATTGTGCCGCCGGCCATGATTGCCAGCGCGGAGACGGCGCCGCGCGCCGCGGATGTGATTATTGAACGTCTGTTGATCATTGTTCTTTCCCCTTTGGAGGCCGCGCATTGTTGCGACAGAACTCGACCGATACGCGGACTTTTGTGAGTGAAGGCTCAAATCAATCACCTGTCAACAAAACTTTCTCAGATTGTTGACAATCTTGTGAGCGGCCGTAGACGAAGAACGTAGGACCGATCGCGGTGCTTTGCTCGAGAGGTTCGTGGTGTCGGAATTCCTGAAGCTCGCATGGTGGTCAGAGCGACGGGTGTCTTTCTCACACTACCGGACCAAGGATCAGGACGAGGTCGGCGTCGTGATCGAGGATCGACGCGGTCGGGTCGTCGGTATCGAGGTGAAGGCCTCCGCAAACGGTTCCGCAGGACTTTCGGGGATTGCACCAGTTGCAGGAAGGAGTCCGCGATCGTTTTGTGCGCGGGCTGGTGCTGCACGACCATCACCGTGTGACGCCGTTCGGCGAAATAATTGCAAGCTGCACCGCTGTCGGTTCTGTGTTCGATGTAAAGTTGCATAAAATGCGGTCTGGAACTTGGGTCGCGAGGTGGTCTAAATAATCCCAGATCGATACGAGCCGAGCCTTCATTGGTCGCGGTGATTTCTGGCAACTTCGCCACCCCGTAAGCCATCTTGCATCGAACCAGCGGTCCGCCGGCCCGTCATAGGGCAGCCGCGTGACATCCCAGTGGCTGACGAAGCGCGCGTAGGCGTCCCAGACCGGTGGACCGCCGCCGATGAAGACGACACGGCCGGCAAAGCGCTTGAGCGTGTCCTCGGGATCCATACTGGAGCGAACGACGACAAGTTCCCGATCCGCGCGAGCAAAATCCGGAACGCTCGCGATCGTCTTGGGACCGGCGAGCAAGACGTGTCCTCTCGTGACGTCGAAAAACCGTGCAACGTCGGCTACGAACTCCGGCGAGCCGAAGCGATATTGGCAAACTGAAACGTCAGAGCGGGCATCGCGCAGATGCCCGCCACCATGGGTACGGATGCACGCAAGGGACCGAAGAAGCGCCGGCGACCCCCCACCGCTCGAAGAACAGGGGAGCGGCCAATAGTGCGAAACCCGCTTTCCAAGCCGTTTGCCGATCCAGAAGGACAGCCAGTCCCCCAGTGCCGCGCCAATGGCGGCGGCAAGCCATCACGAAATTCCGGTTCTTCTCAGCAGCGCCACGCGGGCTAACGCTGATTATCGTATGGCCGGCCTGCAGCGCGAATCGCGCTGCTGGCTCGCCCAGGTTCGGCCATCGTCAATCGCCAGATCACGCACGATCAGCACGGGATGGAGCCGGTGAACGACAGCGCAGGGTTCGGCGTCGTTTTGGCCTTCGGCCTATTGGTGCTCAATTGGCTGGCGATCCGCTATATCGATGTTGTCGCCTGGCTGGCGAGCTTCTGATGCGCACGCCGTTCCACCCCGGTGCGAGGAACGGGAGAGCACCAAGGACGGCGACGAAATAGCAGGGCGGTACAACCCGCCCCAACCGAAGCCGCGTTCTCGACGACATGGTTACTGTGACAAGACGAACAGGGTATAAGGTTATGAGGCAGCAGACTGGTTGAGGAGCGCCCCACCGTCATGAAGCCGATGAACGAAGAGCATCTCGCGGTTCTACGCAGGCACATGGTCGAGATGATTGCAATTCACACCGATCTTGCAAGCGAAGAACTTGGCAAGGCGGCGCTCGATGAGCGGGTATTGGCGGCGATGAGGCGGATACCGCGGCATCTCTTCGTGCCAGCATCAGTTGCGCCTTATGCCTACCAAGACATGCCGCTGCCGATCGGCTTTGATAAAACCGTCTCGCAGCCCTTCATCGTTGCTCTCATGACCGATCTCCTTGCGCCGCAACCGCACGAGGTAGTGCTCGAGATCGGCACCGGCCTAGGCTACCAAACCGCAATCCTCGCGGACCTTGCCGGGCAAGTTTGGAGCGTCGAAATCATCGAGGAATTCGCAAGCCATGCCGAGGCTCTCCTGCAGGGTCTCGGCTTCTCCAATGTCGGCATTCGTGTCGGAGACGGGTCTCGCGGCTGGCCTGAGCACGCCCCATTCGACAAGGTCCTGGTCACGGTGACGGCTGAGCGGACACCGCCGGCTTTACTGAAGCAACTCAAGCCGGGAGGACGCTTGGTTCTGCCTTTGGGATCTGAAAATGCACAGTTTCTGACGGTCATCGACAAGGATGCGGCAGGGCAACTGAAGACTCGCAAACTCATCCCGGTTCGGTTCAGCCGTCTCGAAACGGTCTAATGAGGGGTGCGGCTGCGCGGAGCCGTGCTGGAAGATCAGGATAACGCGCGCCGCATCGATCACACAGGCGCTGGATGGCATCGCCGATCTTTTGACATCCATGCCGCAACGCCACTCGTCGAGCACGCCTGCCGCCGCCGGTCGCAGCCGCTGGCGATCATGCCGGCGCGGTCGTATTGCGCGCTTCTCAAAGACCCCTTATCCAGCCTACTGTGTGCCTGCCAGACGGCAAATGGGTCGCTCATCTGGGAAATGACGGCTAAAGGCTCAAGGAATTCGCCCAGTGGCCAACACGTAGCGGGCAGGAGGTAACGATGGATCTCAAGGACAGGCGCCTCTGGTACGGCGTGGTAGCCGTGATCGTGGTATTGGTCGTGATTGCGTATGCGGCTGGTTGGTTTGGCGGCACACCGATACCAGCGCCGCAGCAGTGAGAGCGATCGTCATTCTCGCTTGGCGGCAGCTGACTGCTCAGTCTCTAAAGGTCGAAGGAAGGGACACCTGATTGGCTGTTTCGCTGGTTCGGCTACCATCCTGACGACGCACAGCCTGGACCTTTTTGAGATGGCTTCCGCGCAACTTGTTGGTTGTTGGACGGACCGGTCCTTGGATCGCGCAATCCGCAACACTCCGCCATCGGGCCGGGTAACTTCGATAATGGTTTCGACACGGACAAACTGCGATCCTACGGAGTAGCCAGGCGCCAGGTCATGCCGGAAGTCGTACACTGGAGCCACAAGGGCCCAACGACCGGGCGGAGAACTCGCATCAGCCCGGCCTTCGGCGGTTTCGAAGCTAAACTGCCACTCGCTTGATCCCGCTGCCCGGCCAGCGATGGAGCCGGGCTAGGAACTGTCAGGAATTCTGTGCGCGAGGCCGGTTTCGTCATTGGCTGACGAACCTTTCGCCGAAGACGACGGCGAACTGGGTCTTGGCCTCGAACCATTCGC